>JACRAL010000159.1 GCA_016213435.1 Bacteroidota bacterium
AGATGAAACTGACTTCAAACGCTAAGAACAAAGGACTGTTGCCACGAGCACGCACATGAAATTTTTATACCCTTAGCCGTTTATTTATGCAAAAAAATAACCAAATATGAATGACTAATCTAAAATATTTTCACATGAAACAAAGAACATCTTCTCTTCTCTCTCTGCAATTAGCCATGTGGTAGTCATTCGTCATTACGAGCGGAGCGAAGTAATCTTCCAAAAAGATTGCTTCATCCCGATACATCGGGATGAAGCAATGACGAACAAATTAATTAATCAATAACAAATGAAAAAATGACAACAACAGCAAAACCTATAAATAAACTCGAAGAACTTCACAAAAACGGAACGCCTGATTTTCTTCCGCTGCTCGGAACCGATTATATTGAGTTCTATGTCGGTAACGCAAAACAATCTGCCTATTATTATCAGGTTGCTTGGGGATTTGAATTGGTGGCGTATGCAGGATTGGAAACCGGAGCGAAAGACCGTGCGTCTTATGTGCTTCAGCAGGGTAAGATACGCTTGGTGCTCACCACTTCATTTGATCCGAACAGTGAGATCACCCAACATGTTGCAACGCATGGTGACGGAGTGAAAGTGCTTGCGCTTTTGGTGGACGATGCCGAAAAGGCGTTTAACGAAACGGTGAAGCGAGGAGCTAAAGCATTTTCTGCTCCTCAAACTTCAACCGATGAATTCGGTGAAGTGAAAACAGCTGCCATTCATACGTATGGTGAAACACTTCACACCTTTGTAGAAAGAAAAAATTATACAGGAGTTTTTCTTCCGGGATATAAACCTGCAAAATCGCTTTTGAAAATAAATCCAGTAGGGCTGAAGGTGGTGGACCATTGCGTAGGCAATGTGGAAGTAGGACAAATGAATGAGTGGGTAAAATTTTATGAAGAGGCAATGGGGTTTAAATTGCTGGTTACTTTTGACGACAAAGATATTTCTACCGAATACACTGCACTTATGAGTAAAGTGGTTGCAAACGGAAATGGGTATGTGAAGTTCCCGATCAATGAGCCGGCAAAAGGGAAAAAGAAATCTCAGATCGATGAGTATCTGGAATTTTATCGCGGAGCAGGTGTGCAGCACATTGCCGTTCTCACCGAAGATATTATCAACACCGTAACCGAACTTCGCAAACGGGGAATAGATTTTCTTTACGTTCCGGATACCTATTACGATGAACTTTTTGCACGTGTAGGGAAAATTGATGAAGACATAGAGAAAATAAAATCGTTAAATATTCTTGTAGATCGGGACGAAGAAGGATATTTGCTGCAACTTTTCACTAAGCCCGTGGAAGATCGACCAACAGTTTTCTTTGAGATCATCCAGCGCAAGGGAGCGAAAAGTTTTGGTAAAGGAAATTTTAAAGCATTGTTTGAATCTATAGAAAGAGAGCAGGAGCAACGAGGCACGTTATAAAATAAAAGTTTGGGCTAAAGCCCTTTGTATTTTAAATTTTAATAGCCACGACCTTAAGGTCGTGGCAACTCTGTAAAGAAACGAATTGGGCTTTAGCCAAAAAAATGCAAGCAGGCACTAATTACATATATATACTCTTAACGGTGGCATACGTTATTTACAGCATTATTAAAGCTGGAAAAAAGGTAACGCAGAATCGTCCAACGATTGATCCGCAACCGCAATCGCCACTACCGGTTCATCCGCCTGTTGAAAAGCAAGCCCCTCAGCAAGATTTTACAAAAATGTTGGAAGAAATATTAGGGGGAGGAGCGCCTGAAGAAAAAATTCCTGAGCCGCAGGTTATTCAACCTAAGCCGCAACCTGTGGCGATAAAACTTCAGCCAACTAAGATTGTTACACATTCTGAAAAAAAAGAAAAGATAACTCCTTCGCATTTACATCCGAAGAATCAAAAGGAAGAAATAAAATATCAGAAAGCAACAGCTAAGAAAGTTGTTGCTGAATCAGTTGCGGTGGAAGAACCGGAATTTAATTTTGATATTCGAGAAGCTATTGTCTATTCGGAAATTCTGAAAAGACCCAATTGGTAGAAAGTTAATTGTTAATCGTGAATAGCCCTCCATCACCCATCATTCGAAAAAATTATTATTTATGTTTTTTTGTCTGCTGTCTGCTGTTTACTCTTAAATCTTTCTCCCAGTCTTACAATTTCAAAAACTATTCTGCCGAGCAGGGACTTCCGTTCGTGCAGGTGTATGCGATCTTTCAGGACAGCAAAGGAAATTTGTGGAGCGGTGGCTATGGCGGGTTGAGCAAGTTTGACGGAAAAACTTTTACCAACTACTCTCCAAAGAACGGATTGGCGAATCACTGGGTAACGAGTATTGCAGAAGATAATCAGGGAAATATATGGGTAGGAACCATCAGCGGACTCAGTAAATTTGATCCTTCATCATCGCTCAGGGCAGGTGCCACAAGTTTTTCAACCTTCACCAGGAAGCACGGACTTGCGGGAGATTATATCAACTCGCTTAGCACCGACAAGAATGGAAATCTCTGGATTGCCACCACAGAAGGAATCACCATCTACGATGGAAAATCCTTTTCATCGCTCACCACAAAAAAAGGATTACCCTCTAACAATATTTCTTTGATATATGCTGATAAGAGCGGAAATATATGGATGGGTACTGACAGCGGTGTGAGCAAAATAGCTTTTGAAAACAAAATTCCTCAGGATAAATCGTTTGATAATTATTCTGTCGTAAAAGGAATTTATGATTCGCTGATCACAAGCATCACCGAAGACGAAAGTGGAAATATCTGGTTCGGAACAAACAGTGGAGTAGTGAAATATGATGGAGTAAACCTCAAAACGTTCACTACACAAGATGGTTTATCCGACAACCACATAAATTCTGTGATAAAGGATGAACACTCAAATGACATTTGGGTTGGAACTTTCAATGGACTGAATAAAATTTCTCTTCTCTCTTCTGGGGTTTCTCCCTCTCCTTCGGAGAGGGTCGGGGTGAGGCGGGATGAAGTGTCTGTTGAAACTTTTCATATCGCAGATGTGCAGAATGGAGATAAGATCGGAAAACTTTTTGTGGATGAAGAAGGAAATCTCTGGCTTGGAACTTTCAACGGGTTATACCGTTTCCGTGATCCTGCATTTGCAACTTACGCTTCAAAAGACGGATTGTTGAATCCAATGATTTTTCCGATTTTTCGTGACAGAAAAAATAATCTTTGGATTGGAGCGTACGAAGAAGGATTTTATAAATACGATGGCAGGAATTTTCGAAACTATTCTGAGAAAGACGGTCTCATCGGCACGCAGATGAATGCGGGAATGGAAGACAAAGCCGGCAACATCTGGATGGGAACGAATAAAGGAGTTTCTATTTACGATGGAAAGACTTTTAAAAATATTCACGGAAGAAAAGACGGATTGAAAAGTGATTCCGTAACATCGATCATTCAGGATAGAAAAGGAAGAATATGGCTGGGAGGAAATAAAGGCGGAACAATTCTTGAAAAAGGGAAGCTGAAAAAATTTGATCTGAAATCTGATGCGCAAAATTTTGATGTATGGTATGAATTTGAGGACAGCAAGGGAAACATCTGGTTGGGAACTTATCTGGGAGGACTTTATTGTTATAACGGGAATGAATATCTGGACTTTTCAAAAAAAATAGATCTGAAAAGCAAATCGTATCTGGCCATTGACGAAGATAAGAATGGTAATTTGTATTTCGGAAGTTTTGATGGAGTTTACATTTACAATCCTTCCACCGAAGAGGTTTCTCTCGTAAGTGAAAAAGATGGGTTGAGTTCTGATCTCGTGTATGTGATGTCATTCGATACTGCGTATGAAAATCTCTACATCGGCACTAATCAGGGTGTGAACAGATTTGATGCAAAAGAATTCAAGAAGTCAGGGAAAATTATTTTGCAGAATTACGGAACAGAAGAAGGATTCAGCAGCATGGAAACAAATTCCAACGGAATTTGGCGAGATAAGGATGGAACGATCTGGTTCGGAACGGTGAACGGACTTATTCATTTTGATCCCTATGCACTGCATCACAATCACATTGAATCCAGAACAAGCATTAAAAACATCAGCATATTTTATAATGACACGGTGCTTCCGGACAATTCAAAACTTCCGTATTACCTGAATAATATTTCGTTTGAATACATCGGCATTTGCCTTACGAATCCAGAAAAGGTTCGCTATAAATTTATGCTTGAAGGATTTGACAAAACCTGGTCGCCCGAAACAAAAGAGACTTTTGCGCACTACTCGAGTCTTGCTGCAGGCAACTACATTTTCAAGGTGATCAGTTGTAATAACGAAGGTTTGTGGAACAAAGAACCGGCAACATTTTCATTCACGATTCTTGCGCCAATATGGAAAACATGGTGGTTCAGGATCACAATGACGGCAATTACAGCACTGCTTGTTTTTGTTTTTCTTCGTGTGCGAATGGAATCTGTCCGCAGAAAGGCGGCAGAGAAATTATCAAGAGAGATACAACTGGCAAACAACGAACTCAAAGCGCTGCGGGCACAGATGAATCCGCATTTTATTTTTAATTCACTCAGTTCCATTCAGAGTTTCATTATGACGAAAGATGAAGAATCAGCTCTTCGTTACCTGAATAAGTTTTCCAAACTTATGCGAATGATCCTTTCCAACAGCGAAAAACCTTCCATTGCTATAAGCGAAGAAATTGATTCGCTTAAATTATACATGGAACTGGAAGCGCTCCGATGGGATAATAAATTTGATTATACGATCAACATTGACCAGAAAGTGGAAACCGATTTTCATAAAATTCCAGGGATGCTCATTCAGCCCTATGTAGAGAATGCAATTATTCACGGAGTGATTCCGAAAGAAAATGGAAAAGGGAAAATTGAAATATCTGTTTCGCAGAACGATACCTATATTATATGTATTATTCAGGATAACGGTATCGGAAGAAAAAAATCACAAGCATTAAGGATAAGCTCAAAAGGTAATGAGCATGAATCCATGGGAATGAAGATTACCAGCGAACGTCTGGAAGTATTGAACCGTATTCATCATTCGGATCTAAGCGTTCGGATAACCGATCTGGAAGATGAAAACAGGAATGCTCTCGGCACCAAGGTGGAAATATTTATACCAATTACATAATGCCAACAATGCGAACATATTCGAATACCGCGAATGAATTTATTTGCGTCATTCGCATAGATTCGCGGTTTTGCATTATTTTTACCAACCAATATGATTAAAGCACTTATAATAGAAGACGAAAAAAAAAGCGCAGAGGTACTTGCGCAGCTTTTGCAGAAAAACTGCTCCGATATACATATTGCCGGAAGGGCAGAAAATGTGAAGGAAGGAATTGAATTGATCCGCACGCTAAAGCCCGAACTTATTTTTCTGGATGTGATGATGCCCGATGGCAGCGGATTTGATGTGCTGGAAAAATTGAGCGACCTTAAGTTTGATGTCATCTTCACCACCGCAACCGATAAGTTTGCCGTGAAAGCCATCAAATACAGCGCGCTTGATTATCTCCTTAAACCCATTGATGCAGAAGAATTAAAAACCGCAGTGAAAAAAGTAGTTGACAGCAAAACTAAATTTTCTACTGAAGAAAATCTTCGCTTTCTGCTGGAGAATATAAAACAGGGGGACGAACAATACAACAAAATCACTCTGCCAACAGGCAATGCTTATGAAGTGGTTTCGGTGAAAGACATTATTCGATGCGAAGCAAATGATAATTACACCAATGTGTATCTCAGCAATGGAAGAAAATATCTTGTTTCCGGAACGCTGAAACATTACGAAGATTTGCTCCCAGAAAAAGATTTTATCCGCGTGCATCATGGCAATCTTATTAATATGAACCACATGATACGCTTTCTGAAGGAAGACGGTGGTTATGCTGTGATGAGCGATGGAAGCAAAGTGGAAGTTTCCCGCAGGAAGAAGGAAGATTTTCTTAAGAAACTTAAATAGGTGTAAATAAGTTAATTGTGTTAAATGGTTGATTCGTATAGAACTCTTAGTTTGTTGAGTTGACTCACTCAACTCAATTAATTCTTTCTTCAGATTCAGCCACTTACTAAAAAAAAACCACCACTTACCAATTTTCTCTAAGAAGCGCTGAGCATAGCCGTATATTTGTCATGAAAAGAATCATTGTACATGACGATTGAAAACCAACATATCAAGTACAGGATATGCGCAAAGAGTGCAAAGTCGACAGGCGATTTTAAGCGCTCATTTTTTTTGGATATGGAATTTATTTATTTATACATTTGTCCGCTCTTTTTAAACGCTACTAAAATACGAATGCATACTATTTTGCTAATCAATACGAGATTGGCTGTTATTAATACATGCGTACAGATTGGTAGTTGAGTAGATAAATTAAACTTCAGCCATTAAAAATTTAATATTAAAAAATATGCGCAAAAAAATCTACACTGCCATCTTAGTAGCACTTACAACCGGAACAGCAGCCCTCGCACAATCCGGAGCTCTGAAAGGAAGAGTTATTGATGCTGCAAATTCAGAAGGGGTTTCTTTTGCCAATGTGCAGTTGGAGCAGGGCGGATCTGCTATAGCAAAAACAGTGGCAGATATTGACGGTAATTTCACCATCAAACCAATTACTCCCGGAAAATATGATCTTAAAGCAGCAGCAGTTGGTTTTCAGCCGCTTCTTATGACTGGGGTGCTAATAGGAGGTGATAGAACAACTTATCAGGATTTGAAAGTTAAGTCAAGTGCAGTTGAACTTGGACCAGTCGAAATAATAGAATACGAGAAACCCCTTATAAAAGCGGATAATGTTCAGGGAAAAGATATTACCCGCGCAGAGTTTGAAGCGATGCCTTCTAAGAACATTAACACCGTTGCAGCTACCGCTGCAGGAGTAGCTCAGGAGGATGATAACCGCAGTTTAAATATACGAGGGGCTCGCGCAGACGGAACTTCTTATTATATTGATGGCGTGCGTGCAGTAGGTTCGCTTGGAATGCCTCAGAGCGGAGTGGAGCAAATATCTGTTATCACAGGGGGTTTGCCTGCGCAATATGGAGATGCAACAGGAGGAGTTATTAATATCACTACTCGTGGCGGTGTTCGCCCTAATTATTATGGAGGCGTTCAGTTAATTTCTTCCCAACTTACCGATAAGTATGGTTATAACTTCGCTGATTTTAATGTGGGCGGTCCCTTAATGTTTAAAAAAGACAGCAGTGGAAATAAAAATCCAAAACTTGGTTTCTTTCTTTCCGGTCAGGTTAGCACGGAGAAAGATCCGAATCCTTCTGCGATAGGGCATTATAAAGTGAATGCCGATAAACTTGCTGAGATAGAACAACACCCTTTGCAGCTTTCTGCGGATGGTTCAGGTTTGATTCCCAAAGCGGATTTTGTTACTATGAATGATATCCAGCATATCAAAGCTGCGCAAAATACAAGAAGCAATAATGCAACGTTTAGCGGAAAAATTGATTACAAACCAAGCGATAGAATCACGCTTACCGTTGGTGGGTCTATGAACTATGTTAATGCCCGTGCTTTTGTTTATGAATATTCTCTGTTTAATCCATCACATAATCCGCAGGTTATATCTAATAATATGAGGATGTATGGAAAGATCACACACAAACTGGGCAGACAGAAATCCAAAGATGAAAAATCATCAGCATTTATTACCAATGCATATTATTCGCTGCAAGTCAGTTATAATAGTTTCAAGCAAAGTATGCAAGATGTGGATCATAAGAAAAACTTTTTTGATTATGCCTATGTTGGAAAATTTAAAAGTGTCAGATCTCGTTCTTATGTTGCCGTAAGAGACAGCGTAACAGGGGTTGTGAACTCTTATTCTCAAAACACATGGAAGAGTGACTCAGTAGAATTCACTCCCGGTACTTTAAATCCATTGGCTGTTAATTACACCACAGATTATTATAATTTGATGGGTGCTCCAAGTTCTTTGTCCGAAATGCAAAACCCTATCGGAGGAGGTTTGTTAAATGGTGACCGTCCTCCTAGTCCTTATGCGCTTTTCTACGGAACTGGCAGATCATACGGTGGGTATAATACTTCTCAATCATCGCAATTACGCGTCACAGGTACTTTTTCTGCGGATATTAAAAACAACGCCATTCAGGCTGGATTTGAATATGAGAAAAGAACTGAACGGGCTTGGAGTATCACCACATCGGGCGGTACGCCCTTATGGCAACTGGCTCGTCAGCTCGTTAACAAGCATTTGACACAATTAGATTCGAGTGTAAGCACGCCTTATACCGGAACAGGACCTATTTGGACGGGGACTTCCTCTATATACACTTCTGCACCTGTGTACATGCATCCATATGTTACTAACTCTTCGGCAGAAAGTCAGTTTGGAAAAGAAATCAGAAAAGAATTAGTAATTGCAGATAATGAATGGGTTGATGTTGATAATTTGGACCCTAGCCAACTTTCTATTAATATGTTCTCTCCGGATGAACTGATTAATAGCGGCAGTTCATTAGTCGGCTATAATGGTTATTCAATTTATGGTAAGAAACTTACCGGTTCCAAATTTGACATGGCAGCACTCGAGTCCTATTATAAGGATAAGGATGAGAACGGAAATTACACCAGAACCATTCCGGCATTTCAGCCCGTTTACGTGGCGGGATACATTCAGGATAAGTTTGATATAAAAGACATGAAGTTTAACATAGGTTTGCGCGTAGATGCATTTAATTCCAACCAGCCTGTGCTTAAAGATATGTATCTCCTCAATGAAGCATACACGGTTGCAGAAGCTACTCAATTTACACATCCTGCCAATGTGGGAGCAGATTATGTGGTTTATGTGGATGATGCAAAAAATCCCACCAAAGTGGTGGGCTATCGCCATGGTGGTACATGGTACAATTCTCAGGGAATAATTATTATTGATCCAAAAGATATTACTCGGTTAACTAATAGCGGTACCATTCAGCCCATGCTGAAATATCCAAACGAAAAATTTCTGGATTCATCTAAAGTGAGCAATGTATTTAAAATGTATCAGACACAAATCAACTTGAATCCACGTATCTCTTTTACGTTCCCAATAACCAAAGATATTAATGGAGCTCCTATGGCAAGTTTTTTTGCTCATTACGATGTGCTTACCCAACGTGCTCCCGTAGGTCCGTTTTCTCCCCTTTCTTTCAAAAACGGAACCGGTGCTAATTATGATTTGAAAGCGTCAAGGACGGTTGATTACGAGGTTGGATTTAATCAGGTGCTGAACGATCGAAAGAATTCATCACTTACGCTTTCTGCTTTTTACCGTCAGATGAAGGATATGCTTCAAATGATAAATGTATTTGAGGCATACCCTCTTACCTATAGCACTTTTGGAAATGTGGATTTTGGGAATGTAAAAGGGTTCTCAATTTCTTACGATCTGCGCAGGACACAGAATTCCCAACTTAGTGCCAGCTACACCCTGCAGTTTGCCGAAGGTACCGGATCCTCAGCTACTTCAAATGCCGGTGCGGTTGCAGCAGCAGCATCAGGACAACCTAATTTGCGCAGCACCTATCCTTTGGATTTTGACCAACGCCATGCCATTGTGTTGAATTATGATTATCGTTTCGGCAGCGGCAAGGATTACAGAGGACCTCAGGCAAAGTGGGCGAAAATATTTTTTGAAAATTTAGGCGGTAATGTGATCTTTCGTACCAATAGCGGATTGCCTTATAGCAGGCGTGCAAATGTTGTCAGTGAGGTGTTGATGGGACTAAATCAACCAAGCAGTTTATCCGGAAATATCAACGGATCCAACTTGCCATGGCAATATCACATGGATCTGCGTATTGATAAAAATATGCAGCTTAAGTGGGGAAAAGGTACAGGCGAGAAAGTTAAAAAATCTAACATCACTGTTTATCTGCAGATATTAAATGTACTCAATACGCAGAATGTACTTAACGTATATCGATATACGGGCGACCCTAAGGATGATGGATATCTTTCTTCCCCTAACAATCAAAACGAGATTAATGGCAAGTATAATGCCCAGGCATTTATAGACCAATACAATGTTAAATTAGCAAGCCCCGGTAATTACAGTCTTCCGAGAAGAATGAGGATTGGAGTAATAATGAATTTTTAATTTAATTACGGAGAGTAAAATTAGTGTTACGGAGAGCAAAGTTGGTGTTGCAAAGCGTAAAGATAATATTGTAGAAAGTAGAATGAATTTATAATAAACATATAAAAACTGAATTATCAAACTTCGTCAATATGAAAATCATAACTAACAAAAAACAACTCCCAGTAGGCGCGATTCCGATAACTATCGGGACGCACTTCATGCCACATTGCCTATTGTTCGTTGCCTATTGTCTATTGGCTATAAGCTCTGCTTATGCATTACCTCTAACCCATTCTACTACTGCTACACATAAACAAGCAGCGCCTCCTCCTTCACTTCTTTCAGGATGTACCCCAGGACTTGCGATGACCGATCTGGATATAAATAATGTGCGTGCCCGCATGTGTACAGGCGGTGATATGTGGTGGGATTATGCAAAGGCAATGGGTCAATACGAGATACCTAAAGGTTCAGGATTAATGCCCATGTATGCTGGAGCCCTTTGGATAGGCGGCATGAATTCAGGCAATTTGTACCTTGCCGGTCAGGAATACCGCTCTGGCGGGAATAACGATTGGTGGCCCGGTCCGTTGACTACCGAAGGAGCTGCCACCATTTCACCCGAGGTTTGTCAGCAATACGACCAACATTATAAAATTACCCAGTCAGAAGTTGCTGCCTTTGTAGGTGGCAGCGGTCCTGCCACTTCTGCCATTACCAATTGGCCAGGAAACGGAAACACAGCGCTGGGACAAACTCAATACCTCGCCCCATTCTTTGATAAAAACGGAGATGGATTATATAAATCTGCTGATGGAGATTACCCGGGTTTCGACCTCTTTTCAAACGATGATTTTGGCGGTTGTCAAGCCAACAGCTGCACTCCGGTTGATCAACTTTTTGGAGATCAATCCATTTGGTGGGTGATTAACGATAAAGGAAACATTCATTCAAATACAAAAGGGCTTCCCATGGGGATTGAAGTGCATTGTCAGGCATTCGGATTTTTTACCGATGATGAAATTAATAGCATGACTTTCATAAACTATCGCATATACAACCGTTCGAGTTTAACATTAGACAGCACTTTTATTGGACTTTGGGCAGACCCGGATTTGGGTTGTGCTACCGATGACTATGTGGGTTGCGATGTATCAAGAGGGTTGGGCTATGTTTATAATGGAACCAATAACGATGTAACTTGTGCTGCAGAAAAAGGATACGGTGTTAATCCTCCTGCACTCGGCATTGACTTTTTTCGTGGTCCTATTGCTACTCCAGGTGATGGGAAAGATAATAACCATGACTGTCAGATAGATGAGCCCTGCGAGCAAGCCATTATGACTCACTTTGTGTATTACACTAACCATCCGGCACCGTATGGCGATCCGACCATAGCAAAAGAATATTACAATTACATGAGCGGTACGTGGGATAACGGTACTCCTTTCTATTATGGTGGTTTAGGATATCCCTCAGGAGGAAGCACCACCATTCAAACTGCGTATTGCTTTCCCGGTCTTTCAGATCAGCAGTACCAGTGGGGTGTAGGAGGCAATTGCGGAAATCCGGGAACCTCAATGCCTGACTGGACCGAGGTTACTGCCGGTGCCAAGCCAGACGATCGCAGGTTTGTGCAATCAGCAGGTCCTTTTCGTCTGCTGCCTGGCGCTGTTAATGTGGTTACTGCGGGTGTGGTATATGCACGAGCATCTTCAGGAGGACCTCAGGCATCTGTCAATTTAATGCTGTTAGCAGATGATAAAGCACAAAAATTGTTTGACAATTGCTTTCAGGTTCTTAACGGACCCGATGCGCCCGATCTTACCATTCAGGAGTTGGATAAAAAATTGATTTTGTATCTTTCTAACAAGCCCACTTCCAATAATTACAATGAAAATTATAAGGAGTATGATGCATCTATCTCATTGGCTGATTCAACAGGACAACCGATTTCTTGTATAGACACCACTTACCATTTTGAGGGATATAAAATATATCAATTGAAAGATGGAACTGTTTCTGCTGGCGATTTGGAGAATGCGGATAAAGCCCGCTTGGTTGCTCAGTGCGATGTAAAAAATAGTGTTACTTCCCTTGTAAATTACTTAGCCGACCAAACACTTGGTGCGCTTGTGCCTACTCAGCAAGTAAGTGGTTCTGACAAAGGTCTTTTTCACTCTCTTGTTGTTACCACAGATCTTTTTGCCAAGGGAGACCCCATGCTTGTTAATCATAAAACATATTACTACATGGCTTTGGCATATGGGTATAATAATTTTAAACCCTACAAACAAGACGGGGTGGTTAATTGGGCAGACAACCAATGCACCCATCCTGCCGACTGGTCTGCTACCCCTGCTATGGATGGTCAGAAAAAACCGTACAAGCAAGGACGTAAAAACATTTTTTCCTATTCAGCCATTCCGCATGTTTCCACCCCTTATACCGGTGGAACAGAAATACATGGAGCGTATGGAAACGGACCGATGATTACGCGTGTTGAAGGAAATGGAAACGGAGGTAGAGCGCTCGATTTTACTTCTGAAACTACCGAAGAGATTCTTGAATCTGCGTCCGGAAGGATATTACATCCTACTTATGCCAGTGGAAAAGGTCCGGTGAATGTTAAAGTTATAGATCCTTTGAATGTTCCGGAGAATAATTTTTTCACGTTCAAATTTGATACGGTATCAGTAATCCCTTATAAGACTTCAACATTAGTGGGAGCATTTCAGATTGGTGAAACAGTTACAGGAGTAAAATCAGGTGCAACCGGAGTTATTATTAATAACTATCCAGTTACTATTCCTCCTCCTGCCTCTGCTGCAACGGCATCTTCAATAGTACACCTAAAAAGCATAAAAGGAACATTTTATAAAGGCGAATCTATACAGGGGGCTAAAAGCGGTGCTACTGCTACCAGCATTGCAAAAACCGTTGATAATGCAGCTTGGATGTTAATTAATAATACAACAGGAGATACAGTAAGGTCTGATAAAACCATTCAGGCAGCAAACGAACAACTGATTTTGCAGTGGGGATTATCTTTAAATATTCAACAGACCACGGATCCTGGAAGTGGGATAGCTCCTAATGGTTTCTTAGAAGCAACCATGACTTTTTCAGGTGGAAAATGGCTCACGGGGGTGGCGGATAAAGAAGCCACATCAATAGCTAACTGGATTCACTCCGGCACTTACACTGTGACTCCAAATCCGGACTATCTAGGTCTTGACGATGATCAAGTTTATGAAGGAGTGCTGGGTGGCACATGGGCTCCTTATGCGTTGACTGCCTGTAGCAGTTCTCCATTTAAGCCTGCCACCGATTATTACACGGGTCCTGGTTTTTCTCCGCTTCAAATGAGTTTGACAAATATGAAAGACCTTGCAAGTGTAGATGTTGTTCTTACAAGTGATAAATCCAAATGGACTCGTTGTGTGGTTCTTGAAATGTGCGAGGATACCATCGCTGGTCAGCAAGCATATTCGTATTCAGAACACCTGAATGGATCCTTTTCAAGAAGATTTGACAAAAGAAGTCATTATTCTGTAGATAAAAATGGCAATACAAATCCTGGCGGGCCAATATCGCTTACTAATCCTAACGATCCCAATTATATTTCGGATAAAGGAATGGGTTGGTTCCCCGGTTATGCCGTTAATCTTGAAACCGGTGAGCGCCTGAACATTTGTTTTGGAGAGAACTCAGCTCTTTCACTGCGTAAGGGAGCTGTCATTCAATACAACCGAAGAGGATCTATCGTTTACGGAGGGGCATTGGGAACATTTCAAGCAGGTGAAACAGTTAATTTTTATTCCGGATCTTCTTCCAAGGTAGTGGCATTTGCAAAAATCGTTTCTGACGATTCGGGATCCGGGTACATGGTGGTTTCATCCATACTGGGACTAATAACACCTCCTTATGCGATGGTAGGCACCTCCTCAGGAGCAAAGGCGACTGTTCAATCCTTTGACTATAATAAATTTACGGTGAATGAAACAATTAACGGAGCATCGGGTGCAACAGGCAAGATTTTGGTAGATGACGGAACCGGATCCATGAATATTAGTGTTATCAGTGGAACATTTGTTTCGGGTGAACTTATTACAGAATCCAACACCAGCTCGTCTGCTACTTGTAATTCTGTTACACCGTATTCACAAAATGACAATGGTGCAGATATGAAATGGAATCCTACTGCAAACACTTACGGACCTGCGCCATGGTCGGCAAATTTGAATGCGCCAGTTTTCGGAGGGCAGCATTACATTTATGTTTTTGGACATAATAAAGATTATACAAACTCTGACAAAATTAATGTTCCCTGTTATGATGCAGGAAAACGCATAGATTCTGTTCTTAGTTTCAATAGTGGTCATCCTACAGTTCAATCTCAAAGGGAAATTTTCAGAGATGCAATGTGGGTGAATATTCCATTGCTTGCAACGGATCATAGTTTGCTGGAATCGGATGTAACTATCCGCTTACGTGTTGCTAAAACATATAAAAAAGGATATACCACATCAACTGATTTAGCAACATCTCCGCAGAATTACAATATGCCTATGTATACGTTTGGTACAGAAGGCATTGCAACGCACACCATGCAAAACGATTTTGCTGTTAGTGCGTTGGATTTGATCAATGTGGTTCCGAATCCATACTATGCTTATTCTTCTTATGAAACCAACAATCTGGATAGCCGCATTAAGATTACCAATCTTCCAGAGCAATGCACGGTTTCCATTTACAACCTTGGAGGTACGCTTATCAAAAGAATTAAAAAAGGAGAAGCCATTGTTAATCTTTCTCCTAAAGGTTCCGGTAGTCCTGCAGAGTGGAGTGACGGATCGCTTGATTGGGATTTAAAGAATACTGCAGGCACTCCCATCGCCAGTGGAGTATACATCATTCATGTTGAAGTGCCTGGCGTTGGCGAAAAAATAGTAAAATGGTTTGGCGTAATGAGACCCATAGACCTTGGTTCGTTCTAAATGATAAACGTATAATTTAAAATTATATAATATGAAAAATGTTCTCGCAAAAATTTCGCTCGTCATAATCATGGGGTGCCTGTTTGCATATAATGCTTACGCTAAAGTTGATTCGGTGTTAGTGAAGGATAATGCATTCACGCCAAATTCCTTAACACTGTGTTTGGGAGATACAATTCGTTTTGTGTACGATGTGAGCGCACTCGACACCCATATTGTGCATATTACAACCCCGATCGACAGCATTTCAGATACTCTTAAAATTGCAGGGAATGTATTTCAATTTATACCTACATCTCAGGGTGCATATTCTTATAAATGTGATATTCACACGAGTGTAACAGGAACTTTTACAGTAAAAGCTGTTCCTGTTGTGAACTTAGGATCGGATGTAACGAAATGCGGTGCAGGAACGGTTCTGTTGGATGCAGGCAATGCAGGTTCAACTTTTCTTTGGTCAAATGCTGCGACTACACAAACAATTACAGTTTCTGCATCAGGCACATACACTGTTTCTGCTACTAATGTTTGCGGGTCTGATGCCGATACCATCGTGGTGACTGTTCATCCTGTTCTTCCTACAATTCGTGCGGGAAGCGATGTAACTATCTGTAATGGCAGCAGTGCAAATCTCTATGCTTCCGGTGGAACAAGTTATGTATGGGCACCGGGTGGAGGAACAACAGCAAACATTTCGGTTGTTCCAACTGCAGCCTCTTCTTATACTGTTACAGGTACGGATGCAAACGGATGCACGGGTTCTGATATGGTGAATATAACTCTGCATTTTGCTCCTGTTGTCAACATAGGTTCAGATATAACGCAATGCGGAGGTACTGTTCTGTTGGATGCAGGCAATGCCGGTTCAATGTATAGTTGGTCAACAGGCGCCACTACTAAAACAATTACACCGGGTTCTACCGGAAGCTACTGGGCAGATGTTTCCGATTTATGCGGAAATGATGTTGATACCGTGCAGATCACTATCAACGTGATTCCTACAGTGGATTTGGGCGCTGATGTAGCACAATGCGGAGGTACTGTTCTGTTGGATGCAGGCTATGCGGGTTCAATGTATGCTTGGTCCACCAGTGAAACAACTCAAACAATTACAGTTTCAACTTCAGGAATTTATTCTGTTACTGTTACCGATACAAAAGGATGCTCTGATTCGGATACTATAAATATAAATACCAAAGGACAAAGTCCTCCTCTTGTCGAAGGATTTGAAGATCTTAGTTATCAGATTCCTGCAACATGGATTAATAAATATGGATTGCATAAGCCTACGTGGGATGTAACAAAAGATGCAAAAAGATCGGGAGTTGCATCTATGTTTATGAATAACTATGGCAATTCTGTTATAGGACAAATAGATGAGATAAAATCTCCCGCTTTGGATTTATCCGGTGGAACTGCCCCTGCCGAATTAACATTTTATGTTGCATACCAACTTTATACTGATCCAAGTTCCAACCCCAACTATTCCGACACGCTGAAAGTAATGGTGTCAACGGATTGTGGTGTGACATGGACTACTCCTTATAATAAATCCGGTACAGCGCTTACCACTGCTACCCCTACATTCAGTACGCACCCATTTGTCCCCACTTCGAATCAATGGCGACTGGAAACAGTTCCTCTCCCCATGGCTTCTGAACTCATGATCAAGTTCGTTAACATAAATGGGTATCAAAACCGACTTTATATTGATGATGTGAATATTAACAATGGAGTAAGTGTGAATGACATTACTTTGGATAATTCTATTTCTGTTTTTCCGAATCCCTCTGCCGGAAATGTATATGTCAATATTAATGCATTCGGGCTTGGACATGTTAATGTTGCGCTTTATAATATTCTGGGCGATAAAATTTCTGAAACAACAGGTGATATTTCTATGCCGACAAAATATCAATTTGATATTTCAAGTCAGCCGAACGGAATATATTTCATGGAGATAAAATCAGAAAATGAAAAAACAGTTAAAAAGGTTATTCTAAATAAATAATTTTGATCACCGATTAATAAATAATGAACAGTATGAAACATAAAATCAAAGTTTTGGCAGCAACAGTTCTTGCGGGAATCCTGTTTGCGGGGAGCGTATTTGCCGGCAATTTAGATCGTTCCGGTCAGGCAGGAGCTTCAGAGTTGCTCATCAACCCATGGGCAAGAAGCTCTGGATGGGCAGATGCCAATATTGCTGGCTGTCGTGGATTGGAATCTCAGTTCCTGAACGTAGCCGGAACAGCGTTTACTAAAAAGACAGAACTTCTTTTTGATCACACCAACTATTTAGGAGGAACAGGGATCGGCATAAACACTTTTGGTTTTTCGCAAAAAGCAGGAGCTTCGGGTGTGCTGGGGCTGGGCATTATGTCTATGGATTTTGGAAATATTCCAGTTACTACTACTGAACTGCCTGAAGGTGGATTGGGAAATTTCAAAATACAGATGCTGAATATTGGACTTTCATATGCCAAAGGATTTACAGATCATATTTTTGGAGGAATGAATTTTAAGGTTATTAACGAAGCCATTCCAAATGCCAGAGCAGCGGGTGTAGCACTTGATGCAGGTATTCAATATTTGTCTGGTCCGATGAACAATATTCATTTTGGATTGTCTCTTAAAAATGTAGGACCTAAAATGCAATATAGCGGGGATGGACTTGCTTTTAAAACCCTGATAGAGAATGGTACTGTTGGCGGCTCCAACATGACAGTGAACCAGCGATCAGCGGCTTTTGAGATGCCTTCTCAGCTTCATATTGGCGGCTCTTATGATTATTATTTAGGCGATACTGCTAAGACCCATAGAATTACTCTTGCTTCTGTATTTACCTCTAACTCCTTTGGTAAAGATCAGGTGAAAGTAGGTTTGGAGTACGGGTTTAAATCATTCCTGATGGTACGTGCAGGATATGCTTTTGAAAAAGGCATCACTAATAATGATGATACAAAGGATATTTTCCGTACCAATGCTTTTACCGGATTCAGCACTGGTTTTACCGCAGAGCTTCCTTTGAATAAAGAAAAAGGTTCTACCTTTGGGTTGGATTATTCGTACCGTGCAACTAATCCATTTAATGGCACACATACCATTGGAGTTCGCATGAATTTGTAATTTCAAATAGGTTTTTATCTTTGCATAACCCCTCGGTGCCAAAGGTGCCGGGGGGTTTTTACTCATCAATCACACTAATATTTTTATCATGTCTCAGAGTTATGTTACGGAAGAAGGACTCAAGAAATTGAAAGAGGAACTTCATCAGCTCAAAACGAAAGAGCGCCCAAGTATTTCGCGGCAAATTGCCGAAGCGCGCGATAAAGGAGACCTTTCTGAAAATGCCGAATACGATGCGGCAAAAGATGCTCAGGGGCATTTGGAATTGCGTATTTCAAAATTAGAAGAAACTGTTCGCAATGCAAAAATCGTGGATAGGTCAAAACTCGATACTTCAAAAGTCTCCATATTATCCAAAGTGAAGATTAAAAATATTGCTAATGGAAAGCAAATGACCTACTGGATAGTTCCTGAAACCGAAGCCAATCTTAAAGAAGGAAAAATTTCAGTTGATTCCCCCATTGCAAAAGGACTTCTTGGAAAGAAAATTGGTGACAAAGCGGAAATACAAGCACCTGCTGGAAAACTCAAATTCGAGATCATTGAAATAGGGCAGTAAGTTTCTCGTTGACTATTTAAACTGTAAACTGAATGGCTTCCATCTTTTCTAAAATAGTTAAAGGAGAAATTCCCTGCTACAAAATTTACGAGACGGAGAATTATCTTGCTTTTCTGGATGTTTCTCCTCTTGCACAAGGGCATACCCTTGTAATTCCCAAAAAGGAAACGGATTATATCTTTGATTTAGAAGACGAAGAATTTTCCGGATTACAACTATTCTCAAAAAAAATTGCCAGGGCGATCAGGGAAGCCATTCCTTGTAAAAGGATCGGAGTGGCGGTAATTGGATTGGAAGTGCCGCATGCGCATATTCATCTTATTCCGCTGAACAACGTGAGCGACATAAATTTTTCCCGCCCCAAACTAAATCTTTCGAAAGAGGAATTGGAAGCAACAGCAAAAAAAATTCGGGAGCAACTAAGATGATTTTTTAATTGGGCTTACCTGCCTATTCGGATTTTCCGACAAGAACGCTTTCCATCCTGAAAAGCTCTTTTTCCCGTTTGCAGAATTGGTGTTGATATTCTGTATCGAATCCTGAAAATAGTGACACATGGCTGCTCCAAGCGCATCTGTTGCATCTAAGTATCTAAGTTCTGTAAAATTAAAAGTCCCCCCTGAAGGGGAGGATTTAGGATGGGCAAATAGTTTCTGAAGCATGGCAGCAACTTGTTCTTTAGATGCGTTTCCATTGCCTGTAACAGATTGTTTTATTTTTTTAGGGGAATACTCAAAGATCGGTATGTTGCGCACCAGCGCAGCAGCTATTGCAATGCCTTGTGCTCTTCCGAGTTTCAGCATGGACTGCACGTTCTTTCCGAAAAAAGGAGCTTCAATGGCAAGTTCATCCGGCTTAAATTGCTCTATCAGTTCGATGGTTCCTTCAAAAATCTTTTTTAGCTTAATCGGATGATCTTTAACTTTCTGTAATGAAATAACTCCGGCACCCAGCAGTTTGATTTCTTTCCCGACAACATGAATGGCTCCATAGCCCATAATATTTGTGCCCGGATCAATTCCCAATATTATTTTATCATACTTCATAAATCTTCGAAAAACGAAACTGTACGAAAGTACGAAAAGACAGAGTTATCTAAATATCACTTCATTCCTTTTCGTATTTTTCGTATTAATTCGTTTTTCGATGATTCAATTACTAACATGTTGCGTGTGCTTTGTCTATGTTCTGTTAATGCTTTCCTATGTAATTGCTTGGAAGAGAACCAAGAGTTGGCTGAATTCATCAATTATTCTCGAAGGGACTCCTTTGGAGCAATCCCATCAACCATCAACCCTGGTTAGCATAATACTTCCGGTAAGAGATGAAGAGAAAAATGTTCTTTCCATTCTTCAGAGTCTTTCAAAACAGAGTTACGCAAAGGAGAATTTTGAAATCATAGTGGTCGATGATTTTTCAAATGACAATACTTCGGAGTTGGTAAGTCAGTCAACTGTTCAAAATCTCAAATTCATTCGTTTGTTGCATGGGCAAGGAAAGAAAAAAGCAATTGAGGAAGGAATTGCTCAGGCTAAAGGGACTTTAATTATTACTACTGATGCAGATTGCGAAGTAGGGGAGAAGTGGCTTTCAACCATTGTTGCCTTTTACGAAGTATTTAAACCGAAGATGATCGTTGCCCCGGTTCTTGTGAAAAATGAAAAAGGGTTTCAGCAGATAATTCAATCACAGGAAATGACCGTGCTTACCGCAAGCGCAGGCGCTTCGCTTTTTTACAACTCACCGATCCTTTGCAGCGGGGCGAATCTTGCCTATGAAAAAGAAGCGTTTCTTTCTGTAAAAGGTTTTGAAGGAGTTGACGCAACTGCAACAGGCGATGATGTTTTTCTGATGCAGAAGATCCATCGTAAATTTCCGGGTGAAATTAAATACCTGAAATCAAAAGAGGCAATCGTATTTACTCATCCTGAAAAAACAACTTCTGGTGCTTTAGGTCAGCGGAAACGTTGGGCTTCCAAAAGTTTTTCTTATGGCTTCAGCCCGATCACAGCAATTGCCATTCTTGTCTTTCTTGCTAATTTTTTAATTCTTATTTCAGGAATTTTATCCGTGATAAACATTAAATTTGCACTCATTTTTGTAATTACATTTTCGGCAAAACTCATAGTTGATTTTATGCTGTTGTATTCTTCATCTTCATTTTTTGGAAAACGGATGTGCCCTGTTTTGTTTTTCTTTTCATCGTTGCTATATCTTTTGTATGTGAGTATAATCGGGTTAGTATCGCCATTTACAACCTATACCTGGAAAGGCAGACCCTCCTAAACTATGGCTTTCCTTTATAAAAAGCGCAAGCGCTCCTCGTACTCATTCTCCGCAATGATGTGGCACCGCCTGCGAAAAAATAATTCTGCAATTTTAGGAATGGTCGTCATAGGGTTTTCAATTGTTGTTGCTTTATTGGGATATGCCATCACGCCTGATTCCACTCCAAATGGGAATGCACAGTTCCCTGAGCTCAACATCAAACAACCCGGTTTCAAAATGCGGTTTCTGAAGGTCAGAAAAAATGATCTGAGTAATGAAGCAGGATTTTTAAAAAAAATGGTCGAGGGGGAATCCAGCAATTACCGCATGATCCCGTTGCATGATTATTATTTTGAAGGCAATGACATCGTGGTTGAGCAGTATACCGGATCAGAACCTAATAACGGGCAGGAGATAAGGTTTAATCTTGCCGATGTAATTTATCCGCTTGATAACAGCAAATCATTTTACAGCTATCCGAATCGCGGACTCGTGGAATTTTCTGCAATAGGAGATGCAAACCGTATCAGCAGACCGATTGAAGAACTTCGCAAAGAAGTGGAAGCAAGTAATATCATCGAAAAAAAATATTGGCTTGGAACGGATAGATTGGGAAGAGACATGCTCAGCCGCCTGATGCTCGGAACACGGGTTTCTCTCACAGTAGGATTGGTGGCTGTTTTGATTTCTCTTTTCATAGGAGTATTTATTGGCGCTACCGGAGGATTTTTTCGCGGATGGATTGATAATGTGCTGATGTGGCTGATCAATGTGGTGTGGTCTATCCCGACCTTACTTCTTGTCATTGCCATCACACTTGTGCTCGGAAAGGGATTGGTGCAGGTATTTATTGCTGTGGGGCTTACGATGTGGGTGGATGTTGCGCGTGTGGTTCGCGGACAAACGCTGAGCTTGCGCGAACAGGAATTTATTGAAGCGGGGAGGGCGCTTGGCTATACAAATTCACGTTTGATTTTCCGTCATGTACTTCCAAATATTTTAGGACCCGTAATTGTTATATGTGCTGATAATTTTGCGAATGCAATTTTAATTGAAGCGGGATTAAGTTTTCTCGGGTTGGGAGCACAACCGCCAACACCATCGTGGGGCGCAATGATCAGCGAACACCGGCCTTACATCACCACAGATGCTGCTTATTTAGCTATTATCCCCGGTCTTGCAATCATGCTCATGGTGCTTGCGTTTGTGATTCTTGGAAATGGATTGCGCGATGCCATAGATGTTAAAGCCGTTGGAAAAGAACAGGCACTGGGATACTGAGCAGCTAAGAGGTGAGGAAGTAAAAGCGAATGAGTGTAAGACACTTTAATTGACTTGGATATTGGCTGTTAGCTCCCCTCCTATCAAGGAGGGGCTAGGGGTGGTTAAACTCAATCCCCCTCCCATACGGGACTCTCCCTTTTCAAGGGGGAGAGCTAATACAAGCATCTGAACTTGAAAAGAAGTGTCGTGCAGCGCAGCGGATTTTCTTAAGTATTTTAATTCCCTATTTTCGTAAATTCGTACCGATTCGTTTTTCGAAGATTTCATGTTAACTCTCGATCCAAAACAACTTTCTGTTTCTGCATTGCAGGGATATTTATCCCATGCTGTTGCCCCAAGGCCTGTGGCATTTGTAAGTACCATAGATAAAAATGGAAATCCAAATCTAAGCCCTTTCAGTTTTTTTAATCTTTTTAGCACGAATCCTCCGGTTGCAATTTTTTCTCCTGCACGCAGCGGCAGAACCAATACAACCAAGAATACTCACGACAATGTGCTGGATGTTCCTGAAGCAGTGATCAATGTGGTGACTTACGACATGGTGCATCAAACATCCCTTTCCAGCAGTGAATTTCCAAAAGGAACAAATGAATTTGTAAAATCAGGATTTACCATGCTTCCTTCTGAAATGGTGAAACCTCCGCGTGTAAAAGAATCGCCTGTGCACATGGAATGCAAGGTGAAGGAAGTAATCGAACTTGGGAAGAATGCCGCAGCTGGAAATCTTGTTATATGTGAAATAGTGTTGATCCATGTAAGCGAAGCTGTACTTAACGAAAATAAATTTATTGATCCGCATAAACTCGATCTAGTAGGCAGGTTAGGAGGGAACTGGTATGTGCGCGCTTCGGGCAATGCCCTTTTTGAAGTAACAAAACCTTCTTCTCCGCTTGGAATAGGTGTGGATGCTCTTCCCGAGAAAATAAGAAACAGCTCTGTGTTAACCGGAAATAATTTGGGTCAGCTTGGCAACGTGGCAAAACTTCCGGAGAGGGAAGAGGTCATGGCGTATAAGAACCAATTCCTTAAAAATGTGTCTGGAGAAAAAGAAATTCATATTATTGCAAAAAAACTTTTGGACGAGGGAAAAGTAGAAGAGGGTTGGAAAACATTACTTTCGCTTCAAAATTATTAAACAATTCGCTCCGACCCTGAAGGGGGGAGGAGAAAATAACAATTAATAAAAACAAAACATGGTCCTCTCCTTTTAGGGAAGGGGCAAACAAAAACTAACAACTAAACTTTATATATCATGTTAACTTACACAGGAATTCTAAAAGTAAAAAATGCCGAAGTGAAAGTTTCGGAAAAATTCAAAAAGAGAGAATTTGTCCTTACGGATAATGCACAATCCTATCCGCAAACAATTCTTTTTCAGCTCACGCAGGACAGGACTTCGCTGATTGAGAATGCGAAAGTGGGAGACGAGATCACTGTACATTTTTTACTGAAAGGAAGAGAATGGAAAAATCCGCAGGGAGAAATTAAGTTTTTCAATTCGCTGGATGTTTTCAAAATCGATCTGCCTAAAGCGAGTGCAGGCGCGGATAACACACAGGGACAAAGCTTCAGCAATGAAACACTTGTTCCAACTCCTGACGATGATTTGCCGTTTTAAACAAAAGACTACACCCATGAAAAAAACAATAATTACACCCATTGTTTTCTTTTTCTTATTTACTGCCTGTTGTCTGTTTCCTGTTGCTGTCTTTTCTCAGATAGCGGATTCTGCCGGCTCTTTGAAAAGTGGGGTAGAGCAATTTCATGCAGGTAATTTCGAAGGCGCGGAAGTGGAGCTTAATAAAGCAGTGGAGCTTGATCCCAAAAACTCCGATGCATTTTTTTATCTGGCAGAAGTTTCTTTCATCCTCAAAGAAGATAAAAAGGCCATGCAGAATTACAATAAATCCATTCAACTTAATGCGGCAAATCCCAAAGCATATAAAGGCAGAGGAAGGGTGAAGGCAAAACTGGAGGACTACTATGGCTCCATTGAGGATTTTACAAAAGCAATCGAACTGGATAAAAATTATACCGATGCATATTTTAATCGGGGGCTGTCCTATCTTTTTCTGAAAGATTATAAATCTGCCATAGCGGATTTTTCAGAAGCGATAAAGCTAAATCCAAAGGATTACCAGGCCTATGCTCAGCGCGGGTCCTCAAAATTTGAAATAGGAGATAAAAAAGGTGCCTGCATAGATTGGAGCAAAGCAGGTGAACTTGGCTATTCCAAGATTTACGATACCATTAAGAAGAACTGCAAATAGGAATACTTGCAGGAGTTATTCCTTCGGTTTTACTCTCCCACTCTCGCTCTTATAACTTTTGTGTTCAGCAACAGGGTTGAGTTATCTGTATCACGTATATTACAACCTATCTTATCACAAACTGCTTCTGTGTCTTTTCAAGATTGCCGTTGGTTATCTGCAATAAATAACTTCCGCTGCTGAGGGCTGCGGTGCTTAATTTTTTTGTAATAACTCCGCCCTCCAGTGTTTCGGTATTGCTTATTACTTTTCTTCCTATTATATCATATACTTTTACGCTCAGTTCTCCGCCATCTTCGCTGGCAATTATGTATTGTATGCTTCCGTCTGTGGAAGGATTAGGATAGATGGTGATAAGATTCAATGTGCCGATATAAACTGCTCTTATCTGAGAGTAAGTAAATGCTCCGTTATAATCAAATTGTTTGAGGCGGTAATAGGAAAGCCCTGAATAGGGTTCGTGATCATAAAAAGTATAATTGAGGGTAACGCTGCTGTTGCCTGCGCCCTTCACAGTTCCTATCTGCGAAAAATTTGTTCCGTCTTTGCTTCGCTCTATAGCAAAATAATCGTTGTTTATTTCAGAGGCGGTGCTCCACTCGCATCTTACTCGTGTATTATCCTCCGCAATGGCATTGAAGGAGAGAAGTTCAACGGGCATTGGCAGTTTAACCGAGCAAAGCCCGATAGGTTGCACGGGGGTATTTCTGTTTGTAGTGGTATTATCTCCCAGTCCTCCATAAGTGTTTATTCCAAAGTCCCAAATTGTTCCGTCATTTTTTAAAGTAGATGAATGATTAGTTCCTCCGGCTATTGAATTGATATCACACAAGTATGTTGTACAGCCGGAACTTCCTGTAAGCACCTGAACAGGAACCAAGCTCCAAACAGTTGTACCATTACCAAGTTCTCCATTACCACCACTTCCCCAGGTCCAAACCGTTCCATCATTCTTAATGGCAATAGAATGATAAGCTCCACCTGCAATTTTAACTATTCCTGATAAGAATCCACTATTACCCGGACCATGTACCTGTAGAGGAAGGCGGCTGCTTGAAACAGCATTATCGCCCAACTGACCATTGCCATCACTTCCCCACGCCCAAACCGTTCCATCGTTCTTAAGGGCAAGCACATGATCCCCTCCTGAAGCTATGGTAACCACATTGGTAAAAAATCCTATGTTGTTCCAGTTATGTACTTGCACAGGTGTCCATCTGTCAGTAAAGGTATTATCTCCTAATTCACCATTCATATTACGCCCCCAGGTCCAAACCGTTCCGTCATTTTTTAATGCAATGGAATGCCATCTTCCTGCAGCAATAGCAACAATACCGGTTAACCCTGATACTTGAACAGGGGTATTTCGTTGTGTAGTGGTATTATCCCCTAACTGTCCCCATCCATTATTTCCCCAACTCCAAACTGTTCCATCACTTTTTAGTGCCATGGAATGTGAATTACCAGCAACAACAGCCGTGATATTGCACAAATAAGTTCCGCATCCGGAAGCTCCTGCTAAAACCTGTACGGGTGTCCATTTGTTTGTAGTAGTATTATCTCCTATTTGTCCCGAGGAATTCCATCCCCATCCCCATACTGTTCCATCACTCTTAATAGCAAGAGAATGACTATACCCAGCTGCCAACACAATTATTTTACATAGATACGTTCCACAACCGGAAGCCGAAGCCCCCGCTAAAACCCTTACGGGTGTCCATCTGTCAGTATTAGTATTATCTCCTATTTGTCCTAAGGAATTAAGTCCCCAAGCCCGCACTGTGCTGTCTGTACATATAGCTAAAGAATGCTCGCCAACCGAACTGGTTGCAAGGGTTTGGGCGAAAGAAAATAGCGGTAGCAGCAGAAGGAGAAAGCCCATCCCTGCCTTCCCAAAGGGAAGGAGTAAAGAGGATTGTATTTTTTGTTGGTGTTTCATGGTTGTTTGAGTTTTATAAGTTTTCTGGTTTGGGTGCTTTTGTTTGATATAAGCGTATAATAATAAATCCCTGTCCCGATTTTCTCGGGATTAAATTCATATTTGTATGTTCCCGATTTTAGTTCCTGATCTATTACGGTGCTGATTTCTTTTCCAACAGCATCATAAATCTTTAATGAGATGGATCCCTGTTCATGAACATAAAAAGAAAAAGTGGTGTTGGTGATAAAAGGGTTAGGATAGTTTTGTTCAAGAACTGCGGCATCGACTGCTCTGCCAGAAAAATCCCATATCCCTGTTGCTGTATAAGCAAGCGTACCCAAATCAGCGGCATTGTTGTTTTCGTTTGATTCCGTAATCACATTTGTATCATCTGCTTTTACAAGTACGTGGTAGGTTCCGGATGGCGCCTGCACGGCTGTGGTCAGATCAATGTTACCGGTAGAACTGCTGCAATAGCAGGCCCCTCCAAATATTCCATAAGAAAGATTAAAAGAAGTAATTAAATAATCATCAGCACTCACCACAGCATCCGTTGAAAGAAAACACCCCGCTCTGGCTCCAGTGCCAAAACCAACATCACCCAAACCAATGTTTTTAACATCAATGGTTATATTTAATTCGTGTGTGGGAGAATTATAGGTAAATGTTCCATTGGCGAGTGTTAAATCGGGTTGAGCTTGCAATAGTTTTGTGAATAAGCATAATGCTGCTAGTGTAATAATTTTTGTTGGTGGTTTCATGGGTTTTGTTTTTAGTTGTTGATTAGAAGCCCACCCCGGCCCTCCCGAAGGGAGGGAGATAGAAGCCCCACCCCGCCCTCCCAAAAGTGGAGGAATCTCCCTCCCCAATGGACAAGCGAAGGTTGCGAGCGTAGCTCAGCGGGGTGGGGCTTCTTGTTCATTTCAATTCGTTGTTACCATCCATCCTCTGCTTCTTAATGCGATGAGTGCCGGAAATGCAGGATCGGGAACGGGCATGGTGCCTCCCGAGATATTAAGAAGCCCTCCGCTTGTTCCGTAAAAATTTATTTGTGTGATAAGCGCATACATATTGGTTAATGAAATATTGTTGCCATAAAAATTAAAAGTTGTTGCCGAACTCAGATCAGCGCCCAGCGTGATGGATGTTGCTTTCACATTCGGTATCTGCAAGGCAGAGATGAAGCCAAACACTCCGGCAGTAACTTCGGCAGCTGTTATTGTTTTTATTCCGGGGGCAGCATACACATGCTGAAAAACGATGGTGCCTCCGGCTGTGAGATCTGCAGAATTGGTAATACCCGGTTCCCAAGTGGCAAGTATTCCGCCTCCGCTTGCCGAAAGATTGCCGCTGATAATTATTTCCAAAGGCATGCCGCTGAGGATGCTTTGATCG
>JACRAL010000160.1 GCA_016213435.1 Bacteroidota bacterium
AACTGGAGAGAAGCCGAAAAGAAAATTCCAACGCAAGGAGAGAAAATCCAAAGAGCTGGGTGATGCATTTGCTTCCAAGCGCAATAACGTGAAAGATTACGGAGAGAAAGCAACTGGAGAGAAGCCGAAAAGAAAATTCCAGCGTAAAGAGAGAAAATCCAAAGAGCTGGGTGATGCATTTGCAACAAAAGTGAAGCAGAAGAAAAAATCCCAGTACGCGGAGGAAGCCGGAGCTCACAAAAAAGAAAAAAAGGGAAAGAAGTGGTTCCGCTTCAGGTTTAAGTCTAAGGAGGAACGAGAGCGCAATAAAATTGAGAATAATCCCATGGATTCAAATCCGCGATTTGTAAAAAAGGAAATGAAGAAACAAAAGAAAAAGAAAATGTACGGATTGGGTCTTCCTAAGCACTAGTTCATAATCTAAAACATATTCTCGAAAATTTCCGTATCGCCTTAAAGGTTTCTTCAGGCGCTTCGTAAAAACCCATGTGTCCTGCATGTTCAAGAACAATGTTGTAGGAAGATTTCGGCAGACTTGTGAGCAGCAGCAGATTGTCCCATGCAAGAAGCGCGTCTTTTTTTCCTATGATGAACAACACCGGACAGGAAGTGTTTTTAAGAATTAATTCCCGCGAGGGTCGCTCCTTCATTCCTTTTAATGCGGCCACGATTCCTTCTTTCGGAGTGTTTAAAGCGATCTGTTTTGCTTTGCTGACTTCTTGTTTCAGCAAGGGAATATTTTCCTCCGCAAAAAGTTTTGGAATGAGTTCTGAAACAAATTGCTGGCGGTCTTTTTTTACAATTTCGGCAACGCGGTTTCTGTCTTTTTTTCTTGCTTCGGAATCAGGCAGGGCGGTGGAATGAAAAAGGCAAAGTCCTGTAATATGTTTCGGAAACAATTCGGCAAACGCCAGTGCGACATATCCTCCCATGGAATGCCCGACCACAACATATTTTCTCAAGCCGATGGAATCCATCACGGCTTTCACGCATTCTGCCATGAGCTCCATGCTGTGAACATATCCGATGACAGGAGTTCTTCCATGACCTGGAAGATCAATGGCAATTACACGAAAACTTTTTGAAAGTTTAGCCGAGAGTTCGTCCCATATTTCCAAACTCTCCAGAAATCCATGCAACAGAACGATGACTCTTCCTTTTCCTTTATCGGAGAATCTCACTTTTATTTGGCGGAAATCTGCGTGGTTTATCATGAGAATTCGTCATTGCGAGGGCGAAACGACCGAAGCAATCTCCCAAATTGTTTCTGTGAGATTGCTTCGCTTCGTTCGCAATGACGTTGCAATTATTTATTCATCAACTCTTCGATCTCATCCGCTTCAATTGGAATATTCTTCATCAGATCAACGTTTCCGTTTTTAGTGAGCAGAATATCGTTCTCATGGCGGATACCCAGATTTTCTTCGCGAATGTAAATGCCGGGTTCGCAGGTGAAAACCATGCCTGCTTCAAACTTCCTGTATCGGTTGCCATAATCATGCACATCCAAGCCCAGGAAGTGAGAAGTTCCATGCATAAAATATTTTTTGTAGAGCGGATTTTTAGGGTCCTGTTTTTTAACAGCGGATAAGCTGAGCAGCTGGAGCTTGATGAGTTCTTCCTCCATCAATTTTCCAACTGCTTCGTGGTAATCAATAATGTTGTTTCCTGGTTTTAGCATAGAAATAGCACCGCGCATCACACGAAGCACAGCATTATAAATATTCTTCTGGCGCTTGGTGAATTTTCCTGAAACCGGAATGGAACGGGACAAATCAGAAGCATAGTTGGCATACTCAGCGGCAACATCCAGCAATAGCACATCGCCTGCTTTGCATTGCTTGTTGTTATCAACATAATGAAGCACGCAGGCATTGAATCCGGAAGCAATGATGGGTCCATAGGCAAATCCGCGAGAACGGTTGCGAACAAATTCGTGAATCAATTCAGCCTCAATTTCATATTCCCAAACTCCCGGTTTCACAAAGTCAAGCAATCTGCGAAATCCTTTTTCGGTGATGTTGCAGGCGGTTTGTATAAGTTCTATTTCTTCTTTTGATTTTATTGCGCGGAGTTTATGCATTATTGGCTGTACGCGCTGGTACTCATGAAGCGGATATTGCTCCTTGCACCATTTAATAAAACGCGAATCCCTGGTTTCTACTTCCGCTACCGCGCGCAGGTGTTCATTGGTATTCAGGTAAACAGGACTGCATTCGCACATCAATTGGCGAAAAATAGTTTTGAATTGTGAAAGCCAGTAAATGGTTTTAATTCCGGATATCTCGGTTGCTTTTTGTTTGGTAATCTTTTCGCCTTCCCAAATGGCGATTTGCTCGTTGGTTTCTTTCATAAAAAGAATTTCCTTATGCTCAGGGAGTTTTGAATCCGGAAAGATCAGCAGGATGCTTTCTTCCTGATCAATTCCGCTGAGCCAGAAAATATCTGTCTGCTGAATGAAAGCCATGGAACCATCTGCGCTGGTGGGCATGATGTCGTTGCTGTTGAATACCGCCAGTGAACCCGGTGTCAGTTCTTTTGTAAAACGATTGCGGTTGTCCGTGAAAAGTTTGGATGGCAGGGTATGGTATCTCATTTTGATTTATGATTTTGTGTCATTGCGAGTGTAGCGAAGCAATCTCTGGGATTTTTTTTGCGATTACTTCGTCACTTAGTTCCTCGTAATGACGATAATTTGTTTTTTATCGTTTGTTCTTCCGCTACAATATTAATTCTTTTATGCGAACCGGTAAATCCGGAAATGATCTGAATATCTTTTTTGGGCAGATCAAAGGTTTCAGCAAGATATCCGATAAGGTATTCATTTGCCTTTCCGTCAACAGGTGGTGCTTTTATCTTTATACGCAAAGAGCCATCCGCATTAATGGAGATTCTGTCAATTTTACTGTTCGGCTTTATAAGGCAATAGATCTGCATACTCATGTTTGATGCAGGTTAAAGTAGAAATTTTTCACGAAGGTTGAGTTGTTTTTCAAATTTTCTCAGTACCCCCCTCCCCAAAACAACAAACGGCATAGCTGTATTCCTATATGAGTTTTATAGCCCAAAGCCTTCATTTTCGGAAAGGCCGGAGGGTGGAGGAAACATAGGCTTTTTCATTACTTTACCCCTTGCAGGCTGGATAATAATACAAATTATTGATTCGGCTGTACCCATAAAAATATTTTTAAAATCTTGGTGTTTAAATAAAATATTATATTTGCGTCATTAAAAACTGGCATCTTTAAATCAAATGAAAAAGACTTTACTTTTGATTCAAACATTTCTGAGCATAGTGCTGATTTCTTCAGCAGGAAATATTATTCTGGAAGGAAATTATCAGGGAAAAAACATTTACGTACAAAATCCATTTGCTGGTTCTGGCGTAGGGTTTTGTGTTCAGAAAGTTGAAGTGAATGGACAGGTTACCACCGATGAAATCAACTCCAGTGCATTTGAAATAGATTTCACTAACTATCAATTCAAAATTGGCGATAAAATTTCTGTGAAAATTACTCATAAAGATGACTGCAAGCCAAAAGTATTGAATCCGGAGGTTTTGAAACCCAAAAGTACTTATGAGGTTATTTCCATGAAACTCGAAAATGATGGCACATTAAAATGGAATACAAAGACTGAAACAGGAAAACTTCCTTTTGTCATTGAACAATATCGCTGGAACAAATGGGTGAAAGTAGGGGAAGTAGAGGGCAAAGGAATAGGAGATAATAACGACTATATTTTTAAGGTTTCCACTTTGCATTCGGGTGAAAATCAATTACGTATCAAGCAGGTTGACTATACCAGCCAGCCCAGATATTCCAAGCCTGTAAAATATGCTTCAACAATGTCTGAGGTTACCTATGCTCCTGTAAAAGTTACAACAGACATCACCTTTTCTGCGGAGACTTTATATGAGATTTACGACCAATTCGGAAATGTTGTTAAGAAAGGATTTGGGAAAACAGTTGACTGCCGTAATCTTGCAAAAGGTATTTACTATCTGAACTATGATAATAAAACTTCGGAGTTTATTAAAAAGTAAGTTCCTTGCTGAAACAATATTAATTTTTCCCCTGACGATAAATGTCAGGGGTTTTTTTTTGAGAATTGATGAAGAAAGTTGAACACATAGGAATAGCTGTGAAGAATTTGTCTTCTGCCAATGAGCTATTTGCTAAACTGTTTGCTAAAGAATCCTATAAGTCCGAAAAAGTAGAGCGTGAAGGTGTAACTACTTCATTCTTTCAATTGGGAGATACAAAAATTGAATTGCTGGAAGCTACCAATCCTGACAGCGCCATATCAAAATTTATTGAGAAGAGGGGCGAGGGTATTCATCATATAGCATTTGAAGTGGAAGACATAAGATTGGAAATGGTACGACTGGAAAAACTCGGCTTTACACTTCTGAATAAGGAACCTCAAAAAGGGGCAGACAATAAACTCATATGTTTTCTGCACCCTAAAAGCGCGAATGGCATATTGGTGGAATTATGTCAAGAAATAAAATAGCCTTTGTCCACTGGCTACTCGTTGAAAATATCAAGTATTGTTTTTCCTTTTTCTAGAAAAATTGCATTCAATCCCGCTTTTCTTGCTCCTTCAATGTGTTGCATGGAGTCGTCAATGAACAGAGTTTCTTCTTTTCGCAACATGTTTTCTTGAACAACCATTTCAAAAATCTCAGCATCGGGTTTACGCATTTTTACTTTATGCGACACATAATATCTTTCAAAGACATCCGAAAAAACATTCCGCTTAAATTTATCTTTCATATAGGATGAAAAGGCGGTGAAATGAATTTCATTAGTGTTACTAAGTAAAAAAACACGATGGGTTCTTTTGAGTTTATCAAGAAGTTGCACTCGTTCTACTGGAAGATCCAGCAGCATGGCGTTCCATGCAATGTCAATCTGTGTATCAGAGATTTCCTGTTTACTATACTTCTTTACTTCTCTTCTGAAATCAGCAGGGGTTATTAATCCTTTTTCAAATAAATCAAATAATTCCTTTTGATTCTTTTGAGAATAAATGTTGGAAAAGTCGGGTAGCCCCAACTTTGCAAAAGCGATTTCGGTGAGTTTATAGTCTATGTTGAGGATAACTCCACCGAAGTCAAATATGATATTCTTTATGGATGATGGTATAGTCAAAGTATTAAATTTGCAGGCTCAAAGTTAATAAATAGGGCCTATAGCTCAGTTGGTTAGAGCACTTGACTCATAATCAAGTGGTCCCAGGTTCAAGTCCTGGTGGGCCCACCAACTGTTAATAGAACTCCGTGATTCTCACGGAGTTCTTTCTTTTTATATCCAAACAGTACAGAATAAGGTCGAGCGAATCCGGTGTTTTCATCTCATCAAACTAATATTTCCTTTCTTAGTTACTTTTTCTCCTGAACTTAAAGTAGCTGTCATATAATAAGCATACACAGCACTGCTCTCCGGTTTTCCTTTGTATGTTCCATCCCACTGAAAGTTTGCATCAGAAGATTCGAAAATCTTTTCTCCCCATCGGTTATAAATTGAGAAAAATAAAACAGTCAATGCAAATGACATCAAATCAGTTCTAAAGAAGAAGTTTAAGAAGGGAGTACGTTTTAAGATAAAGAAATTAAAAGGCGGATATTTTGAAGCATGGCTCGACAAAGAGGGGAAAGGAATCCGGGTAGATAACCTTGACAAACAAAACCTGCTGGAATGGAACGTATTTACCGAAACAGTAACATTCTTAAACAAGAACTCCGGCAGAGCCGAAAGAGGCAATGCTATGATGTATAAACTGGGAGAATCCGGATTAACATATAAAACCATTGAAGGTCATATAGCCAGAGCCGTTTATGATAGAAAAGAAGGAGAGAGTGTTTTCCGTAGAATAACTCCTATTGCTCAAATACTCACTTGGGCTGGTGTCTGTAAACCGATCAAGGGGAAACTTGCTCTTGCTTAAAATTATTACACGACTGCTTTCCTACTTCATTTCCGAAAACTTCATACCAAAATTTTCTCACAGATTTTTTTCACGCTCTTACCCTGACACGAATTTCAATTGATAGGGAAAATGGAGTGTGGAAACTTTGGAATGAAAAATATGTCCTATTTGTAAGCCGCGCTCGCGCCTGAATCGGAAACTTTGGAATACCTATTTTGCAGAATTTCTATCAAAGAAAACGGATTAGCGTTCCTTTAAACGATAATATGTAATAGAAATGCAGATCACACCGGAACAGGAGATGATTCCTTTATAAACCTTATAATACCGGAATTATTATTTGATTCCTATTTATATAAATTCTCCCAAACTACTCCACGTGCTGCCCACAACTTGGTGTAAAAATCTTCTGCATCTTTTTGGATTTTTATTGATACCCGTGTAAGTCTTTCCTGATCTAATTCCATTTTTTCAAAATTCATAGGAAACAAATAACGTATGTCTTTCTTTTTTACCGCTGCTTTCATAGTTAAAACCTTACCATAGGCTGTTGGTACAACTTTATTCATATAGGGTATAACCAATGCGGAAGTTGAATCAGTACTGTAAAACGGATATTTTTCTAAGATTGAACTTCGTGTCATTGCAAAACCATGTAAGCGAATTTTATCGCGTGTTATATTGAATATTTTTCCGTAAAGATTACGATCGAAACTGTCTTGTGAAATACCTATGTACGTAATCCCATCGTCAATCCATTCCCTGAGAGTAGTAAGATATTCTTTGCCTTGTACTTCGTCCAGATATGGATGATAAACTCGCAGGTATGTAAAATTTCCTCCTATGCTTCTGGCGTTCTTTGCCATTTGGTTTACAAAATCAATTCCGAGATCATCGGTGTGATAAGCATCAAGTTCAGCAAACACCCATTTTTTATCCTTGTATTTTTCAATCATTCTCATATATGCGTTGGCATGTGTCTTGGCAGGAGGAGGTCTTTTTCCTGCATGTAATCCCACTTTATTAATGTTGAATTTTACATAGCTATGACCACCTGAGTCAACAAAAAGAGGTAGGGGATGGTTATATTTTTCTATGTAAGCCCGTTCACGCAATGCTGAATATAATTTGGTAACTCCGTAGTCGGCACATATATCAGCGTATGTAATAGGACTTCTTGATATTTTCCCTCCGCCTGCTGCAATTATTTTCATCTTACTATTTATTTTTATTGGTGGTTGTTTCAGTTAATTTTTCTGAACGATTGTATAAGTCAAAATTTGATTCGTCTATCAGCATAAGGTCTTTTGTGATGTACATGTTTGCTTTCCTGCTAGGATCAAATATCGTTACCAAGCACCTGTTCCGCTTATTATTCGAAACCTCTTGCCACATCCGCTCATAATATTTGACACCAAGAGCTTTTGCTTTTACAGATTCCTTGGGCACAAATACAAGAGCATGTATGTGATACCCTAGTTTCTCACTAAATGGTTCTGCAACAAAAAATATCTCTCCATCGTATTTCCTTATCCGCTTGTAATAATCCCACATCAGAGTCCGGCAAGCAGAAAGAGATAGATAATAACTGGAAGTGAACGTGCAGAAGTAATTCCAAGAAATATTATCTATCATCGACATAAGCCCCCTCCTTTTAGATGAGGGGGCAGCAACAGCAGTAGAAATTATTTTCATAGTTATAGGTGTTAAGAATGATTAATGTTTACCGTTATTATTAATACGTGACAGGAACTCTACCCTCTTACTGCTATCCTTATCAAATACTCCTAGATTACACCCCCCGCCCGCCAAGCCCTTATATTTCGAGATAAAAGTAAAAGGAGGGGCAAAATCAAAGCGGAGTTTTTTATTCCTTAAACCTGGTTGTTATCAGATTTTTCCAGGAAATAGTTTTCAAAGAAAAAATATTTAGAAAAGGCTCACTTTTGGGCATTGTTCACCGGTTCTATCCAAGATTTTAATGGTTTGACACAAAGCTTGCCCTTTTGTATGTAATACATTGTACATTGTAGGGTAAGTTTTAAAAATATTCTTACTTTTGTATTGTTGTTAGGTTCTAAGAAATGAAAAAATTATCCATCATATTCCTTTCTCTTTTGTTTTTGGTAAGCACAGTGGGCTTAACCATTAACACTCATTTCTGCGGGAGATTGCATACGTCAATGATTGTTTTGTTTTCAGAAAAATCATGTGATTGCAAGAATCAAAAAATGCCTATTGGATGTTGCAAGAATGAAACGAAAATTGTAAAAATTGCAGATGATTATTCTCCTTCGCAATCGGTTAATATTGTTCCTTCTTATTCTTGTTTGGCGACCCCACTTTTCGCAAACAATTTATTTGTCTTTTCTGCATCCTGCAATACTTTTTCTTTTTACTTAAACATCCGTCCACCTCTCCTCCATACCGCAGTTTCTCTGCCTGTTTTATACAGGTCAATTTTGATTTAATTTTTTTATTTTTTTATTTTAAACGGAAGAATTTTTTCTGTCCGTTCAGAATTGTTTGTAGTCCATGCATCAAAAACGAAGTAACAAAAAAACAAAAATGAAAAGGGTAATCACGCTATCAGCCCTAACATCAATTTTAATCAAACTCAAATGAAAAAAACAAACATCTTATCAGTCATTGCAGTTGTGTTTATAATGAGCGCCTGCAACAACGCATCAACTAACAACGAACAAAAAAGCGAATTGCAACAAAGCAGCATTGACACAACGAAGTTAAAACCAGGCGAGATTTATTATCAATGTGAAATGAATCCAGAAGTTATCTCAGATAAATCCGATTCTTGTCCGAAGTGTGGAATGAATTTGGAGAAAAAAGAAAAAAAATAAAATGATAAAATCAAAAATTATTATTACAGCAATTTCGTTCTTGCTTTGGCTTGCAGAGGTAAAAGCACAAACTTTGCTGCAGGCATATATTGATACGGCACTAAAAAATAATCCATCTCTGCGGGTATATAACTATCAGTCCGATGCGATGCAGCAAAAAATAAAGCAAAGCAAAGCATTGGATGACCCAATGCTTTATGGTGGCGTTATGAACCTTCCGGCTAATTTCAATTTCAGACAGGAAGAAATGACGATGAAGCAAATCGGCATTCAACAAAATTTCAGTGTGGCAAAAAAATATTCTTTAAAAGGAAATATTGCCAAAAAAGATTTTGAAGCAAGTCAATATGATTTGCTGGCGCAACAATTTATTTTAATCAAGCAAGTGAAACAACAATATTATGATTTGTATTCGCAAACAAAGGCAATTGAAACTACTCAAAGCAGCATTGATGCAATGAAAGTTTATATTGATATTGCCAACACGCGATATGGCACAGGACAAGGAACACAGCAGGATATTTTGAAAGCGCAGGTTGAATTAACAAAAATGATGAATGAGTTAATTAAGATGCAAAGTATGCGTGAAGATGTGATTGCCATTTTCAACACGCTGCTTAATCGAAACAAAGCCGATTCAGTTGTTATTCCTGCGGAGATAAAATTTAAGAAAGTTGATTTAATAATGGATTCCATAATGAATGAGGCGGCCCAAAATAATCCGGAATTGCTTTCATCAAAAAAGATTTTAAGCAAGGACAGCGTTTCGTATGAACTTGCTAAGACCTCAAAGATTCCTGATTTTAATACAGGATTTTGGTATGGGAAAAGACAAGCATTACTGCCCGATGGGAGCAAAGCAGGAGATATGTTAGGGTTTATGATTAGTATAAATCTTCCGCTTTATTACAAGAGGAAACAGAATTCGCTTATTGCAGAATCCAACATTAACATTCAAAAAACAGAATCTCAAATAAAGGCGATGCAGAATGAAATTCAGCTTATGCTTCATCATGCAAAGATTGATGCAAATAAAAACGAAAAACTGATCTCTCTTTTTGAAAAGCAATTGATACCACAGGCAACAGCAAGTCTGAATTCGGGAATTATCGGGTACCAGCAAAATAAAATTGATTTTATGACACTTACGGATAATTTTCTTTCGCTCTATAATTATCGTTTGCAGTATTATCAATTAATTGCTGACTATTATAAAGCCATTGCTGAATTGGAAATGCTTACAGGGAAAACATTAAATGCACAATAAAATGAAAAAAATAATTATTTCTATTTTAATTCTTGCTTTGCTTACAACAGCGGGATATTTCAGTTGCAAAAAATGGATTCATTCGGCAGCTGAAAAAATTAAAGCAACGACTGAAAATTCTGATTCTGATATTGACTATTACCACTGTGGAATGCACCCGCAAATCACAAGTAATATGCCAGGCAAATGCCCTATATGTGGAATGACGCTCACTCCTGTTTATAAAAACAAAGGAGAAATAGAAAAAGGTATTGTGCAGATTGACCCTTTAATGGTGCAGAACATTGGGGTAAAAACAGAAGCTGTTGCAAAAAGAAAACTCACCCACACTATTCGTACAACAGGAATTGTGGACTATGATGAAACAAAACAAACGGTCATCACTACAAAATTTTCAGGATACATTGAAAAATTATATGTGGATTATATAGGAAAGCATGTTCAGCAAGGACAACCCTTGTTTGAAATTTACAGTCCCGAATTGGTTGCTGCACAGCAGGAATATTTACAAGCAATTCGTTACGGCAGCACCATGAGAGCCGCAAATGATTCTGCCGCAAGCAGCGCAGCAAATGAGTTATTGCAGAGCGCAAAGAAAAAATTATTGTATTGGGATATTTCTCCCGCACAGATAAAAGAATTGGAACAAACAGCCAACATTAAAAAAACATTGATTATTTATTCACCTTTTTCAGGAGTAGTGATCGAAAAAAATATTTTTGATGGAATGCAGGTTCAGGTGGGAATGAATTTGTTAAAACTTACAGATATTTCGAAGATGTGGGTGTATGCTGATGTGTATGAAAATGAATTGTCATGGGTCAAAACAGGAGAAACAGTAGCATTAACATTGCCTAACAATACAGAAAAAACTTTGCGGGGAAAAGTTTCTTATATCTATCCTTTTATTCAGGAGCAGTCGCGAACTGCTAAGATGCGAATTGAATTTTTAAATGAAAATTCTGTTTTGAAAAAGGGTATGTATGTAACCCTAAATATCCAGCCCTCAGTTTCAGTAAACACAATTTCAGTTCCAGAACAATCAATCATTCATAGCGGAACACGCGATATTATTGTACTGTCTTTAGGCAATGGAAAATTCAAATCTGTTAATGTGAAACTAGGTGCTTTGGCGGATGGATATTATGAAGTGATGGAAGGATTGAATGAAGGAGACACTATTGTAACATCTTCTCAATTCTTAATTGATTCTGAAAGCAATCTCAAATCAGGAACATCGTCAATCAATAATATGCCCGATATGAAAATGAAAAGCAAGGATGATACTTTAATGAAAATTATGAAGATGAAATAATCTGCGTAAATCATTATAAATATACAGTCAATTAACAATTTAAATCCCAATCAATGAAAACACTAAAAACAATTCTTTTGCTTGTTCTGCTATCAACAGCAATTGCTTCTTCAATTAATGCACAGGGCTGCCATAGTGGTGGTGGCAATATGGGCAGCATGAACCATAACGCCAGTTCTGAGAACACTGACAATAAGTATGCTTCGTATGGGGGCACAGTAAAACAGGTGGGCAAATACAATATTGAAATGGTTTACCAGCCATTGTTTGCCAAAGACCCGCTTACTTTTTACCTGATGAATAAAAAGGGAAAACCGTTGAGCAATCAGGGAATTGTTAGCAAAGCGGAAATTACATATACAGATAAAAGCACAGGAACAATAACGTTGAAAGCCATAGGCGAAAATGGATTTGCAGGACAAATGGCAAATAAAACAAGTTCATTTATCTGCTTTTTAACCTTGCAAATAAATGGAGAAAATATAACCGCGCGATTTGATGGGGGGACTGGTGGAAAAGAACATGCAGCAGCAGAATCCGGTTATGTCTGCTCCATGCACCCTGAAGTGCAGTCCGACAAACCCGGCAACTGCCCAAAATTCGGCATGGCGCTGGTAAAGAAATCAGAAACATCAGGGATGAAAATGAAGTGCGGAATGATGGCTGGAATGAGTGATATGAATAAAATGGAGAATAATACTTTGTCTGAAAACAATGCTACCGAAAAAGATACTGTCATTTATAGCTGTTCCATGCACCCCGAAGTACAGTCGAACAAACCCGGCAACTGTTCTAAGTGCGGAATGACGCTGGAAAAAAAGACGGTTCAAGTACCCAATTTAAAAACTGAAAAGAAGGAGATAGCAAAGACATACACTTGTTCAATGCACCCTGAAGTGAAATTGGATAAGCCTAGCAACTGTCCAAAATGTGGAATGAAACTTATTAAGAAATAATTCAGGAAACAATGAAAAAAATAATTGAATGGTCAATTGATAATAAATTTTTTGTCATACTGCTTACCGTTGCGTTAATTGTTGCGGGAATTTATTCAATCCAAAACATCAAGATTGATGCGATACCTGATTTAAGCGATGTGCAGGTAATTGTTTATACCGAATATCCGGGGCAGGCAGCAGAACTTACCGAGCAGCAGGTAACCTATCCGCTCACCACAGCAATGGTATCCGTTCCTCATTCCAAAGTGGTGCGGGGGTATTCTTTTTTCGGTGTGTCAATGGTCTATGTAATTTTTGAAGATGGAACAGATTTATATTGGGCGCGAAGCCGCGTGCTGGAATATCTCAACTACGCATCTTCCAAACTTCCTGCGAATGTAAAACCTGCAATCGGTCCTGATGCAACGGGCTTAGGATGGGTGTATCAATATGCTTTGACAAGTGATAAGCGAGATCTGGGAGAATTGCGTTCCATTCAGGATTGGTACTTACGCTATCAACTTACAAGTGTTGAAGGTGTTGCAGAAGTGGCAAGCATTGGTGGCTATGTTCGTAATTATCGCGTAACCGTTGACCCAGTGAAAATGAAGGCATACAATATTTCTTTAATGCAAGTGGAAGAAGCAATAAAGAGAAGCAATAACGATGCGGGCGGTGAAACTATTGAAATGGGAGAAATGGAATTTATGATTCGCGGAAAAGGATATTTGAAAACGCTTGATGATTTCAACCATATTCCGGTTGGCCTAAGTCGCCTTCAACAGCAATCATCAGCGATGAATGAGCCAATCCCATCGCAAACGGGTTCTTCAATGGATGGCGGGGGTTCTGCTTCCCCTGCCAATCAACCGCTTAATCAAGCTACAATTTTCTCTGCAGGGACACCCATTTATTTGAAAGACATAGCCACCATCTCTATTGAACCTTCCGCCCGCAGAGGCATAGCGGAACTAAATGGCAAAGGTGAAACCGTTGGCGGAATCATTGTGATGCGCGATAAACAAAATGCAACAGCTACCATTGATGGAGTAAAGAAAAAATTAGAAGAATTAAAAGCAGGGTTACCACCCGATGTAAAAATTACTACCATTTATGACCGTTCATCCCTAATAAAAAGAAGTATTGAAACTTTGCGCGACAAATTAATTGAAGAAGCAATAATCGTTTCACTCGTTTGTTTGCTTTTTCTTTTTCATTTCCGCAGTGGCTTGGTTGCCATTATTATGCTGCCCATTGCCATTCTTATTTCATTTATTGTAATGAACATACAAGGCATCAACGCCAACATTATGTCGCTTGGCGGAATTGCCATTGCCATCGGAGCAATGGTGGATTCGGCTATTATCATGATTGAAAATGCGCATAAACATATTGAGCGCAGTGATGGGACAAAAGACCGTTGGCAAATCATTAAAGAAGCTTCTGTTGAAGTGGGTCCCACATTATTTTTCGCATTACTGCTCATTACTGTTTCTTTCTTTCCCATTTTCACTTTGCAAGATCAGGAAGGGAGATTATTTAAGCCGCTGGCATTCACAAAAACATACGCAATGGCAGGAGCAGCTTTTCTTTCTGTAACGCTTGTGCCGGTGCTCATGGGATTATTAATCAGGGGTAAAATTCCTAAGGAAGAAAAAAATCCGCTGAACCGCCTGATGATAAAACTCTATCACCCCGTTTTAAATTTTGTTTTGCGGTTTAGAAAATCAGTTTTAGTTGTTGCGGCTTTTGTACTTGCAGCCACAATTTTTCCGTACAGCAAATTAGGTTCTGAATTTATGCCGCCATTGTGGGAAGGGGATTTGCTGTATATGCCTTCCAGTTTCCCTGGCATTTCAATTACAAAAGCAAAGGAGGTCTTGCAGCAAACCGATAAAATAATTAAAACATTTCCGGAAGTAGAGAATGTTTTTGGAAAAATGGGAAGAGCCGGAACCTCCACCGATCCGGCTCCGCTTGATATGGTTGAGACTACAATCACACTAAAGCCCGAAAGCGAATGGCGTAAAGGAATGACACCCGACCAACTCATCCAGGAAATGGATAGGGCATTGCAGGTTCCGGGGCTTACCAATGTATGGACAATGCCGATAAAAAACAGAATAGATATGTTAAGCACGGGGATCAAAACTCCTGTTGGAATTAAAATTGGAGGAGCGAACTTACACGTGCTTGACAGTTTAGGAAAACAAATGGAGAGCATCATGCGCACCGTTCAGGGAACTGCATCTGCCTATTCCGAACGAGTGCTGGGCGGTAATTACATTGACTTCAACATTAACCGCGAAGCAGCCGCCCGTTATGGAATTACCATTTCAGATGTGCAGAATGTTATTCAAACTGCCATTGGAGGAATGGATGTTTCAAGCACAGTAGAAGGATTGGAACGCTACCCGATTTCCATCAGATATCCACGAGAGTTAAGAGATAATTTAGAAAACCTGAAGCGCGTTTTAGTTCCTGCGCCAACAGGAGCCCAAATTCCTTTGGAACAATTAGCAGCTTTTGAAATTCATAAGGGGCCAATGCTCATTCGCAGCGAAGGCAGCCGTCCGCAGGTTTGGGTTTTTGTGGATGTGCGCGGAACAGACATCGGAACGTATATCAAAAACGCGCAAAAAATTGTCGAAGAAAAATTTAAACTCCCGCCAAGCTACACGCTTTCGTGGAGCGGACAGTTTGAATCAATGCAAAGAGCAAAAGAAAGATTACTCTGGATAATTCCGTTAACGCTGCTCATTATTTTTGTAATCCTCTATCTCAATACAAAATCATTTACAAAAGTTGGTATCATATTTCTTGCTGTGCCGTTCTCATTAGTTGGTGCATTTTGGTTATTATATTTTCTTGGATATAATTTAAGCATAGCAGTTTGGGTCGGAATAATTGCACTTGCCGGATTAGATGCAGAAACGGGAGTAGTTATGCTTTTGTATTTGGATTTGGCTTATGATGAAATGAAACAGAAAGGACAAATGCTCACAAAAGAAAATCTTACAGAAGCCATTCATTACGGGGCGGTAAAACGCATCCGTCCGAAAATTATGACAGCAACAGCTATTATTGCCGGATTACTTCCCATTCTTTGGAGCACAGGCACAGGAGCAGATGTAATGAAACGTATTGCGGCCCCAATGGTCGGTGGAGTTGTTACAAGTGTATTGCTTGAATTATTAGTTTATCCTGTTATTTATTATTTGTGGAAGAATAGGGAGATAAAAAATATTTTGAAAGTTTAATATGCTGCTTAAACTCAGGCATCTCAGTTGAATTATATTTTCAGGGGTAATATCGTATTATGATAGTATGATGCTGTGCCCATGTTTCTCAACGTTTCAGAGATCCTTGGCGGCACGATGCAAGAGCAGTGTAATGCCATACGGATGCGGTCATATGTCAGGATTCAACCCAGTTCCTAATCATTGCCAGTCCGTGTTCGGTTAAAATACTTTCGGGATGGAACTGAACTCCGCGCAGATCAAATTTTTTATGACGTAATCCCATCACATATCCGTTTTCATCTTTAACGGTAATTTCTAAGTCATCGGGGAAATCAGTTGTATCCACCACCCAGGAGTGATAACGTCCTGCTTTAAATTTCTTTGGAATTCCTTTGAATAAAATATCTTCTTTCAGCACTTCCATTTCCGTTGCCACTCCGTGATATACTTTATCAAGATTGATGAGCTTGCCGCCAAATACTTCCGCAATTGCCTGCTGACCCAGGCAAACTCCGAGAATACTTTTTTTTGCTGCGTACTCACGTATCACATCCAGAAGAATTCCTGCTTCAGCGGGAAGACCGGGTCCGGGAGAAAGAAGGAGCTTGTCGTACTTATTAATTTCTGTAAGAGGAATTTTGTCGTTGCGAACTACTTCCACTTTCGCATGGCGTACTCTTTCCAGATACTGAACAAGATTGTACGTGAAGGAATCGTAATTATCGAAAACGAGTATTTTCATGTAGCAAGTTACCCTAAATCTCTAAAGGGACTTTAAATGAAATCACCCTTTAGGGTCGGGGCGTATTTTTCTTATGATGACTTTCCTTTTCTCGAAAGCTGCTCAATGCTATCCCACATTTCATTTGGCACCGCATCCAGCGCGCTGAACTGCCCTGCACCTTTGAGCCATTGCCCTCCGTCAATCACCAGATTTTCTCCGGTCATAAAAGAAGAGAAATCAGAAACAAGATAAGCTGCCAGATTGGCGAGTTCCTGATGTTCGCCCAAGCGGTTAAGCGCAGTTGACCTTGCAGGATTAAACTTTTTTATGAAATCACCCGGCAGCAAACGCGACCAGGCGCCTTCGGAAGGAAAAGGTCCCGGTGTGATGGCATTGAGGCGGATGCCGTATTTCCCCCATTCCACCGCGAGTGATTGTGTGAGAGCGAGCACTCCGGCTTTTCCGCAGGCGGAAGGCACCACGTATCCTGAACCCGTGAACGCATAAGCCGCAAGCGTGCTAAGCACATTTCCTTTTATCTTTTCTTTTATCCAGTATTTTCCGGCAGCCAGCGTGCAGTTGTAAGAACCTTTCAGCACAATATCCACCACGGTGTTAAAGGCGCGGTGCGATAATCTTTCGGTGGGGCTGATGAAATTCCCTGCAGCATTGTTCAGCAACACATTAAAGTTTCCGAATTTTTCAATCACTGTTTTCATCATGGCTTCCACTTCTTCGTAATTGCGGATGTCACATTTTACGGGAAGTATTTCGCCTTTGGTTTCTTTTGTGAGTTCTTCTGCTGTTTTTTCCAATACATCTTCCTTGCGGCTGGTAATGGCAACTTTGGCTCCGAGCTGAAGAAAATATTTTGCCATGGATTTGCCAAGTCCTGTTCCGCCTCCGGTAACGATGATCGTTTTTCCCTTGAGGGAATTTTCTTTGAGCATGGGTTGGGTGTGCATAGTGAAAGTTTAATTAAAGACAGGGCACAAAGGTATATTTATTGAACTCAGTTAGAGGAATAGACTCCTAACAAACCTGTAGAAATTTTATGAGATTATTTCGCTCGCCTTTTTCTTCACCCCCCTCCTGCCTCTTTCCAGGAGAGAAATGCACAAGATTAATTCCCCGTCAGCAGCTTAAATCCTCTTCCGTGAATGTTCAGAATCTCCACTTTAGGATCTTCTTTGAGATATTTTCTGAGTTTGGCGATGTATACATCCATGCTTCGCGCAGAAAAATAAGAATCGTTCTGCCACACGGAACGCAAGGCAAAATTTCTGTCAAGCACATCGTTGGAATTGAGGCAAAGCAGTTTCAGCAGGTCGGATTCTTTGGTGGTGAGTTCAACAATCTTTCCTTTAAGTTCCAGTATGCGGTCGGTAGCATTGAATTTATATTTTCCGATTTTGAACTCATTCTGTTCGTTCTGCTTGAGTGTTTGATTTTTTACTCTGCGCAGAATTGCGGTAATTCTTAAAAGCAATTCCTCCATGCCGAATGGCTTCGTAATATAATCATCGGCTCCGGCAGTAAATCCTTCTATTGCATCTTCTTTCATTGATTTTGCAGTGAGAAAAACAATAGGAATGTTATTGTCGGAAGAACGAATCTCTCTTGCCAGTGTAAAGCCGTCTTTCACGGGCATCATCACGTCCAGCAGGCAGAGATCAAATTTCTCTTTGAAAAAAAAATCATACGCTTCTTTTCCATTGGCTGCGAGTTTTACCTTGTATCCTTTTGCTTCAAGATATTCTCGGAGCAGATTTCCTAGATTTCTGTCGTCCTCAGCTAACAGAATTGAAATTTTCTCTGTACTCATGTTTTTAGGTTTTCCCCTCGCGGGAAGGGTATGAATATGTTGAATCTAGACCATTTTCCAACTTCACTTTCAACGCTAATGGTGCCTCCGTGTTTTTCTACAGCTGCTTTCACGTAACTCAAACCAAGTCCAAATCCTTTCACGTTGTGAATATTACCGGTAGGAACGCGGTAAAATGTTTCAAATATTTTTTTCTGGTTCTCTTTGCTGATACCGGTTCCGTTGTCCGATACGGATATTTGAATTCCATTATTGATATTTAGTGTGGAGATATTTATGACAGGCTTTTGCTCTGTATATTTCAGAGCATTGTCTATGAGGTTGTAAATAATATTTGTGAGATGTACCCTGTCTGCCTGCAGAATATTTTGTTTTGCGTTTTTCTCCAGGTGAATCTCTCCTCCGCGTTTCTCAACCTGCAAACGGATGTTGCTGATGGCACGGTCAATAACCTCATGCACATCCACCTCTTGAGGGCGGAGTTTGAATTGTCCTTTGTCTAGCACTGCGGTTTGCAGAATATTTTCAACGAGCAAACCCAATCTCTGATTCTCTTCTTTGATGATGCGGACATAGTGATTCACTTTGTCTTTTGATTTTTCAATGGAAGTATCATTCAGCATTTCGCTTGCGAGTGCAACAGTGGAGATAGGAGTTTTCAGTTCATGAGTCATATTATTAATGAAGTCATTCTTTATCTCAGAAAGTTTTTTTTGTTTCAGAATAGTCGTTACAGTATAGTAAAAAGAGAAAATGATCACAAGGATTAATATTCCTGAGCCAGTCAGCATTAGCCACATGGTTTGCAGAATATAATTTTTTTCAGAGGGAAAATAAACTGCAAGATATTTTGGAGATATAAAAACATTATCCGGAGCAAGATTTACTTTGTAAGAAGAACTCAGTATCTCTTTCCGGGATTCTTCTTTTGTGTCCACTGGAAAATATCTATAAGCGTTGTTGTAAATGCCGTATTCGTAATGTGCTTTGATGCCGTTGTCAAGGAGTTCTGCCTTTAGGATAGAATCAATGCGCAATGTGTCTATCTTGTCGTTGTATCCTTTGTATATGTTTATACTAACGAGTTCGTCAAAAATATCACTCACCATATCGGTTTGTTTCATCATCCATCGGAATCGATCGTCCGAAGAATCCACCCTGGTGATTGTGAATGGCTCATCAGTTTCGGGATTTATATTGATGCCAATGCTCGATGAATCTTTCGTGATTGTTCTCTTCCCTGTTTTGTGAAGCACTACTCCTGCCGAATCAGTGGTCAGGTCTTCAAAGATTTTTATTGCTTGTGTGCTGTCTCCACGCGCAGAATCCGAATGCATCATCCAACGCATTCCCTGTTTGCGAAGACTCAGGCGCCTTTTAATTTTTGCAGCGGCATTTTGTTTTTCCAGTTTATATACCACGCTGTTCAATGCTTCGTTCACGCCCAAAGAAAAATGTTGTTTCTTCAACGTGAAAGCATTATTGATCCAGTAGAGCTGGGTAACTATTAATCCCACCAGAGCAATTGCTGTAAGCGCGGTGATCAAACCAATGTTGTGTCTTCCCATCCGCGCAAATGTAAGATATAGTGAACGATTCGCCTATGCATTAACATTTTTTAACATTCATTAACGGAGTGGTACCATCAAAGTGCAGATGCGCATTGTGTGTTTGCGTTGGCAGAAAATTATCTTCAAGTCATTATTTCATTTAAAAAAGTAATCGATAATATGAGTAACCCCACATATAACTAAGTGCGGGATTTTCTTTTTTACTAAATTTACTTTATGCAAAAAATTAAAAACTATATCAACGGAGAATTGATAGAACCCGTTGCAAAAAAACATCTCGATAATTATAATCCCGCTATAGGGAAAGCATATTCCCTAATTCCTGATTCGGATGAAAAGGATGTTCAGTTAGCAGTGGATGCCGCGCAAGCTGCTTTCCCGAAATGGTCGCACACATCAAAAGATGAACGCTCAAAAGTGATGATGAAAATTGCCGATCTGATCGACAAAAATTTTGAGAAACTTGCTGTTGCTGAATCTACCGATCATGGCAAACCGGTCTGGCTTGCAAAAATGGTTGACATTCCTCGTGCTTCTGCAAACATGCGTTTTTATGCTACAGGAATTTTGCATTTTTCTTCCGAGGCGTATTCAATGGAGAATACCGCCATTAATTATACTTTGCACGAACCCATTGGAGTTGTCGGATGTATTTCTCCCTGGAATTTTCCGCTGTATCTTTTTACCTGGAAGATTGCACCTGCACTTGCGGCAGGATGCACCGTGGTTGCAAAACCAACAGAGGTTACTCCGATGACCGCTTATCTTTTTTCTGAACTATGTATAGAAGCAGGTTTGCCAAAAGGAGTCCTGAATATTGTTCACGGACTTGGAAGTAAAGCCGGAGCGGCACTTGTTTCTCATCCAAAAGTCTCAGCTATTTCTTTCACGGGAGGAACACAAACAGGAGCAGAGATTGCAAGAACCGCAGCACCCATGTTCAAGAAACTTTCGCTCGAACTGGGAGGAAAAAACCCGAACATTATTTTTGCTGATTGCAATTTTGATAACGCTGTCAAGACAAGTATTCATTCTTCGTTCTCTAATCAAGGAGAAATATGTTTGTGCGGTTCAAGAATATTTGTTGAGAAATCTATTTATGAAAAATTCAAAACCGAATTTGTTGCTAAAGCAAAAACAATGAAAGTAGGGAACCCCGCTGACGACTCTAGTAAGCTGGGAGCAATCGTTTCCAAACAACATTTTGAAAAGATCCTTTCTTATATTGAGCTGGCAAAAAATGAAGGAGGAAAAGTTCTTTGCGGAGGAAATGCGGTAAATCCCGGAGGGGAATTTTCGACCGGATGGTTCATTGAGCCCACTGTAATAGAAGGGTTGAATTACGATTGCAGGACCAATCAGGAAGAAATATTTGGTCCTGTAGTAACTATCATGCCATTTGAAACAGAAGAAGAAGTTTTGAAATACGCTAACTCCACAATTTACGGCTTGTCTGCAACGATTTGGACAGAAAACCTGACGTGTGCGCACCGCATGGCGGCAAAAATTCAATCAGGGATAATCTGGATCAACTGCTGGTTAGTGCGCGATTTAAGAACTCCATTCGGAGGAATGAAAGGAAGTGGAGTAGGTAGGGAGGGCGGCTTTGAAGCGCTACGCTTTTTCACAGAGCCCAAGAATGTGTGTGTGCAATTATAATAGCTCAGAGAAAAAATATTCTTCCTTCAAAAATTCTTTATAGTCCGCTATATTTGACATAATCTGCAACTCACAGAAACGAGCATTAAAATCAAAATCAGTTTTAAGTTTGTTCAGCTCCCTCAAACGGAATCGGTCAAAGTTCCGAATTGCTTGCAATTCTTCTTCTGAAAGATTCTCATTGAGAAATTCCTTGTTGCGCAGATCACTGATGCTGATTGTTTCAATTGCATCTTTGCTGGTGAAATAATTTTTATAAATATCTTGTCTTGTTTCCATAACGTAAAACTACTTTTGGAAAAGAATGCTGATACAAGCAAAGAGCAGGATTTATTAACAGGTGAAAGTTAGCAAGGGGAGAAGAGTGTGGACGTAAATCCCAAGTGAAGGAAGATGTTCCTTAGTAATTTTTCTTACCTACATTTGCTTTCTCATCAGTTTTTTTCAAATGAGAATTTTAATATGCTTATAGCTGTAAATACACGCTTATTATTAAAGGACAAGCTCGAAGGCATCGGCTGGTTCACGTATGAATCGCTGAAGCGGATTACGAAAAATCATCCTGAGCATCAATTTCTTTTTTTGTTTGACCGGCCCTTTAGCGAGGATTTTATTTTCTCTGATAATATTTCTCCGGTAATAGTGGGTCCCCCATCCCGCCATCCCTTCCTTTGGTACTGGTGGTTTGAGCAATCTCTGCCGAAGGTTTTTCACAAATATGAGCCCGATCTGTTTCTTTCGCCTGATGGGTTTCTTTCGCTGAGTGCCGGGTATCCGGCCGGTATGAAGAAATTTAAATCGCTTGCAGTCATTCACGATCTGAATTTTGAACATTATCCCCAGGATATTCCTTTCCTTGCAAGAAAGTATTACAAAAAATATTTTCCACACTATGCAAAGAAAGCAGACCGCATAGCAACTGTTTCGGAATATTCAAAACAGGATATTTCAAAATTCTACAAGATCTCTCCTGAAAAAATTGATGTGGTGTATGATGGGGCGAATGAGGTGTTCAAGGCCTCCCCCAACCCCCTCCTTCAGAGGGGGCTTAAAGTCTCCCCTGAAGGGGGAGATTTAGAGGGGGCCGTTCCCTATTTCCTCTTCATAGGCGCACTTTCTCCCCGTAAAAATGTGGCAAGACTGCTGCAGGCATTTGATGAATTTAAAAAATCAGAATCTTCAAAAATGAAACTGATTATTGCAGGAGAAAAAATGTTCAAGACAAACGAAATAGAAACGGTGTATAACAAAATGCAATTTAAGAACGATGTGATTTTTACCGGAAGATTAGGCATTGCTGATCTGAAAGATATAATGGCAAATGCTTTTTCCCTGGTTTTTGTTCCTTACTTTGAAGGATTCGGAATCCCGATCTTGGAAGCAATGTATTGCGATGTACCTGTGATAACTTCAAACGTAACTTCCATGCCCGAAGTGGCAGGAAATGCAGCACTGCTGGTTGATCCATTCTCGGTGGACTCTATCAAAGACGGTATGCTCAGAATTTATAAAGACGAAGCCCTGAGAAAACAATTAATACTGAACGGGCAAAAGCAGAGAGAAAAATTTTCTTGGGATAAGACTGCAGAGAAACTTTGGAAGTGTATAGAGAAAACAGAAGCCCCCTCCTAACCTCCCCCTTCAGGGGAGGAAAAGGGCTGTAATAATAAAGTTCCCTCTCTCTGGAGGAGAGGGTTAGGGAGAGGCGAGATGTTAAAACCCTATTTCGATAAATCACTTTTAGAAGCCGGCTGTGATGAAGCCGGCAGAGGTTGTCTTGCCGGTCCGGTGTTTGCGGCAGCGGTGGTATTGCCGAAGAACTTTTCCAAAGTTTCAAACTTTGGAAAAGTCAACGACTCCAAAAAACTTTCCGATGAAGTGCGTAGGGAATTGCGTCCCATTATAGAAAAAACCGCCCTTGCATTCGCAATCGGAATTGTAAGCGTGGAAGAGATTGACAAGATAAATATTCTGAACGCATCCTTTCTTGCCATGCATCGTGCCATTGCAAAACTTAATGTTGAGCCTGAATTGCTTTTGATTGACGGCAACCGGTTTAAAAAATATTTTGTTGGGAAAGTCCCGATAGCTATCGGGATAACATCCCCCTCACCCCCTTCAAAGGGGGAAACAGCCAGATCAATTCCTCATGAATGTATAATTCAAGGTGACGGTAAATTTCTTTCCATCGCCTGCGCATCCATTCTTGCCAAAACTTATCGCGATGATTACATGAATGAACTCCATGAGCAGTTCCCTAAATACAAATGGAATCAGAATAAAGCGTATGCAACCCGTGCGCATCGTACAGCCATAGAAAAATACGGTGCAACGGAACATCATCGCAGGAGTTTTACGCTTTTACCTTCTCAGTTAAAAATTGACTTCAGTAAAAAATAAGCGCTTGCTTAATTCCTAAATCTCTGTATATTAGCAATCGCAAAAATCTTGAACCATGAAAACGAGCAAATCGAAAAAGTTAATTCTTCTGATTGCTTCCTTCCTTCTTGTGGCAATCATTGTTTTCACCATACCCGCGTGTGTAAAGGATAATTTCAAATTTGATAAGATCGCAAAAACAGAATGGAATCCCAATATTGCTGTGCCCTTGGTGTATTCTTCGCTTACTGTGCAGGACATTATTACCAATGGAGATCGTCAGGGCGTTATTGTTGTGGGAAGCGATAATTTCTGCACCCTGATTTATAAAGGGAATTTATTTTCTCTTAAAGGAACTGATCTGATACAAATCCCGGACCAGACCCCGCCCTCTAGTTCTGCTTCTCTCAGTCCTGCGCAAATTGCAGCTCTTTCTACTTTGGGTACTGTTACGGCATCCTATAGTCAAACGGTAGCTTTTAATTCTGGAACAACCAAAATTGATTCTGTTAGTTTTAAAAGCGGGAGTCTTGACATTTCGCTAAGCTCCGACTTTAAATTCAGCGGGCAGATAACATTTAAAATACCTGCTGCTAAAAAGAATGGAGTTTCTTTTTCTCAAACCCTGCCCTTCACTTATACCGGAACTGTTCCGGTTACTGCCGTTGCAAACTACGATCTTACAGGATACACGTTTGATATGACCCTTGGAGGAACTACCAATAATCAGTTTGTAGTGAATTATGATGTAACGCTTACAGGTTCGGGCACGCCCTTGGCTTCGGATATGATCACGTTAAGCCAATCCTTTAGCAACTTGAACTTTGATAAGATTTTCGGAGATATCGGGCAGTTGGCATTGTCGCCAGATCAGGATACTGTTGAGATTTCTATTTTTAAAAGATCGCTGGGAACCGGCACTTTCACGCTGGTGAATCCATCGGTGAAAGTTATTATCTCCAACTCCTATGGTGTTCCCATTGCTGCCAGTCTTGCTCAACTGGACGGATATACTCCACCGGCAAGCGCTTACCCCATTACAGGTAGTCCTAATCCTCTGCCGATTCCCAGTCCCAATTTTTTCCAAATAGGCCAAACCCTTAAAGATTCTTTTACATTAGATAAGAATAACAGCAACATTGTATCGGTAATTAATAACACTCCTAAAAATGTTATTTATAAAATAAATTCATTGTCTAACCCGGGGGGACCTACACATAGCAATTTTGTAATTGACACCAGCCGTTTTAAAGTGGATATGGAAATTGACATGCCTCTTTATGGAACTGCTAAAGATTTTACGTTAATGGATACGCTGGATTTTACCATAGACATAGATATCTTTAATAATAATGTTGAATCTGCCTTATTCAGAATCTATAATTCAAATGGTTTTCCTATTGATGTAGGAATGCAGGCCTATTTTATGGATAGCACTTATAAAAAGCTTGATTCCTTGGTAATTCCCAACCAGTTAATTCTGCAATCGGCTGTTGTTAATTCGGCAGGCATTGTGGTTTCGCCAACACAAAAAACGTATGATGCAGTGGTTAGCAAAGCGAGATGGGAAAACTTGAAGACATCAAAGTATATCATATTACAAGCAGTGGCAGCCGCCACCACCAATGGCGGTAATACCAATGTTAAAATTTATTCTACTTACAGATTAGATGTTAAACTTGGTTTGCAAGTGCAGTTCAAGACAAAAATATAAGAGTCCTCTACCTCTTTAGTCGCTTACGCTGCCGTAATGAAGCATAATAAGATGGAAGGGAAGTGAAATCAGATGGAAGAGAAGTAAACGCAGATGGGAGAGAAGTAAATACAGATGGGGGAGAAGTAACCCCAGATGGGAGAGAAGTAAATACAGATGGGGGAGAAGTAACCCCAGATGGGAATGAAGTAAATACAGATGGAAAGAGAGCAAAATCAGATGCGATAGAAGCATAATATGTTGTAGAAGCATCGTTGATTGATATTTTGGTTAATCTTTGGTAAGAAAGATAAGCCCATGAGTATTCACATAGGAAAGATAATAGATGAACATTTAGACAAACACAGGATTTCGCACCCTGCGTTTGCAAAGATGATTGGAAAACACAAAAGCGGGATATGGCGGCTGTTTCTCAGGCAGCATCTGCACAGCGCATTGTTGTTGAAAATATCGGAACAACTCGGGCATAATTTTTTTCAATATTATGTTGCCGACTCGCAACAGGAAAACAGCAGGAAGGCAGAAGATAATACGAGGAGAGAAGAGGATAAAAAGAAAATAGAAGAATGGCAGCGTCAAACGCTTCAACTTCAAAAAGAAAACGAACGATTATTAACCGAAAACAATCTGCTCAAAGAAATGTTTGCCATGCTCAAAGGACACGAAAAGTAATTTATTGGTTTAAACAAAATGACATCAAATAAAAATAAAGTTAGTCAAAAACCCTCCCTTTGGGAGGGTTGGGTGGGCTTCTTACTTTTAATTTCCCTGTTAACCCAACATGCTTTATTCGCCCAGCAAGACCTTACTTTATATAATATAGAAGTGGTTCCGCAGCGCATGTATGCCAACCCGGCATTTAAACCTGCTTACAGCAGCGTGAACATCGGCTTGCCGCTCATTTCTTCGCAATACTTTAATTTCGGCAGCAGCGGCTTTAAATATTCCGATCTTATCAGGCACAGGGCAGATGATTCCCTTTATGTGGATGTTGACAATCTGATAAAAAAATTAGGGAAAAAGAATTATTTTATTGCTGCTTACCGCACTGACCTTCTTTCATTCGGATTTCAGGTGAAGAAAAACTATTTCAGTTTTAATGCCACCGAGAAAGTAGATTCCCGTTTTCGTTATACCAAAGATCTGATGGAGCTTTTCTGGAAAGGCAATGGCGCTTTGATGGATAAGGACTTGAACCTGGGGTTTGGATTAAACTTGAGTCATTACCGCGAAGATGGTTTTGGCTTTGCCCGCCAAATAAATGATAAGCTTACCATTGGAGGTAAGCTGAAATATCTTTATGGGATGGAAAATGTGTGGACCGAGAAATCGGATGTTACACTTAACACGGATTCAAAGTATTTTGCCATGACGGCAAAATCAAATGTCATCATCAATACTTCGATAGATACCAACGCCTTTAACAATTTCAGTGTTGCCAATTACGTTTTCAAAAAGAAGAACAGCGGAATGGGCATTGACCTCGGGGGCGTATATAAATACGATGATAAAATTACACTTTCGGCAAGTGTGGTTGATCTTGGCTTTATTCGCTGGAAAGATTCAACCACCAATTATGAAAGCCGTAACCCTGAAGGATCGTTTACCTATCAGGGCATTGATCTTGAGCAATTCATCAAAGATCCTTTATTAACCATTGGAGATGCAATGAATAAAACACGCGATTCTGTAACCAAAGCGCTAAAGATAGATACGCTTCATCATAGTTATACCACTTGGTTATCCACTCAAATATATCTTGGGGCAAATTATGTTGTTACAGAAAAAAGCAACGCGGGCTTTTTGTTTTACAGCCAGATATTTGATAAAGCCATCCATCCCGGTGTTGCATTATCCTATAACCAGCGATTGGGCAGATGGCTGGCTGCTTCGGCATCTTATTCCATTTACAATCGAAGTTTTACTAATGTGGGTTTAGGATTAGCGCTTAATGGCGGGCCGCTTCAATTGTATATTGTAAGCGATAATATTTTTGGTGGAATCTTAGCAAAAGTAGGAGATCAGCTATATCACGTTGTCCCTATATATGCAAAAAACGCAAACATTCATTTTGGTATTAACCTCACATTTGGCCGAAAATCTTTAGATAAAGATAAAGACGGGATTCCGGATAAAGACGATGCGTGCCCTGATATTAAGGGATTAAAAGAATTCAAAGGATGTCCTGATCGCGATGGCGATCATATTCCGGATAACATGGATGAGTGCCCTGATCAACCCGGTTTACCGCAATTCAACGGCTGTCCCGATCGCGATAGTGATGGAATCATAGACAAAAATGATTCTTGTCCCGATGTTGCCGGAACAGTACAATTCAATGGCTGTCCCGATCAGGATGGCGATGGCATCATAGATATAAAAGATTCATGCCCCGATGTTCCCGGAGTTCCCGAGTTCAATGGCTGTCCTGACAGGGATGGAGATAAGATAATTGACAAATTGGATTCATGCCCTGATGAAGCCGGCTTACCCAAATTGAACGGCTGCCCCGATAAAGATGGGGATGGAATAATTGACAAGCACGATCTGTGTCCGAATGAGCCGGGAAGCGCAGAAACTTTTGGCTGCCCTGATAAAGATGGCGATGGAGTGGTAGACAAAGAAGATCGCTGCCCCGATAAAGCCGGTCCTAAAGAAAATGACGGATGTCCGCTTGCAAGACTCCACTTGATCGATGAAAAGGGAAATATTATTGCAACGGCTGTTATAGGTAAAGATGGTAAATTCAATTTCGCTAAATTGCCCACCGATGAAAGGGTTCTTTTAAAATTAGAATCTTACGATGTGCTCATGGTAAATGAAATAGCTGTTGAATCCGGAACTTTAGTGCATATGGCCCGCAGAGGAGTGGATGGGTACTTTCGTTTCGATAAACTAAGTGCCGAAGAAAATAAGGTGGGAAAACTGGACATGCCGGATATTCAGATCAGACTGAAAGCAGAGGAAGCACTCACGGTGAAGAGTGCAATGGAAAATCTGGAGTTTGATTATGGGAAAGCTGGTATCCGCACTACTTCAAATACAGGACTCGATCAACTTACTGACCTGATGAAAAAAAATCCGACATGGAGACTGAAACTTTCCGGACATACGGATAATGTTTCATCTCTGAAATTTAATATGGAGCTTTCCAAGAAACGTGTAGAGTCAGTAAAGAAATATTTAGTGAGCAAAGGAATTTCTGAACAGAGAGTCATCCTCAAGTGGTACGGACCCAATAAGCCCATTGCGCCAAACACTACGGAAGAAGGGAAGCAGAAAAATCGAAGGGTGGAATTCCTTATCATACAATAATTCAAATAATTTATCGACTATCTTCTCTTGAATGAGAGAAGACAATGACGGATGGGTTTTTATTTCGCAAACTCCATCACACAAGTCCATTTCTCTTTTTTGTGGGGCTGAATGGAAACACCAACGTATTTCAGATTTTTTTCCATAATATTTTTGCGGTGTTCAATGGTTGCTTGTCCTTCATCTATGAGCTGGTGAATGACGATTAACAAAGCATCCTGATTTTCATAATCGCAATTTTCGGCTGTAGAAGCATAAATGCCTTTGAACTTCTTCATACGGAACTCATAGCTTTTCCCATCGGAAGTAAAGTGTCCTAGATTCCCTTTTTTTCCGGTGTCTTTCGCATGGTCAACGGCTTCCTCTGTCAGATCCTGTTTTATGCTGAGCGCTTCCATGGGCTTATACTTTGTGGTAAGATCATTAAAAAGGGAACGGGTGAAAGAGGTTGCGCTGGTTTTGGTGGAGTCCATGTATTTTTGAAAATATGTTTTGGCAAACAGATCGGGTTTGAGGCGTGCCAGATTCAGATAGTAAACCACCTTTTTTTCTTCGGCAGTATAACCAGTTTCGTTTTTTGCAGTGTTTGCTTTTTCAAGTGTTGCCGCATCCCATTTCTCAAAGGGGTAATCGCCAATAGGGTTGTTAAAAGAAAAGAGAAGTGTTATTGCTGAGAGGAGGAAGATTGTTTTTTTCATAATGTCTTTTTTTTATCGTCATTGCGAGGAATCACGCTTCGGGATGACAAAGCAATCTCCCAAAGAGTTCTGAGAGATTGCTTCGCTTTGCTCGCAATGACGGTTTGCAATAACGATTCTTTTGAATATACTTTTTCGCTATCCACAAATGTATAAACTACTATCAATTCGGAACTTCGTCAGTATTTATTTTCTATGTACCACATACGCATTTGCCTGCGCGGTGGCGGTGATCACCACATCGCTGATATTTACATGAGCAGGGCGTGATGCAGCCCAGTAAATAGTTTCGGCAATGTCTTCTGCTGAAAGAGGTTTAATATTTGCGTACGTTTTTTGAGCACGTTCAGCATCTCCATGGAAACGTACCAGTGAGAATTCTGTTTCAACCATTCCGGGAGCGATATTAGTTACACGGATTCCGTGTTGTACCATGTCGATGCGCATTGCTTTGCTGAGTGCATCCACAGCAAATTTTGTGGCGCAATACACATTTCCATTCGGATAAACTTGTTTTCCTGCAAGCGAAGCAATGTTGATGATGTGTCCTTTGTTTTTTGCGATCAGCAGGGGAGCGATATGACGCGTCATGTAAAGCAATCCTTTGATGTTCGTGTCGATCATGACCTCCCAATCATCAATATTTCCTTCCTGGATGGTACTTAGACCGGAAGCAAGACCGGCATTGTTAAGAAGGAGGTCAATATTTCTCCATTCGCCTTTTATGCTGTCAATATTTTTTACAACATTTTTCAGATTTCGTACATCAAAGTTCAGCGTGAGAGGTTTAATCTTGTATTTTTTTTGCAAATCAGAAGCAATTGCATCCAGCCTGTCTTTTCGCCTTCCTGTGAGAATCAGATCCCATCCGTTTTTTGCAAAGATATCTGCCGATGCTTTGCCGATTCCGGATGTTGCGCCTGTGATGAGTGCTACCATAGAACAAATTTTTAGTTTGATTTGTTTAACTTACTTTTATGATAACCATAGCTGAAATACACTGCCAGTCCGATAAGCAGCCATAGTAAAAACCATCTCCAGCTTTTCCCTTCAATATAAATAAGCAGGTAACAGCAGGAAAGGAGCCCAAGGACAGGAATGAGAGAAAAGTTTTTGAGGAAAGAAAAAACTGCCATTCCTATGCAGATGAAGAAAAATATAATTATAGGAATGTTTGAAGAAAAATTTCCGGAATCAAAATTGAAAAGATTATTCATAAATTCTTCATTGAAGATGAACAGAAGAGCAAACATGATAAGTACGATCAGCGGTACAATAAATTTTGAGTTGATGTAAGGAAGTTTAAATTTCCCGGCAACTTTTGCATCGGTATTTCTGGGAAGCATGAGCACTCCACCGCAAACGAGCACGAAGGCAAATAAAGTACCAACGCTTGTAAAGTCGGTCATAAATTGCTGGTCGGTGAAAAAAATAGGAATAGCCACCACGATGCCTGTGATGATGGTGGAGAATCCGGGCGTTTTATATTTCGGATGAATGGAAGAGAATTTTTTTGGAAGCAATCCATCGCGGCTCATGCTCATCCAGATGCGGGGTTGTCCCATCTGGAAAACAAGGAGCACACTGGTCATTGCAATTACCGCAACAATGGAAGTAATAAACAACATCCATTTCACTTCTTTTATTTTGAAAACTTCAGCAAGCGGATCGCTCACTCCGAGAAGTTTGTAAGATGCCATCCCGGTAAGAACAAGCGCCATGATGATATAAATCACTGTGCAAATGACAAGAGAATAGATCATTCCTTTCGGCAGATCGCGTTGTGGATTTTCGCATTCTTCGGCAAGCGTTGAAACCGCATCAAAGCCGATGTAGGCGAAAAACACGCTTGAAACTCCGCCCATCACCCCGGTGAATCCGTTCGGCATAAAAGGAGTCCAGTTGTCAATGTCAACATAAAATGCTCCGACAATTATTACCAGGGCAACAATCGCAAGTTTAGTCATCACCATAATATTGCTTGCGTTGCGGGATTCTTTTACCCCGATAAACACCAGCCACGTGATGATTACATTAATGATGGTTGCCGGCAGGTCAAAAATTATTCTAAGCCCTGAAATCTGAGGAGCGCTGGTCCATGCTATTGCTTTTGCTCCCTCAATATGATTTAAGAATGCCTGATGAGATTCTTTGTAATTCGTAGTGAGCCATTCAGGAATGTGCAGCCCGAATCCTGTGATGAGATTGGTGAAATAACTGCTCCATGAAAATGCAACCACCACATTTCCTATGGAATATTCCATCAGCAATGCCCACCCGATGATCCATGCAAACATTTCTCCGAAGGAAACATAGGCGTAGGTGTAAGCGCTTCCGGATACAGGAACGCGTGATGAAAACTCCGCATAACATAAAGCAGTGAAGCCGCAAGCAACAGCGCAAATGATGAAAAGGAGAACCACTCCGGGTCCACCAGAAAAACAAGCATTACCGATTGTACTGAAAGTGCCGGCTCCGATAATGGCAGCAATTCCGAAAAAGGTAAGATCACGTACTCTGAGAACTTTATGCAATGAGCCATGTCCTTCGGAATCATTTTCTTGTCCAAGAACCTTCTCCGCAGATTTTTTTCTGAATAGCTGGTTGAAATTCATTTTAAATTTTGAGAGACGAACAAATGTAGAAAAATATCAGCCAAAGATTTTCTTCAAGTTGTGAAATTGCGGAATAATTTTCCCACGCATCAAATTTATTACATTTGGTGTATGGGAAAGCGGATTTTAAATTCGGGGACTCAACGGTCGAGATTAGCAAATCTCGACCAACGCCACCTGAAAATAATTTTTAATGAAATGAAACATATTCAAAACAGCGGGGGCGAATAAAATTAGAAGTTGTTTCATTTATAATAAAGGCATTTATTTCAGTCATCAATCCAATATTCCATTTCAATAAGCTTTCCCTTGTTCAATTATACAGATGCTAATCTAATAGTAGTATTTAGTTATCCATTTATGGCTCATGTAGTTATTTACTTCAATTAGATAGTCAATCGTTCCATCTTTATTATAATGATATTCAGAACTTATTTTTAATGTCTCCTTGGAATCATAGTTTTTAATTGAATTAAGTTTTCCGTCAGAATAATCGTATAATTCTGTTGATTTCAATTTACCCCTTTCAATACCGTTGACTTCTTTTATTAAACCTGCCTCGTATCTTTTATTATAGATATATGCTGTGTCGGTAGAATTAAATATTTTCATCCATTTTACTTCATTCCCTAATTTGTCATATGAATATATTATTTTATTAAATGTTTTGTTATTGCCATAAACTTCATTTCTTTCCACTAATTGCCCATTTTTATATGTAAATTGAGTAGTGTTATTAATACTGCCATCGGGTTTGTATCCATCTTCTTTTATTAATAGAGTGTCCTCAAAATATTTGACGGAAGCTTTGTATCTATTTTTTGGATTTTTATACTTTTTAAAAGACTTAGATTTTTTTAATTGGTCTAATGAATAATATTTCATAAGGTTTGGCAAAGGCGTTATTTTTTCCCGTTCATAGGAATATTCAATTTTAATATTTTTCAAAGTGTCATATTCATATTCAGTCTCAACAAATCCAATATTTGAATGTGCCCAGGTATAAGAGTCTAAGTGTTTTCCAGTATAAGAATAAGCCAAAATCATTGCGATTCCATATGAGGGAAATATTTTATGAAAAGTTAAATTGCCATTTCCGTCAAACTTCTTAATAACCGCAGTATCACTTCCACTCATTGAAACAATTTGTTTGACGCCTATACTATTCTGCCCAAACACAAGTGTTGGAAGGAAAATCGCTAAAAAGAAAAGTAGTCGTTTCAAGTGGCTTTGTTGCATGAATAAATAACAATATGTTGTGAGTAAAGATAAAGAATAAGTGTAAAGAGAAAAGGAAAGCGGGGGACTTTTGTTTATGCCTAAACAAAAAAAATCACCCCGCAAACCGACCTCCCCGTTGCTTCGGATTTACCTTTTAAAGAAAAAATAAAATAAGCAGGGCTGGTCGAGATTTAGTAATCTCGACCTATGAGTCCTGGGATTTGTAATCCCGATAAATGCAAGCATCAATCCCATCTAATCAATATCCCTCTATCAACCCCTCTTTACTGGTATAATTCATAGCTGCGCTGAAAAGGTATTCGTGGGGTTCTTCCGGTTCAATTTATCAGCCAAGGATTTTTTTCAATCCGGGAAACTTGCGGAGTAACTTCTCTTTATCAAGCAGGAATAAAAACCCGATGAGTAAAAATGGCAACCCCGGAATTCTATATCTCACTACTGTACCAAGAATAGGAGTAGTAATGCCGATTAAAACAAAAAGCAACACCGCAATGCATAAACAGAAATACAGTAAATGACGGTTTGTGATTTGTTTTATGCTAAACAAAATGCAAATACAAATAAATACTATGATAAAAATATTTTCAAGGGCTGAAACAAGCATCAATGGATTTTTGCTTTCTAAAATATGAGGGCGGAAAGAAACAGTGAAGAACGCAAGCGGACTATTCTTAACGATGCTGAAAAAGGTTCCGTCAAGAAGCGGGATTTTGATATTGCTACCTGCAGCCGCCTGATCGTAATAAATCCAATAAGTGGCAGTGTCTGTTGAATTCTTCACATAAGCGCTGTCGTGAAAAGTTTTGAGATTCCAGGAAACATACGATATCCCCGGGACAATTTTGCAATATCCCGGCTTGTCTTTGATCCGTATGATCCGGTTTTCGATTTTAGGATCTATGTATACAAATTTATTGCTGTTATGATTGCCAAGATAGCTTCCGCCTTGTGCCATGTAAACCGCCTGGCGCTGCTTGTCCATCAGCATGAAAGGGAAATCGTATTTTGGGATCATCAGTCCGAGAGAAAAATAAATTGCAAGAACAATCATGTATTTTATTTCAGGATAAGAATATTTTGTTTTTACTAGCCACGCGTGCGCAATGAAAGCTGGGAGAAGAATTAGGAATGCATATAGCTTTGTGATGGACAACAAAAACAGAAATAGGAATAATACGACAAAGCGTTTTACAGAAAACCCTTCGTTCATCAACTTGTAAAAATGATAAATGCACATTCCGAGCGAGAATAAGATCAGTCCTTCTTTCAGAACGCCTGAACCCCAGAACAGAACAGAAGGAAAAAGAAAAATGGCAGCAAACAATTCTTTCTTTTTGTTTGAAAGAACAGAAGAGAATGTTTTAAAGATTCCCATTAAGCCGGTAAGTGATAAAAAGCAAATGAAGACGGTGTGCACATGATAATTGCCGATAGAGAAAACATCTACGAGTGCGTTAAAGCGGATGAGTGTTCGGTTTTCATTGTATAAGCCTTGATTAAATTCACGTGACCAATAACCCATGTTTTGATAATAAGATTCAGCAGATGAATCTGCAATCCCAGTCAGCATTTTAAAATAATCAAGCGGATTTGAAAAAAGTGCGTTGTACATCACCTTGCTGTCGTCAAAATATTTGAAAATATCTGCTGTTGAGCGATCGGCATAGAGATAAGAATAGACAAACCATAATGCAGTGCCCGCAGTGATTTTAAGGATGAAAATAAATACAATGATTTTTTGGGAAATAAGTTCTGTCTGAAAGAAGTTTATTTTTCTGATAAGAAAAATAAATAATACCGTATATGTAATCGCAAGAATTATTCCGATCATGCAGCAAAGATAAGATTGTGTTCATTAACTGAGTTTGAAATTTTAGTTTAGTATGCTTATTCTATTTGTAATTCGTCTATATTCGTAGTGATAATGAAGAAAAAGATAATTCTTTCCGTAACCAACGATTTGACCTCTGAACAGCGCGTGCACAAAGTGTGCATGTATTTGATAGGAGCAGGCTTCGAGGTAGAGCTTGTGGGAAGAAGAAAGAAAAAAAGTTTACGGCTTGAAGAACGACCTTACAAAACCAAACGCTTGTTTTTATTTTTTGGAAAAGGTCCTTTGTTTTATGCGGAATATAACCTGAGATTGTTTTTTTATCTTTTGTTTCATCGAGCTGACATTCTTGTAGCAAATGATCTGGACACGCTGCTTGCAAATTATTTGGCGTCAAAATTTAAGAATAGCAAACTTGTTCACGACAGTCATGAATACTTTACGGGAGTTCCGGAACTCGAAGGAAGAAGCTTTGCAAAGAAAACATGGAAGAGGATAGAGAGCAGAATCTTCCCGAAACTCAAATACATGTACACGGTGAATGATTCCATCGCAAAATTGTATAAAGACGAATATGGAGTAGACATAAAAGTGGTTCGCAATTTCCCCGTTTTGCTGAAAGGAGATGGAGTGCTGTCGTTTCCAAAAACTAAAATGGAACTCGGACTTCCGGAAGAAAAAAAAATTATCTTGTATCAGGGGTCGGTGAATGTTGATCGGGGATTAGCGGAAGCCATAGAGGCAATGCAATATGTAAATGATGCGGTTTTACTTATTGTTGGCGATGGCGATATTCTTGAAGAAGTAAAAGAGAAAGCAGAAAAATTGAACCTTGGGGGAAAGACCATTTTTAAAAAACGAGTGCCTTTTGAAGATCTCTGGAATTACACATCGCATGCCGACATCGGAATTTCTCTCGACAAGGACACCAATATTAATTATCGTTTCAGCCTGCCAAATAAAATTTTTGATTTCGTGCATGCCGGAGTGCCTGTTCTTGCTACCAATCTGGTTGAGATAAAAAAAATCTTTAAAAAATATGAAATCGGAACAATGATTGAAAATCATGATCCGAAAAACATAGCTGAGAGCATAAATATTATGTTGAACGACTCTGAAAAAATGAAGCGCTGGAAGGAAAATTGTAAGAATGCTTCCCGTGAACTGTGCTGGCAGAACGAGGAAAAAGTTTTAAAAGAAATATATAGCAATTTCTTTTAACAGAGGCGATGCTTTGAGAAAATTATCGTGTTAGTAATTAGTGTGAAAAATCGTCAGCTAAAATTTTATATTTAATCCTCTTTTTACAAAACCATTCGTATGCCTACATTACAGAAAGAAAAGAAAATCACGGTTACTGTTGAAACTGCAAAGGATTTAGGATTACTCCCTGAGGAATTTGAAAAAATCAAAAAGGCTCTCGGACGTACTCCGAATTTTACCGAGCTCAGCATTTACTCCGTGATGTGGAGCGAGCATTGTTCCTATAAAAACTCTATCAAGTGGCTGAAAACACTTCCGCGTGAAGGAAGAAATGTGTTGGCAAAAGCAGGAGAAGAAAATGCAGGACTTGTGGACATCGGTGATGGACTTGCCTGCGCGTTCAAAATAGAATCGCATAATCATCCTTCAGCCATTGAACCTTATCAGGGAGCGGCAACAGGAGTTGGAGGAATCAATCGCGATATTTTTACGATGGGTGCGCGCCCAATTGCGCAGTTAAACTCTCTTCGTTTTGGTGATCCAAAATCAGAAAAAACAAAATGGCTGGTGAAAGGTGTGGTAAAAGGCATCGGTGATTATGGAAATGCGTTTGGAATTCCTACCGTTGGCGGTGAAGTTTTTTTTGATGAATGTTATAATGTGAATCCGCTTGTGAATGCGATGAGTGCGGGCATTGTGAAAGTGGGCGAAACTGTTTCTGCAACTTCTCATGGAAAAGGAAATCCGGTTTACATTGTCGGTTCTGCTACAGGGAAAGATGGCATTCACGGAGCGGCTTTCGCTTCAAAAGATATTACAGAAAACTCTGCCGATGATCTGCCTTCCGTTCAGGTGGGAGATCCCTTCCAGGAAAAGATTTTATTGGAAGCATCGCTTGAAGTGGCAAAGGCAGATGTGCTCATCGGAATGCAGGACATGGGTGCTGCAGGAATTACTTGTTCTACTTCAGAAATGTCTGCCAAGGGCGAACACGGAATGAAAATTTATTTGGATAAAGTCCCTCTTCGCCAGCAGAATATGACCGCATGGGAAATCCTGCTCAGTGAATCTCAGGAAAGAATGCTACTGGTGGTGAAGAAAGAAAAAGAAAAAGCAGTGGAACAAATTCTTGATAAGTGGGATATCCCCTATGCAGTGATCGGAGAAGTTACAGATACAAAACGTCTTGAATATTTTTTGGACGGAGAATTAATAGCGGATGTTCCTGCCGAATCACTTGTGCTTGGCGGAGGCGCACCGGTTTATACACGCGAAAGCAAAGAACCTGCCTATTTCTCAGAAGCAAAAAAGTTTTCTGCAGAAAAAATTAAAGAACCGCAAAATCTTAAAGAGGTCGCAAAGTTTTTGATCACGCATCCAAACATTGCTTCGAAGTGCTGGGTGTATGAGCAGTATGATTCCATGGTGGGAACGGTGAACCAAAGCACCAATTCTCCATCAGATGCAGCCATTGTGAACATCAAAGAAACAGAACGCGCATTGGCTTTCAAAATAGATTGCAATGCCAGATATGTGTATGCCGATCCTGAAAAAGGTGCAGCCATCGCGGTTTCTGAAGCGGCAAGAAATATTGTCTGTTCGGGAGGAGAACCGCTGGCGATCACCAATTGTCTGAACTTCGGTAATCCTTATAATCCGGAAGTGTACTGGCAATTTGTAAATGTGATAAAAGGAATGGGCGCTGCTTGCAAAAAATTTGGAACTCCTGTCACCGGAGGAAATGTGAGTTTTTACAACCAATCTTCCTATGAAGGGCCTGTGTTTCCGACTCCTGCCATTGGAATGCTTGGTATTCTCGACAAGAAAAATAGGATGACGCTTGATTTCAAGCAGGAAGGAGATATAATCTATCTCATCGGAGAAATGCGCGATGATATTGCCTGCTCGGAATATTTATACTCGTTTCATAAAGTGAAACTTTCTCCTGCTCCTTATTTTGATCTGGAAGAAGAATTTAAGGTTCAGCAAGCGGTAAGCGCCATCATTAAAAAAGGATTGGTCCGTTCTGCGCACGATTGTTCGGATGGAGGATTATTCGTTGCACTTGCGGAATCATCCATTCACAGCGGAAAAGGTTTTGATATCAGTACCGATGAATCCATCCGCACCGATGCATTTCTTTTCGGAGAAGGTCAGAGTCGAGTGGTAGTAACGGTTCGTCCCGGAGATGAGGACACTTTTTTACACGAGATGATGGAGCGCGATGTGGAGTTCAGTTTTCTCGGAGCCGTGATGGGTGATGAAATGACGGTTGACGAAGAAACATTTTTTAAAGTGGAAGAAGCAAAACAGATGTACGAAACTTCATTGGAAAACCTACTGAAATAAAAAGCCCATCCTAAATGACCTTCTGTCGCTCCCGATAGATATCGGGACTACGGTTGTCCAAAGGGAAGGAAAAGAGATATAAAAATGATTACACGTCTTCTCTTGTTTTTTATTTTACTCCCTTCCCTTTGGGAAGGGCCGGGGATGGGCTGTTATTCCCAGAATTCCCCTTCTTCTCTGCTGAAAGCTGCACGGATAAAAGAATCTGCTAATAACTTCAAAGGAGTGATTGAAGATTGTTCTGAAGCCATTGCTCTTAAAGCGGATTTTGACAGTGCATACTGTTTGCGCGGAGTTGCTTACCTCAAAACGGGCGACTTGAAATCAGCTTCGGATGATCTGGGAAAAGCCATCAAGCTTAATCCGAAATATGCGGATGCGTATTATGCAAGAGGTATTATAAAAGCATCGCGAGAGGATTTTATAGGCGCTTCGAAAGACTTCAGCAGGGCAATAGAGTTAAATCCTTCCAATCCGAAATTTTTGTACAACCGTGCCCTGGCGGAAGCGTACATGGCAGATTACAGCGATGCGATTGACGATTTAGACAAAGCAATTCAGCTGAAACCAGATTACATAGAAGCGTATTACAGCCGCGCTTACTGGCAAGACATCAGCGGAAGTTATTTTGAAGCCATTGCAGATTATAAGAAGGTAACCGAATTAAATCCAAAATATATTGAAGCATTTATCGGCATGGCGACCGTGAAATACATGAACGGAGAAAAATCAGGTGCCTGCGAATATCTGAAAAAGGCAATTGAACTCGGAAGCATTAAGGCGGAAGAACTAAGCAATATTTTTTGTAAATGAAGATATATTTTAAATATAGTTTTCTTACCACCTGTTGTTTACTGCTACCTGTTTGTTGTTTGTTTTCTCAGACTTTCACTATCACTTTAAGTACTACCAGCGTAACTTGTCCGGGAGGAAATGACGGCAGTGCTTCTGTTTCTGTTGCAGGCGGAACAATGCCTTATAGTTATCAATGGATGCCCGGAGGGGAAACTTCTTTTTCTATTACAGGACTCGCAGCCGGAACGTATTCCGTGAAGATCGCTGACAATACAGCTTATGATTCAACAGTATTTTGTGTAATCACAGGTCCAACTCCTATAGTAAATGACACAGCACAGAAGAAGGTAATAAATCCTTTTTGTGCAGATCCTGGCAGTATTCTCTTAAATATTTCGGGTGGAACCCCAATGGCTATCGGAACTCCGTATACTTATTTATGGAATACAGGTTCAGCCAATGCCGGCATTTCCCAACTTAGTGAAGGAGATTATTCTGTCAATGTAACAGATGCAAATAATTGTGTTGCTTCCTTTTCGTTTTCTCTTCCCAAAAAAGAATGTGTTGTTTCTCCTGAACCTTATTTCACTCCCAATGGCGATGGGTATAATGATAAATGGACGATTGAGGACACCCAGTTTTTTCCTGATGCGAAAGTAATCGTATTTAACCGATGGGGTACAAAAGTATATGAACATCGTGGCTTATATGAACCCTGGGATGGGAAAAGTTATCTCGGCATTCCGGTGCCCGATGCGGTATATTATTATTTTTTCTATCAGGATAAAAACGATAAAGAGAAAGATGCTTTACGCGGAAGTGTAACCATCATCAGATAGCACCCCTCCCCAAAAGGGAGGAGGAGAAAAAAACAGGACAATGAATATTTTTTTTTATATAAGATTTGTTTTTGCTTTGGTCATTTTCTCCCTTCCTTTTGGGAAGGGAAGGGGATGGGTGTTTGCTCAACAAGTTCCTGAATACACCCAATACATACTCAACAATTATGGATTGAATCCGGCTGCAGGCGGACTATCCAATAATAAGTACGAAGTGTTGGTTGGAAAAAGACTTCAATGGATTGGTCTTCCGAATAATCCTAATACCTCTTTCTTCAGTTTTAATACATATGTTGGGAAAAGGCGAAGTTTATACCGCGGATGGCATGGCATTGGCGCGTATTATCAGGGAGACAGACAGGGAACCATGTTTCAGGCAGATGATTTTTATGCTTCTTACTCTTATCATTTGCGCGTCACACGGCATTATAATATGGCATTTGGCATGGCGGCAGGTATAAGGCGTTATACTTGGAGGATAACAGACAAATATGATCCTGTGCTGGTCGGCAAAAATGTATGGCTTTATCCTGATTTTATTCCCGGCATTAAACTTTATAATTCCAAGTGGGTATTTGACCTGTCGGTGAAACAGCTGTATAAAAACAAAGTGAAGCAAGGTTCAAATAGGATTGGCTCACCCACCAAGCTTCCTCCTTCGGCATATATTACAGTTTCGCGTAAATGGTGGGCGCGTTCTTATCTGCTCGTGATACAATCCGTGCATTTGAAATATACCTATTCATCGCTGCCTACTTTTGAGTACAACATGCTTGCCTATCTGAACAAAAATTTTGCGGTGGGAATGACCTACCGCCATCTGGATGCCATTGCGGCAATTGTTCAGTTCAGGTGGGATAAATTCGTGATCGGTTTTGCCTATGATTATACCATTGCGCCCTACCGTTTAGGGTATGCCAACTCGCAGGAACTTATGATGGGACTTTCTCCCTCTCCCTGGAACGACAGCCAGACCATCCGGCAAGGAAGAATTGCCGAGTGCCCTACCTTCCAATATTAACGTTTCGGGGGGTTGCGAGGTCTCGATAGCTGATGTCAGTAATCAGGACGAGACAAAAAATTATTCATTAGTAATTAATTTGTACAGGCAGCTTGTATTTAACGGTTCGGGGATTAGCGTAGGCGGGGATAAACCGCTACGAACTTGTCCCACGAAACAAAGGTAGTAGAAAGCAATGAACTATAAAATTGCTCGTCTGCCCCGCTTACGCTAATCCCTTGTTAGCAGCAGTAATTATTTTTGTCGTAGCAAATTCATCACATCAGTTTCAGAATTTACCCAAAAGAAACCGTCTGCTGTTATTGCTGCAAAATATATTTTACCTCCTATGCCAGTAATAGAATGTCTAATGCTTTCAATTGCCACTACCAAATCCATAATTTTTTTTGAAAGTTCAAATGCTTGTGATAATTCAATTTCTAAACTTAAATTATTAATTGTCCCGAGTTCTCCAACGAAATCTGTCCATCCCGATGTATTTAGTAAAACATTTCGTTCAAATTGCTTAAATATTTTTTCTTTAATCAGTCCACCAGTTGCTGTCCTTTTAGCATTGCCTTCTTCATCCATAACTAATTTGTCGGTGAACGCAAAACGATAAACTTTAAATTTACTGTCCGCCTCATCAAAGCCACAAACTAAAAACTCTGTTTGATGTTTGTCATCAGAAATGTCTACTGTGAGGATAGCACTTAATTCTGCAAAAGTCGTTTCAATAATTTTTTGAAATGAATTGTCCCCAGAGGAAGAAACTTTGCTTTTTATTCGTTCAATGATTTCCGAATATTCTTGTCCAGCGGGATTTGCGTTACCAGAGATTAAAATTGCAGAGTGAGAGCCGAGTTGAAATATTTTTTTTGCACCGTCTGTGCTTTTAACTCGTCCGTCTGTCAGTTGAGCATTTTCCTTGAATTTGTCTTTTATTTCTTTTGGTGAAATACAAAATTTCGTGTCGTCTTCGTTTGTATTCTTTAGTTTAAGAATGTCGTCAAAATCTTTCCAAAGTAATTGTCCGCCTTGAATAAGTTCTTTGCTGTCTGCCGCTAAAATTATTCCTTGTTTTGCGATTACTGATGATATAAATGTCATAGTCGTTGTGTCGTTGTATTATTGCTGCTAACTACTGGCTTGTCGTATTGCGCTTATCCCCCTATAATGGGGTGGATTGGCGCAACTCCTGCCGTTTGTAAATGTTTGTTTTCGTTTGCATGCGTTTGTAATTGCAAACCTACTCCTTTTTTCTTTTATTTGGTTATCAGATAGCTATCGGGACAAGGCAATCGGGCTTAAATCCTAAGCATTTTTTCTAAGAATTGATCGTTCCATGCTGATTTGTTTCGTTTATTACGCTGGCTTATTTTTGGTGTTTTGTCTAATCGAATAAGGTTGAGAGCGATTCTTCTCAGGATAG
>JACRAL010000161.1 GCA_016213435.1 Bacteroidota bacterium
AAATCTTCCTCTTTTGCTTGAAACATCGGAAAAATATCAAAAATATAAATATGATTGGTTAGATGGCAGGAAAGTAATTTTTATCCCGGCTTCAACAACCTAATTTAATAGGGGTAGTTTCCACTATGAAAATCCCTGATAAACAGAAATATTTGTTCAATCTGTTCCAGTGTTTCCGCTGTCTGTTCCGGGTGAGGTTGTCCGGGGTTGCTTTTACCAATACCTGAAAAAGTATCTATCAGGGCACGATCAAATATTGTCGGTGTGTCAGATTTAAAAGCCTGGGGATCGTATGACAGAAAACAAGGGCGGGGTATATCTTTTCCTGAAGGATCAACCCGCAACTGTTTATTATTTGTGTCCATTATTTCCTGCAATACAATTTCATTAAATAATCGTTCCAGGGCGGCAAAATATTCCTTGTGTTCTGCCTCATCAGGATTCACACAAACAACCACTTTCAAGCCTTCGCCCCTGGGGCTGACAAACATTAATACAGGGGTAAGGTGTTCAAGTATCCGGGCAATTAATTTCTTTAATTGTTCGGGGCCTCCCACATGGTCAAAGTCCAAACATATATAAATTGACCTCTCTATTAATCCCGCCTCTGCTCTATATTTAAAGGTTCCTGAGAAAGTAAAAAAATCAAACTTTGCCGCTTTAAATTCCCGCTGTTCCTTTTCGGTTTTAAGGGATTGCAGTTGCTCACATAGTTGTTTATATTGTTCGCTTATTATGATAGTGTAAGCCTGTTCAATGATTACAGATTTTTTCAGTGCTTTCCCCTCAATATATATCGGGGCTTTGAAAAAACTAAATATATTATTCATAACTCAGCCCTCCATTATTTCGTTTCACACAAACCGCCGCCGCTTCATTTATTTGTATCCCTTCATGGCTGATTAAAGCAGAGTGCCGCCGCCCGTTCTGAATGAAAAATAATAAATGTTTACCCGGTAAAATATATGGGTAAATAGTACCCTGGTATGAAAATAAAATATTATCTTTGCTCTGAATTTTTAAGCCTTTGCCCTGACCGGCTGGGCTTTTATGCTTTATAGTCTGTCCCATAATTCAGCCCCTCCCATTATTAAAGTTAGACAATGTTTTTTGGATCCCCTCTTTAATTTCATCATGGGTTTGCTGCTTACCGGATTCAATGTAAAAAAGTAACTCAGTCCGTTTAAATCGAAGCTGCTTCCCTTGTTTATAATGGGACAACTTACCCTTTGAACAAAGCCCGTAAATAGTGTAAGGGCTGAGGTTCAAAAGTTCCGCCGCCTGCTTCAAGGTCATTAATTCCGGTGGCTCTTATCTAATTGATGGTTGATTAATAATTTTTGCTTACCTTTGGCACAAATATTAAATATACGATGACTACGAAAGAACATATATTTGCACTTTTCAAGATTCTACCTGATACGGAAAGGCAGGAGCTATTGCAA
>JACRAL010000162.1 GCA_016213435.1 Bacteroidota bacterium
ACGTCAGTTACTACAAGCCAAATTAGACCAGCTTAAGCCTGAATGTAGCTGTGGGAACAAGCAGTGTAAAAGGAATGGTTCTGTAGCCAGAAAAATAAAAACCCTCAACAATGATATAATCTTAAAAGTTCCCAAAGTTTACTGTAAGAAATGTAATAAATATACCCAAATGGCTAAAGACAAACTTCCCAAGAACTCCAACATAAACCAAGACTTGGAAAGATTGGTATTAGAGTTAGTACCACTTACCACTTCTTATGAGGCCTTATCTGAGCTTTTGTTTAAACTTAGAGGCATAAGAATCTCACCCAAAGAAATAGAGCGCATAGTTATCCAGCGCGGCAAACAGCTCAAGGATATGCAGACAGATGAATACCAAAGAATTGACGATGTTCTTAAGGAAACAAAGCCTAAACCAACGGATAGACTCTACATCTCAGCTGATGGAACCTATGTCCACAGCGCCGAGAAAGACTCCCATGACTTTGAGGGCAAATTTGGTGTTGTCTTTACAGATACCGTAGCCCATATCTCAAAGAACAGGAATTTCCTCCTCAGCAAAAGATACTGCTCCTCCTTTTATGGCAAAGAGGATTTTGGCGAACTGCTTAATCTCACTGCCTACAAAATGGGGATAGATTCTGCCCAAGAGGTTATCTATATCTGTGATGGTGACAAATCCCTATGGAAGATTAAACGAGAACATTTCCCTCTTGCATTAGGCATCCTTGACTGGACGCATATCTCCCGCAACCTGCATAAGGCTCTTGTTATAATAGAAGATGAGAAAAAGCGAAAAGCCAAAACCAAGCACCTGAAATCCTTACTTTATCACGGCAATACTGAAAAGACCTTATCTTGCCTCAACAGACTTATACTTAAAGAACAAAAGAATAATCAAGTAAACGATAAATTAAAATATCTCACTGAATTCAAGGGTTATCTTGAAAATAACCGAGACTACATTATTGATTACGAAAAAACACGTTCAGCCGGCTATCTAATCTCCTCTTCTGTTATGGAAAGCACCATAAACACCATAGCCGCAAACAGACTCAAGAAGAACAGAAGCCGCAAGTGGATAAGAGCTGGTGCTGATGGCGTATCCAGGGTTATTACTGCCATAAAAAATAATGAGTGGGAGAAAGTATGGGATCATATTTATACCCAAGATTATGTCCAAAATTAGCACCCGAATATGTCATACGCCCAAAAATGGGGAAACTCTTGAGAATAGAATAAAAATATGTTAAAATACAGAAATATATTTAAATCAGGGAGTTATGGATGTTACCTTCTTCCCAATTAAGGGATATAACAATTAGGGATTACCTGATTATTCTGAGGAGAAGATTCTGGATAATTCTTGTCTGCCTTGTCATCACCACTACAGATGCCACCATGAAAACTTTAAAGAAGGTTCCTCTTTATCAGGCAAGCG
>JACRAL010000013.1 GCA_016213435.1 Bacteroidota bacterium
TCTATCCTGAGAAGAATCGCTCTCAACCTTATTCGATTAGACAAAACACCAAAAATAAGCCAGCGTAATAAACGAAACAAATCAGCATGGAACGATCAATTCTTAGAAAAAATGCTTAGGATTTAAGCCCGATTGCCTTGGAAGAAGTCGTTATTTTTTGGTTTTAAAAGATTCTTTTCTTAATGCAATATAACTTCCTGTCGAAATACTTGAATAATTATACTTCAGAGAATCCATTTGATTTAATTTTAATATTAGAGTTCTTGTTTTATAATTGTTCTCATACTTGTATGTCAGCATAGTACTATCCTTCTTGGAATTTGCGTTGTGATATTTTATCGATAAGCTGTCAGTAAAAATCCACAGAATACAACTTGTTTTTAATGAGTCTATTGGTCCTTCATATAACCATAATCCAATCTCAGGCTCTTTCAGAATTGTTGTATTAAGAAATACTTTGGATGATGTCCATTTTGTGTCTTTTATATCCATAAAATATCTTCCTCCAAGATCTTGTGAAAAACAAAATACTGTTAAAGATGTGAAGGTTAGGGTTATAATTAGTTTTTTCATCTTTAATTATTATATCTATTCCTGACCTGTTAAATCACCATATACATTCTGTTTATCCTAATCCCGGATCATTGACCCTCCGTCTGGCTTTTCAAGCGGTTATCCCTATATCTCCTGTTCTTAAGAATCTTAAGATAATCTAAAGCCATGTGCTTGCCCGAAGTTTCGTAAGATTTTTGCGCCCAGCTTATAGCCGTTTCAAGGTCGCCATTAATTTCGTTGATGATAGCCATGTTGTAGCAAGCTCTTCCCTGTATTTTATAGTTTTTGTTCGTTGTTTCCTTTTTCCATAGTTCTGCTGCTCTGTCCCAGTTGCCTGTTCTTGCCATGCGCGTTGCCATTTTAAAATTACCGCTTCCTCTTATATAATAGTCGCGCGATACCCTCACGGAGAAAGGAACAATACGGTAAGCATAGGATTGCCCTACTTTATATCCGGCTTGTTTCACCGCTTCTTTCCGGCTCAGCAAAGAGGCAGCGGCAGCCATGGGGTTTACTCCGCTTCCGCTAAAATTAAGACTTGAGGAAATAGGGAATTCATCCAGTATCGCTCTGTTGCGCGGATCGTATATTCTCCATCCTGTTTTTACCATGGTTTCCATGTTTGCATGGTGCATGGTGGCAGGTATTTCTACACCACCAATAGGGCTTTTAATGGTGGTAGGCGAGGTGGTGTAACTTATTTTCGAATCGGTGTCGAACAGTTCCAAGGCGAAAAGTGCGTCCACATTATTCTCGCGGCATATCCTTTCAATTGTTTCCCAGGATAAAGGCGATGGGAAAGCGCCTGCCAGAGAACTCTTTAGGTTTATCGTATCTAAAAACGTTACTGCATCAAACCGGCTGTTTTGCATCAGCGCATCCTTCACGCCACGTATGCTTTCTTTGCCTCCTTCAATATCCAGTTCGGGTCCTTTTGCTCCCAGCACATTGTCAAGCACATGCTGCACTTTGTTTTCGTTCGACAATAAACTCCGGTTGATGATGCCCGCCTTTTTTATGTAAGGAGGTACAGTTACAGGAGCAGGTTCTCTCACGGTCATAAAGACGAGATTGGTTCTGCAGGAAGAAAGAATGAATGCGATGGCAAGAAGAGCGAATAGGTTTTTCATGTTGCTTATTTTAGAATTGTTGTGTTTGTTTTATACGTGCTAAGATTTTCGATTGCCTGCAATAACATAATAAATCCTTAATCCGATAGAATGCTGAAATTTGAGTTTTGGATCTATGCCGATTTTAATTTTTTCGTAAAAGGAGTTATAGATCAGTTGTAAGTTGCATTTTGGATTTGCAGTGAGATTCAGCCCGAAACCGGCAAAAGCTCCCAAGCCAACCCCGCTGAGATATTTCTCGCGAAACCCGAAATAGTTCGGATAGCTATAATAGGAAGCTAGGTTTATCTGCAGGTTATTTATCGTAATCTGATTTCCGACTAATTTGGTCATGTTGAGTGCTGCTCCGCCTTCAATAAAGAAATTAAACACTTCATCCTCTCCGAGTATTCTTCTGTATCCTATCTGAAATAACATCCGTTGTTCGGCTCCGGTGATTGAACAAGCCTTGAGATCCTGATGGCCGGGCTGTTTAGGACCGATGGATGCTGTGTCCAGCACAATGGTGAAACTTCCGTTTAGGGTGAGTCTGGTGCCGCTTGCATTAAATATCAGCGCATTCTTTTGTGTGAAACCATACATCATGTGAATGCCAACTAAGATTCCGGGATTGTATTTCATCTTGAGGGGCATATCGGTTTGGTCAAAGTGCCACTGACCGATGCCGACACCCAGTGCAGGAGCAATTTGATCAGCCAGACCGGTTTTTCCTCCGTAATAATAATTTATGCTTTGATTCATAAAACTGCCCGCAAAATTATTTTTGTTTCCGCCCGGATCAAAACCATAGCCGTCATAAATGCCGGCAGTGGATTTATTTGCGAAGTAAGCACCTGTGTAAACTCCTGTGTGGAATCCCTTTCTGCTTTTATAATCTCTGCGCCTCGGTTTATCTTCATCGGTTTGCGCTATGCTCTTTATGCTGAAAAGAAGCAACAGCATCAATGAGAATATATTTGTGATTCTATGCATCTTTATTTATAATTCATGATATTTAATTTTTCTTAGACATCCATTTATTTATTTTCCACATCAGCCATGCCGAACCCGTACCAACAATTGCGCCAACGAGCACATCGCTGGGGTAATGCACCCCCAATTCCATGCGCGAATATCCGACCGCGCTTGCCCACAAAAACGAGGGAGCTATTATATACCATTTGGGATATGCCAGCGCGAGCAATGCGGCTGTGGCAAAAGCAGAGGACGTGTGTCCCGATGGAAAGGAAGGACTTCCTGCATCACTTTTTTTTATAATGAAAGAATACGTTTCAAACGGACGCACACGATTGAATGAATATTTCATTCCAGTAGTAATGATAGAAGCAGTAAGAGAACCTGCAGCCATTACCAAAGAATTTCTTACTACTAAGCTATCGTGTTTAATGATTCCATACAAAAATACAATAGAAGGAACAGTAATGCTCACGGGGGTTACGCTTTCTGAAAGAAACTTATTTGTGTTATCCCACGAAGCCGAGTTGCCGGAATTAACAGAGTGGAGGAGATCAATATCTGCATTTTGAGAAAAGCAGGAAAATGGATTAAGATTGCTAATTGCAATAGTTAAAATCAATGGCTGGCATATTTTTTTAAACGATATCATTGCTTTAATAATTCATATACGACCGGATAGATCAGTTTTTCCCAAAGAGCATATTCTTTTGCTGAAGGATGAAGATTGTCTTTGGAAACTAAAGATGGATTGTCTTTCATTTGTTGTGAAATAGGAAAAATATCCACACACTTTAGATTTCTCTTTTCTGCTTCGCTCATTATTATTTTATTGAAAGCAGTTAGTCCTTCAGCAATATTTCTTCCCTTGCTGTATTTGGGTCCATCAGGTGTAACGCTGAAATCGGGAATGGTTATCAAAACTAATTTATTTCCAACTTTATTTTGAACTTGATCAAGAATAATATTGAGATTGGAACAAAATGTTTCTTCGCTAACTCCCTGCACCCAGTCGTTCACGCCTACGAGCAATGTTGCGAAAGTAGGGGAGGAGGCATCAAAAACAGGGAGTTCGTTGTCAATTAAGTGCTGGGTTGCCCATCCTGTGCGTGAAGGATTTGCGATGAGTCTAATCGGAATTCCTGCATTGCTCAATCTTTCGGTCAAAATCACAGGCCAGGATTTTTCCCACGATGCTCCTTCGCAAATGGTGTAGGAATCTCCCAAAGCAACATAGCGTATTCTGTCAGTCATGGCGTTAAAAGTATAAAAGTTAGGCGACTCAATTAACTTTTATCCTGTCATTAAAAATGAATTACTTTGCATAAAATATTCTCAATCATGGTAAATGAATTTATAAAATTTTCGGTGGAAGGCGCGATAGGAAAAATTATTCTGAATCGCCCTGACAAATACAATAGTTTTATCCGTGAAATGGCATTGCAGATGCAGGATGCTCTGGATAAATGCGCGAAGGATAAAAACATAAGAGCAATTTATATTGCCGGAGAAGGGAAAGCATTTTGTTCCGGACAGGATTTAGGCGAAGCGATTGATCCGGAAGGTCCGGGGATAGAAAAAATTGTTGAAGAACATTATAATTCTATTGTCAGAAGAATCCGTGCGATCGAAAAACCTGTTGTTTGTGCAGTGAATGGTGTGGCTGCCGGAGCGGGAGCGAATATTGCTCTTTCCTGCGATGTGGTGCTTGCCGCAGCTTCCGCAAGTTTCATTCAGGCATTTTCTAAAATAGGTTTGGTGCCGGATAGTGGAGGAACTTTTTTTCTTCCGCGGTTGGTGGGATTCGGAAAAGCATCTGCTCTGATGATGCTGGGTGATAAAGTTTCGGCAGAGGATGCAGAGAAAATGGGAATGATATACAAAGTGGTGGATGAGGCGAAACTCCATGAAGAAGCACTCGGTATAGCGAAAACTCTTTCTGAGATGCCTACGAGAGGAATTGGTCTTACAAAAAAATTATTGAATCAGTCTATGTTCAATTCATTCGAAAAACAGCTTGATGCCGAAGGGACGGAACAGGCAAATGCTGCACGCACCTATGATTTTAATGAAGGAGTGAAGGCTTTTTTTGAGAAGAGAAAGCCTGTGTTTAAGGGAGAATAAGGTAGTTGAGTTGAAAAGTTAAAAGTTGGCAAGTTTATAAAAAGGAAAATTGTTGTTTTATTAACCAAAATAATTAATGAAAATCATAGGAGTAATCGGATCCGGAGCCATGGGCAGCGGAATAGCACAGATGGCGGCAAGTGCAGGACATAAAGTAGTTTTGTTTGACAGCAATTTTGTCGCTCTTGAGAAAGCAAAATCCAATCTTGATGCAACGCTGAAAAAACTGGCAGAGAAAGGGAAAATTTCTTTGGATGATGCAAAGACTATTTTTGCAAGAATTCAGTTTGCCAATTCAATGAATGAATTCAAAAACTGCGAACTCATCATCGAAGCCATTATAGAAAACCTTGAGGTGAAGCAAAAAGTTTTTTCTGATCTGGAAAAAATAGTTTCTGAAAATTGCGTGCTTGCATCCAATACTTCTTCGCTTTCTATTACTTCCATAGCATCCGCTTGTGTGAATCCGGAGAGGGTAATCGGAATTCATTTTTTTAATCCCGCCCCCATCATGCCTCTCGTGGAGATCATTCCCGGAATTTCTACAAAAGAAAATCTTGCAGGAGAAATAAAGAAACTGATAGAAAGCTGGAAAAAGATTTCTGTTATTGCAAAAGATACTCCCGGATTTATTGTGAACCGTGTTGCGCGTCCTTTTTACGGAGAGTCCATTCGCATTTACGAAGAAGGTCGTGCTGATTTCGCAACGATTGATGCTGTAATGAAAGAGAATGGATTTAAAATGGGACCTTTTGAACTAATGGATATGATAGGCAACGATGTGAATTATACAGTAACTGAAACGGTGTGGAAACAGTTTTTCTACGATCCCAAATACAAACCATCGCTTACGCAGAAAAGAATGGTGGAAGCCGGACATTTGGGAAAGAAGTCGGGGAGGGGATATTATGATTACTCTACCCCCTCTTCCGTCTCCCCCAAAGGGGGAGAAACTTACGCGCCTATCTCTCCCCCTTTGGGGGAGTTGGAGGGGGTTGTGTTTCTCCGCATTCTTGTAATGCTCATCAACGAAGCATCCGATGCGCTTTATTACGGAGTGGCAACAAAAGAAGATATCGATCTTGCCATGACCAAAGGCGTAAATTACCCCAAAGGACTTTTAAAATGGGCGGATGAAATTGGAATTGAAAAAGTTCTTGCTGAACTTGAAAAATTATATTCCGAATATGGCGAAGACCGTTATCGCCCGAGTGTGCTGCTGAAAAAGATGGTTAGGGATGGAAAGAGATTTTACGCATGAGAAACCGGAAAAGTAACCTGAGCAAGTTTCATCGCATCCAGAAAAGCATTTGAATGAATGCCGGTAGAGATTTCTTTCTGATTAAAATAGGAAAGTAAATTTTCTGTAGGCATATTACCTGTGAGTTTATCTGTAGCCATCGGGCAACCACCGTAACCTTTAATTGCAGCATCAAATCTTCTGCAACCTGATTTATACGCTGACTCAATCTTTTCTTTCCATGTGTCAGGAGTTGTATGTAAGTGCGCTCCAATTTCTAATTGAGGAAATTCAGGAATTAAATTAGAAAATAAGTAAGAAATATTTTCAGCATTGGAAACTCCGATGGTATCCGACATTGCAAATATTTTTATTCCTAACTGCGAAAGTGTTTTTGTCCACTCAATGGCAATATTCGGATTCCACAGGTCACCGTAGGGATTTCCGAATGCCATTGAAATATATACGACCATTTCTTTTTTATGCTTCATGCAGAGATTTTGAATTTCTTCCACTCTTTTCAAGGACTCTGCAATTGTAGAATTGGCGTTGCGCTGTTGAAATGTTTCGGAGATAGAAAAAGGAAATCCGAGATAATTTATTTCAGGAAACTTGCAGGCATCTTCCGCTCCGCGCACATTGGCGATGATGGCGAGTAATTTAGACCTCACCCCCAACCCCTCTCCAAAGGAGAGGGAGGAGCCCAAAGGGGAAGGAATTGATAGATCGAGTTTACTCAACACTTCTGCGGTATCGCGCATTTGAGGAATTGCTTTTGGCGAAACAAAACTTCCGAAATCAATGGTATCAAATCCGCAGCGCAGAAGGGAATTGATGTAGGTAACTTTTTTATCTGTAGGAATAAATTCTGAAATACCCTGCATGGCATCGCGCGGACACTCAATGATTTTTACAGAAGAATTATCGGATTTCATATTCTGAAAATGTCTAAGTCTGTATCACTCCCACATTAAATTTCTTTTTTATCGGAGCATGGTTTGCCATTTCAATTCCCATGGCAATCCATTTGCGTGTGTCTATCGGATCGATCACAGCATCCACCCATAAACGCGAAGCTGCATAATAAGGAGAGGTTTGCGAATCGTATCTGTCTTTTATCTTGTTAAATAACTTGGCTTCTGTTTCGGGTGTGATCACCTCACCTTTTCCTTTCAGTGTTGCAATTTCAATTTGCACCAGAACTTTTGCCGCTTGTTCTCCTCCCATTACGGCAATTTTAGCGGTAGGCCATGCGGCAATGAGACGAGGATCGTACGCTTTTCCGCACATCGCATAATTACCGGCTCCGTAAGAACTTCCGATGACAATCGTAAACTTCGGAACCACAGAATTCGCGACTGCGTTCACCATTTTTGCTCCGTCTTTAATAATTCCACCGTGCTCTGAACGCGATCCCACCATGAATCCGGTTACATCCTGCAAAAACACCAATGGAATTTTTTTCTGGTTGCAGTTCATGATGAAGCGTGCCGATTTATCCGCACTGTCGGAATAAATTACTCCGCCAAACTGCATCTCGCCTTTTTTGCTCTTTACCACTTTGCGCTGGTTGGCAACAATGCCTACTGCCCAGCCATCAATGCGAGCATAACTGCAAATGATGCTCATGCCATATCCTTCTTTGTATTCTTCAAAAGCAGAATCATCTACTAAGCGATGAATCACTTCCATCATATCGTATTGCTTATCTCGGGCAACAGGTACTAATCCAAGAAGTTCTTTGGGATCTTTTTTCGGATACTTGGCTTCTTCTCTGTTGAAACCGGCTTCTTTGTAGCTGCCTATCTTGCTGAGGATGTTTTTTATTTTATCCAGGCATTCCTTATCGTCTTTGCATTTGTAATCTGTTACTCCCGATATTTCGCAGTGAGTAGTTGCACCACCGAGTGTTTCGTTATCAATATTTTCTCCTATCGCAGCTTTCACAAGGTAAGAACCCGCGAGAAAAATACTTCCTGTCTTGTCTACTATAAGCGCTTCATCGCTCATGATGGGTAGATAGGCACCGCCTGCAACGCATGAACCCATGATAGCCGCTATCTGCGTGATTCCCATGCTTGACATGATCGCATTGTTGCGGAATATCCTGCCGAAATGTTCTTTGTCCGGAAAAATATCCTCCTGCTTGGGAAGGTAAACACCTGCGCTATCCACTAGGTAAATTATCGGCAAACGATTTTCCATCGCTATTTCCTGCGCACGCAGATTCTTTTTTCCGGTGATAGGAAACCATGCGCCTGCTTTTACCGTGGCATCGTTTGCTACCACAATGCATTGTTTCCCTTTTACATATCCAATTGCGATAATTGTTCCTCCGGCAGGACAACCTCCATCTTCCTCATACATTCCATCTCCTGCGAATGCGCCTAATTCAATTTGCGGTTTATCTTTATCCAGCAAATATTCTATTCTTTCGCGAGCGGAAAGTTTTCCCTGTGCGTGTTGTTTCTCGATTCTGCTTTTGCCTCCACCCAGATAAATTTTTTCCAGCTTCTTTTCCATGGAGGAAATAAGCTGTTTCATCTGGTCTTCGTTTTTGTTGAACTCTAAATCCATAGGCTGCGAATTACGAATAAGGGAACGAATATACGAATTGGTTTTGTAGAGGAGTTTGATAACTTCCTCAGATAATGTGCGACTATCGTTAAAATATTTTATTTTTGAAGAATTATTTTTAAAACATTCCATATGAATAATGACGAAAAAGAATCCACCAAAGTAGTCCATCTAAAAGATGAAGAAGAAGATACTTATTCTGATGATGATTTATTTAATATAAATTCATGGGGTGCTGATTTGTCTTTTCGAGAACTTGTAAATATGTATGAAGATGATGAACTATTAAAGCCAGAGCTGCAAAGAAATTATGTATGGGATAAAAATGAAGCAAGCCGGTTTATAGATTCAGTTTTATTGGGATTACCTGTTCCTTCTATTTTTTTAGCAAACACAACGGATGAAAAGAAATTAATTATTGATGGTTTTCAAAGAATAATGACTGTCTATGACTTTATTAATGGAATTTTTCAAAAAGATAAGAAGGTATTTAAATTGGCAAATTCAAAAAGGATAAATGAAAGATGGAAAGGAAAATCTTTTAAAGAGTTAACCGATACCGAACAAAGAAGAATTCGCAATACGACTATTCATGCTATTATATTTGAACAAAAGAAACCAATAGAAGGCGATACAAGCCTTTATCAAATTTTTGAAAGAATTAATACTGGAGGCAGAATACTAAAATCACAAGAAATTAGAAATTGTATTTATCAAGGTAAATTCAACACTCTTCTGCTCGAGTTAAATAAGTATACTGCATGGAGAACTCTTTTTGGCTTGAAGGACGAAGAGCCTCGAATGTTAGATATAGAATTTATTCTGAGATTTTTTGCATTATCAACCGCAGCATTAAGAGAAAAAGATAAAGGTATGATTTCTTTGAAAAAATATTTAAATGACTATATGGATAGCAAAGAATCAAAGGATGATCAAGTTCTTACTCAGCGAAAGGAAGATTTTACAAAAACAATTGATTTTATATATAAGAGTTTTGGCGAAAGAGCTTTTCATAATATCTCTCCAAAAGAACCTGAGAAACTTGTAAAAAAATTCCATCCTACAGTATTCGATTCTATTAGTGTCGCAACCTTTTATGCCTTAAAGAAAAAACCAAATCTATCGATTGATGGAGCGGAAGAAAAAAGAATTGCTTTATTAAAAGATAAAAAATACGAGAACTATACAACAATAAGAACTACCAATTACGAAAGTATAAATGGTAGAATTTCTTTAGCATTACAATACCTCTATAACATGAAGCATGAATAATTCTAATGCAAATCAAAAAGTAACTGATTGCCTTGCAGAATTATCCCAGCTTCAACAAATGACATCTGTACTAGGTCCATTCAGTAATATTGTTCCATATCTCACCAAGTATTCCGTTATTAAATCATGTGGAACATTTGAAAGTTGCTTTAAAACTATTCTTGCCGATTACGCTTCAATAAATCAAACACAGCAGTTAAAGAGTTTTATTGATTCTACATTGCGAAATAATTCCATGAATCCTTCATTCAGCAATATTCATCAAATACTAAAACGATTTGACATGAATTGGAATAAACAATTTAAGCAAATCCTGAAGAATCATTCGGATATAAAAAGAATAAAAACGTCTATTCAATCTCTTAATGCTGCAAGAAATAATTTTGCACATGGAGGCAATCCAACAGTTAGCTTATCTGATGTTCAAAATTATTTTAATGATGCCATAATTATTATTAATATACTTGACAATATAGTTGTTTAATCATAGATAAATCCAGTCGTGCAAAACATAATTATCTCACAAAATCCGTCTTGTAAGTCCTGACATTATTTTTCCCGTCAGTTACTTCTACCTGAAAGGTGTGAGAAATCACCTGCCCTAAATCCTTAAAGGGACTTGGAAGGTGTTGGGGAATCTTTAGTTCCGAAATGACTTCTTCTGAGTAAGTCTTTTACATAGTAGCGAAAACCATACAACTTATATTTTTTATATCTTCGTACAAAACAACAAACATGACAACCATAGATAAAGCGCTTGATACAATCATGAAGTTGGATTTTTATTCCCGCGAGATGCTTCTTGATATTCTTAAAAAAAGGATAATTGAAGAGCGTAGAAATGACATTGCTAAAAATGCCCGTATCGGTAAGAAGGAATTTACTAAAGGCAAATACAAACCCCTCTCATCAGAAGAAGGCATCCACCATTTAAGATCCCTTTGATTTTATTTCATGTCATCCAGAAAATTAGTTTTCCTCAAATCGTTTGACAAATCGTTCAAGAAATTTGTAAAAGGCAATTATGTATTGCAGGAGAACATTGAAAAGACACTTCGCCTGATGGAAGCGGATGTTTTTGCGCCTACCCTTAAAGCACATAAGTTAAGCGGAAAACTTTTAGGACTTATTGCCTGTTCATGCGGATACGACTGCCGTATTATTTTTTCGATAGAGAAACATTCGGGTCACGAAGTAATCCTTTTGATTGATATTGGAACACACGATGAAATTTATTGATTGCTGATAAATTCTACCTCACAAACTCCGCCTTATAAGTCCTCGCATTATTTTTCCCGTCAGTTACCTCTACCTGAAAAGTGTGTTTTCCTTTGCTAACATGTTCATCAAATTCGTAAAAGAGCAATGCTTTTTTGTATTCGTATTCCATGAGGATAAATTTGCCATCAACTGTGGCGCGATACGATTTTATGCCGGTGAGGTTATCTGAAATTAGTACGCCAATTATTTTTGCGTGACTCATGTTTTTATTATTGAAGATATTATAGGGCCTGACGGATGGTGCTACTGTATCAAGCGCAACAGTGAAGCGGCCGAAGTATTTAGTTTCGGTTGTAATCCACGCCTCATCCCCCGCCTTCCCCGAAGGGGAAGGAGCCTCTCCCCCTTCGGGGGAGATAAGAGAGGGGGCGATGGCTGTCATATTATTCTTTCCGTCCAGCAACACAATGGTTGCTTTTGATTGCAATTTTTGGGGAATTGATTTTGTTTTTATCGAAAGTGTATAGTTTGCGTTCAAAGGCACTTCGGATTTGTCAACTGTATGTACAGGTGCAAATTTTCCGGGCAAGGTATCTTTTGACATGGAATAATCAAAATCAATATCTGTGTAAAGAGTGCAGGGATTTATTTCAACTTTTATATTTTCGGTTTCGTATTTGTTTAGGTCGCAGCATTTGAAATGCAACACCCCTTCCCCCGCCTTCCCCGAAGGGGAAGGAGCCTCTCCCCCTTCGGGGGAGATAAGAGAGGGGGCGATGGCTGTCATATTATTCTTTCCGTCCAGCAACACA
>JACRAL010000163.1 GCA_016213435.1 Bacteroidota bacterium
ACAAGACTATATAAATGTTTCTTTTGTTCCGGCTCTGTAGAAAATCTCCCAAAAAGTCGCCTTGGCCGTTCACTCGGTCAATTCTCGCTTCGTATCTTTTTGTAAAAGGGAGGAAGACATTGAGAAGGAATTGAACTACCAATAGGTCTTACGAAAAGCAGTTCCTCATTCGCATCTTGGCCCAGGCGGCGACTTTTTCTACAGAGCCTTTTGTTCCCGTTTCTACAAAATCCTCGTTAAAAACGGCTCTGTAGAAAGTCTCTAACTTTTTAGCTCCGATGTTGTAAGCTATCATCCTCATGTAGATTTCTGCTCGCTGTGTGCGAGCAGTTAAACCACGAATGTGGTTTCCAAATAGCCTTTTCAATGCAGAAAACAAGCATTCAATCAGATTTCTCTGCCAATATTGGCCATAATCAAAACAATCCTTAAGCTGTTTTCTTAGCTGACCTTTAGCCCAGTTCTTTTTGACAGGAATAATGCTATATATCCCTTGCTCACGTAAGCTGCGATGTAGCTTTTCCGAATCATATAACTTGTCCATCAGGACAAGTTCAATCTCCTGAGGAGATTGATCAATGAGATATTGGACATCAGGAACTTCACCACATTTGGTAGCATGGTGTCGTATCGCCACAAATTTACGACGTAAAACATCAATCATGACATTGATGTATACTGGAACACTGGTATGTTCCTTTCGATCGATGCGTTTTAGATAATGAGCGCTGGGATTTTCTCTCTGCAGACTAGTGCCATCGATTGCCGCTATATCAATAGGAAACTCTATCGTGCAGGCAAGAAGTTCTTGCCATAAAGCAAGAGGAACTCTTGCTCGGCACTTTTGTAGTGTAGTCCAATGCACATTAATATTGTAAAATTCATTTAGAAATTTAGCTGCGCGCCGATAGCTTAATCTGAATACTTCTTTAATGAGAAGTCCTAACGCTAATTGCCAAAAAGTAACTCTTTTTGGTCCAAAGTGGTGGAGCCACTTTGGAATGTTTGCTCGAGTGAGCAAACGCGTAAATTTATTAATCAGTCTTTCCTCTTTTTTCATGGTGGAACTAAGCCTTCCACCCTGCCGCCCTTCAGGGTAAACCGAAGGGAGGGCAGTTTTCTACTTAAGACTTTCTACAGAGCCTTCCCTTTAGAAAACTATTTAAAGGCTGAACTGTTAGTGAGTAGCATGACTGCAAAGGAAGAAAGTCCTATAGCAAAGTACAAGAAAGCTTCTGAGCACTCTGAGGAATTGTCTGATACTTGGCACCATCATCACCACGGCGCATTTCAGCATGC
>JACRAL010000164.1 GCA_016213435.1 Bacteroidota bacterium
CGGTACTTTATAGGACAAACCAAATGATACAACAATAAATTTTTATTGTGTCGCTTATATATATGCTCACTCACACAACAAAGATACTAAACACTAACAGCCACCCCGCAGCAGAGCTGCGAGGAATTCATTCGATTAAAGAAAAGCATATGGATTGGCGTAATCCAAACACAATTCATCAGACTAACAAGAAATCCATATAGAAAATATTTACCGGAAACATTTTTTGCTATCAAATAAGCATTGAAGATAAAGATAGGAATCCAAAACATCCATTCAATTTTATTTGGAATAACAAAAACAGTTGCAATAGCCATTGCTAAACCAAACAATGACAAGCCGAAAATAAGTTTCCAGTTCATGCGGATTTTGATTTTATGATTGTTTATTTTTATTGCTACGTCATTGCGAGGGAGGAACGACCGAAGCAATCATTCAACCATAAAACAGATTGCTTGGCTTCGCTCGCAATGACGTTTACATTATAAAATGCGCACTGATGGATTCGTGGCTCAACACTTTATCAATTACGCTGGCAAAAAGCTCGGCAACAGAAATCACTTTTATTTTTTCGCTTTCCTGTTTCAGCGGAATCGTATCCGTAACAATCATTTCCAACAGTTTTGATTTTTCTATTCTCTCGTATGCTTTGCCGGAAAGAACAGGATGGGTACAGATGGCACGCACGCTTTTTGCTCCTTTATCAATCAGCATGTCGGCAGCAGTGCAAAGTGTTCCGGCAGTGTCCACCAGGTCATCTACAAGGATTACATTTTTGCCTTCTACTTCTCCGATGACGGTCATGCTTTCGATCACGTTTGCTTTTTTACGCTGCTTATAGCAGATGGCGATCTCAGCTCCTAAATATTTTGCATACGCATTGGCGCGCTTGGAACCGCCAATATCAGGTGTAACAATGGCAAGATCAGATAAGTTCAGTTTTTTTATGTAGGGAATAAAAATTGTGGAAGCATAAAGATGGTCAACGGGCATTTCAAAAAATCCCTGTATCTGGTCGGCATGCAGATCCATCGTCATGATCCGGGTCGCACCTGCAGCAGTTAAAAGGTTTGCAATGAGTTTTGCTCCGATTGGAACACGGGGCTGATCTTTTCTGTCTTGCCGCGCAAAACCAAAGTAAGGAATTACTGCCACAATATTTTTTGCCGAAGCGCGCTTGGCGGCATCAATCATCAACAAAAGTTCAAATAAATTTTCTGTAGGCGGAAAAGTGGATTGAATCAAAAAAACATTATTCCCGCGGACAGTTTCTTCAAAGGAAGGAGCAAATTCTCCGTCACTGAAACGGTTCAGCGCTACTTTGCCAAGCGGCTCTGCACATGCTTTGGCAATTTTTTCTGCAAGCGTTTTCGAAGCGCTGCCGGAAAATATTTTTATATCAGGAGTTGTCATATCAGGAACTAAAACAAAGATAGAAAATTTATACAGTCGTTAATTTTTGTTAACACAATTCCTTCGGGAAAATATTTCATACATTCGCCAACAAATTATTCGGGATTTTGAATTTTGGATTTAAAAATCCTTAATCCAAAATCCTTAATCCAAAATCTCTTTCCTGTGAATCAAAAATATCAGAAGTTTAATAACATCGTTGGCTGGGCGGTTTTCATCGCAGCCGCAGTTGTTTATCTTTTAACCATTGAATCCACCGCCAGCTTTTGGGATTGCGGTGAATACATTGCCTGCTCCTATAAATTAGAAGTAGGTCATCCTCCGGGAGCTCCCCTCTTTATCATGCTTGGAAGATTATTTTCTCTTCTCGCCATGGGCGACACCGGCAAAGTGGCGATCATGGTAAATGCCATGTCAGGGCTTTGCAGTGCCGGCACTATTTTGTTTTTATTCTGGTCGATCACCCACTTCACAAAAAAAATTGTTCTGAAAAATGGTACTGAATTCACTGATGGGAAAATGTACGCCATCCTCGGAAGCGGATTAGTAGGCGCAATGGCATATTGTTTCTCGGATTCATTCTGGTTTTCCGCAGTAGAAGGTGAAGTATATGCGATGTCCTCTTTTTTCACGGCTGCAGTATTTTGGGCAGTACTTAAATGGGAAGAAAGAGCCGATCAACCTCATGCTGACAGATGGATAGTTCTTATTTTCTTTTTACTCGGTCTTGCCATCGGAGTACACTTGCTTGGCATATTGGTCATTCCTATTTTTGTTTTTGTTTACTATTTCAAAAAATACAAGCCAACGCGAAACGGATTTATCATCACGGGAATTATATCTGTAGTTCTTCTTGGAATTGTTCAAAGCGTAATTATCCCGGGAGTTGTTTCTCTCTCGGCAAAGTTTGAATTATTCTTCGTGAATACAATGGGAATGCCTTTCAATTCAGGAACTATTTTTTATTTTATTGTACTCATCGGAGGAATTGTATGGGGCTTACGATATACCATTCAAAAGAAAAAAATTCTTTTGAATACAGCGCTTCTTTGTTTCACAGCATTGCTTATCGGTTATTCTTCATTCTTTATTCTCATTATCCGCTCTCAGGCAAATCCTCCTCTAGACGAAAATAATCCGGAGAATGCAATCAGCTTGCTTTCGTATTTGAACCGCGAGCAGTATGGCGACTGGCCAATTATGTACGGACAATATTATAATGCTCCTCTTTACTATGGAAATGATGATGATCCGGCTGCTGCCCCCATGTATAGTGTTGACAAAGATGACCAAACACCTCATTATATAGATGGCAAACCTATCTATGCGCGCGATGACAAAGCAGGAAAATATGTGATAGTGGATGATCGGAAAGATCAGATTCCGAATTATGACAAACGTTTTTGCACCTATTTCCCACGCATGTGGAGTCAGCAGGGAAATCATGAGCGTGCATATAAAGCCTGGGGAGATATAAAAGGAACTCCCATAAAAACCAGAAATCCAAATACCGGAGAGTATCAAACAACAATGAAACCCACTTTTGGGGAAAACCTTACTTATTTTTGGAACTATCAGGTGGTGCATATGTACATGCGGTACTTCATGTGGAATTTTGCAGGCAGACAGAACGATGTTCAGGGGCATGGTATTGAGCCAAGCAGCCGCATTGAAGGAAACTGGATCAGCGGAATTCCTTTCCTGGACGAAATGCGTCTTGGTCCTCAGGATCATCTTCCGGAAAGTGTAACACAAAGCAAAGCGAACAATAAATTTTATTTCCTCCCGCTTATTCTCGGATTGATTGGACTCATATTTCAGTTTAAACGCGATAAAGAAAACTGGTTTGTTGTGTTTCTCACATTTATTCTTACCGGACTTGCCATCGTCCTGTACTTGAATCAATATCCTTTTCAGCCCCGCGAACGTGATTATGCATATGCCGGTTCTACGTATGCCTTTGCCATGTGGATTGGACTGGGAGTTGCTGCTATTTGGGAATTTCTCAGCAAAAAAATGTCGAACGAAAAAATGCGTGCTGGTCTTGTCACTTTAGTTTGCTTCCTTGCAGTTCCTGCGCTCATGGGAAAAGAAGGATGGGATGATCATACTCGCAGAAACCGTTACACAATGCGTGATTTTGCCGCAGCCTATCTTAACTCATGCGCAAAAAATGCAATTCTGTTTACAAACGGTGATAACGATACTTTCCCTCTTTGGTACGTGCAGGAAGTGGAAGGCATTCGAACCGATGTGCGCGTCATCAATCTTTCGCTTGCAAATACGGATTGGTACATTGATCAGCTGAGAAGACAACAATATGACTCGGGTCCGATTCCTCTTATGCTTGGTCAGGAAAAATATGCGCAGGGAAACCGTGACTTTGTTCCTGTTCGTCCGCGCGATGAAGTAAAAGATCAGTTTGTTGACCTGAAAGAAATGGTTCAGTTCATGGGAAGCGAAGATCAGCGTGCAAAAATTGCCTGGGGAGCAAATCCGATAAATTATTTGCCTACCACAAAATTCCATTTGCCTGTTGACTCTGCAAACTTTTTGAAAACACTTCAGGCAATACCGGATAATCCTGCTACAAAAGAAATTGCGAAGCAAGATACTGCAATGAATGGAAGTAACACTCCCCTCTCTCCTGCGGGAGAGGGTCGGGGTGAGGCATCTCATCCAAAAATTCTTTCTGCCATAGATTGGGATATGGGTAAGAAAAGCTACATCATGAAAAATGATTTGCTTATCCTTGATATCCTCGCGGCAAACAACTGGACTCGTCCTGTTTATTTTGCGGTGACAGTTGGTCCCGAAGCTTTTGTTGGACTTGAAAGTCATTTTCAGATAGAAGGACTTGCTTACCACTTGGTTCCTTACGTTGTTGAAAGCGGACAGCCCCGGGTTTCTACCGGAATCATGTACGACAACCTGATGAATAAAGTGCAATGGGGAGGACTTGATAAAAACGACCTGTGGATGGATGAAAATAACATGCGCATGGCTCTAACAATGCGCATGCAGATGCGAACACTTGCCCTGTCTCTCGTTCAGGAAGGAAAAAAAGAAGCTGCGCTGAAAGTTTTGAAAAAAGAAGTGGCATCTCTTCCTGAAAAAAACATTCCCTATTATTATGATCCTATCTCTTACACGTACTATCTGATACAGGCGTTTTATATGGCGGATGGAAAAGAGGATGCGATAAAACTTTCAAAAAGATTTTTTGATATCGTTGAAGAGGATACTGAATATGCTCTTTCCGTTCGCAAGAAAGAATCGGGTGCGTTGCAATCCTATTTGGACGAACGCATAGAAATGATGCAGCAGTTGATTTCGGATGCGCATCGTTTCAATGCGGATGCTCTTGCAAAAGAGCTGGAAGGCAGATTCAAAAAATATGAAAGTCTTGCTGCGCCTCCGCAAGATCAGCAGCCGGGAAGGATGAGAAGGAAATAAGTAGCCCATCCCATCCTTCCCGAAGGGAAGGAGTTGCACATGCAATCTTCTCCCCTTTGGGGAGATAAGAGAGGGGCTTTTAATCGTTAACATATGTATTCAGTTCGTCCAAATTGGCTGATGAGAAAATTTTACTCATCCGCTATTTGGCGCGTTCCAACCAAAGAGAAAAAAATATTTCTCACATTCGATGACGGTCCTATTCCTGAAATAACTCCATGGGTTCTTTCTACGCTGAAAGAATACAAAGCCAAAGCCACTTTCTTTTGCGTTGGAGCAAATATTGAAAAGTATCCTGAAATATTCCGTCAAATTATTTCTGAAGAACATTCCATCGGCAATCATACTTGCAATCATTTGAATGGCTGGAAAACAAAAACGAAAGAATATTTGAAAAATGTAGAGAAATGCGAAAAGAGTTTGCAGTTCAACAACAGTAGACAGGAAACAGGAAACAGGAAACTTTTATTTCGTCCACCCTATGGAAAAATGAAACGCTCTCAATTCTCAATTCTCAATTCTCAATTCTCAATTATAATGTGGGATGTTCTAAGCGGTGATTTTGATCAAACGATTTCTGAAGAAAAATGCCTGAAGAATGTTCTTACTAAAACCCGTGCCGGTTCAATCGTGGTTTTTCATGACAGTTTGAAAGCAAAAAAGAATTTATTTTTTGTACTGCCGAAAATGTTAAGTGAACTGAATGATAAGGGACATTCTTTTGAAACGTTATAAAGTTTACAGGCTGATAACCCCAGTAGTATATTTTTAGTATAGCAAAACGAAAACGTTCAATCTATTTCCTCGCCTGCGCGTCCACCACAGCAATGGCGACCATGTTTACGATCTCGCGTACCGAACTTCCGAGCTGTAAAATATGCACAGGTTTTTTTGTTCCAAGCAAAACGGGACCAATGGCTTCGGCTCCGCCAATTTCCTGCATCATTTTGTAAGCAATGTTTCCGGAAGAAAGATTTGGAAAGATGAGTGTGTTTACTTTTTTATCCACCAACTCACTGAAAGGAAAATGATCTTTGAGCAATGCATTGTTCAGAGCCACATTTGCCTGCAAATCTCCGTCTACGATCAGTCCCGGATAATTTTTATGCAGTAGTTCCACTGCCTTATTTACTTTGTCCGGAATTTCTCCACCTACCGAACCAAAGTTAGAATATGAAAGCATTGCCATGCGTGGAATAACATTGAACTGCTTCACGGCATTGGCAGTAAGCACAGCAATATCAACCAGATCCTGTGCATCTGGATCTACATTCACGGTAGTATCCGCAAAAAAGAAAGGTCCATGCTTGGTGATCATAATATACATGCCCGCTACTTTGCGCACTCCTTCCTGCACACCAATTATTTGCAGTGCTGCACGAATAGGGTCTGCATATTTTCGCGTGATACCGGAGATCATGGCATCGGCCGCTCCTGTTTCCACCATCATGGTACCGAAATAAATACGCTCACGTATTATTTGTCTTGCTTCATACAGCGTAAACCCTCTGCGCTTGCGTTTCTCAAATAATATATCTCCAAATTGTTTCAATCTGTCCTGTTCTTCCGGACTACGCGGATCAATGATCGCCACATCATCCAGATCAAGATGATTTTCCTCTATGAGTTTTTGTATCCGATTTGCATTACCAAGAAGAATGGGTTTTGCTATTCCTTCATCGCGCACCACCTGTGCAGCTTTTAGTATCTTATAATTATCTGCTTCGGCAAACACCACGCGCTTCGGATTTTGTCTGGCTTTCTGCGTGATGGTGCGGATCAGTTTATTGTCGATACCGAGGCGGTTTATGAGTTCCTGCTTGTACGCTTCCCAATCAATGATTTTTTTCTGCGCCACACCTGATTCCATCGCAGCTTTTGCGACTGCAGGCGCAACTGTATAAATCAGCCGTGAATCAATAGGTTTCGGAATGATATATTCTTTTCCGAAAGTGATGTTCCGTTGATTGTAAGCAAGATTCACTTCTTCCGGAACTGTTTCTTTTGCAAGATCGGCAATGGCGCGTACAGCAGCAAGTTTCATTGCTTCATTAATTTGTGTTGCACGCACATCCAGCGCTCCGCGAAAAATAAAAGGAAAGCCGAGCACATTATTTACTTGGTTTGGATTATCCGAACGCCCGGTTGCAATGATGGCATCGGGGCGGGCTGCCACTACTTCGTCATATGGAATTTCCGGATCCGGATTTGCCAGCGCAAACACGATGGGATTTTTTGCCATCGACTGAACCATCTTTTGCGAAACAACATTTCCTTTTGAAAGCCCGATAAAAACATCGGCACCTTTCATTGCCTCTTCCAGCGTTTTTAATTTTGTTTTTACTACAAAATATTTTTTCGTCTCGTCCAAGTCCTTACGGTCTGTGCTCAGCGTGCCTTTTGAATCAAGCATGAGAATATTTTCTTTCTTCGCACCCAGAGAAATATAAAGTTTAGCACAGGATATTGCCGCAGCGCCTGCTCCGTTTACTACAATTTTTACGCTGGAAAGTTCTTTGCCGGCAATCTCCACCGCATTCAGCAGTGCAGCGGCAGAAATGATAGCCGTGCCGTGCTGGTCATCGTGCATCACCGGAATTTTTAATTCTTCCTTTAATCTTTTTTCAATTTCAAAACACTCGGGAGCTTTGATGTCTTCCAAATTTATTCCGCCAAACGTTGGAGCAATGGCTTTTACCGTTGCCACAAAAGTGTCAACATCCATCGCGTCCACTTCAATATCAAATACATCTATGTCGGCATAGATTTTAAAGAGCATTCCTTTTCCCTCCATCACCGGTTTTCCCGCTTCCGGACCAATATTTCCCAAGCCAAGAACTGCGGTGCCATTAGAGATCACCGCCACTAAATTCCCTTTTGCCGTATACTTATATACCAGTTCCGGATTGGCTGCTATCTCAAGGCAGGGCTCCGCTACACCTGGAGAATAAGCAAGCGAAAGATCGCGCTGTGTACTGTGAGGTTTGGTCGGAACGACTTCTATCTTTCCGGGTTTTCCCTGGGAATGATAATCAAGAGCATCTTCTTTTATTAATTTTGCCATACGCTAGGAATTGAGAACCTGACTGAAGGGGACAGACAAGTTGGCTACGAATATACAAAATACAAAAAACTCGATTTTATTCCGTCAGGTTTTACGCATTAAATCAACAAGGCATAGTTGATTGAAATTCTGGGGGTAGTAAATAATGAATCGTAAATATAAATTGGTTTGCAGGAAAAAATGCAAACCAACCACTACTTTAAAGAGATTGAA
>JACRAL010000165.1 GCA_016213435.1 Bacteroidota bacterium
CGGACCATTTCTTCAATCAACAGGCTCTTTCTATTCAACCTCTTATGGAGGAAACTGGGGCGAAATGGAAGCAAGTGTAGATGGTGATAGAATAGCAGCCACAAATCTTTGGGGGGTTATAGATTTATTTGATTTCGACCGATGCATAGGTATGTTATCAAATTGGTCAGACTTGGGATATAATCATTTTATTGAGTATTCAGGCTGTGCTTTTTCACCAAAAGGTAACAGGCTGTATGTTTCGCAGGACGACAGTCTTTTTCAGTTTGATATAACAGCAACAGATATTTCTGCCAGCAGGCAATTGATTTGGGCAAACAATAACCCCAATGCTATTTATATGTGTCAATGTCAACTTGCACCTGATGGTAAAATCTATATTGCAAATGCTCATACTTTTGGCTGGCCTGATACTATTTTCGACACAATTAATATGAACCTGAGTGTTATTAATTTTCCTAATTCAATTGGAGTTGCCTGTGATTTTCAACCTTACAGTTTTTTTCTGGGAGGCAAGCGTAGCTATGCAAGTTTACCCAATATGCCCAATTATAACTTAGGAGCATTGGAAGGCAGCCCGTGTGATACGCTTTCAGGGAATGGAAAAATTGAGATAAAAAATGGAGAATGTGAAATTTGGCCGAATCCTGTAAGTGATATTCTAAATTTTGAACTTTCAAGCGAAGCCATAATTGAATTTTATGATATTAAAGGACAGCTTTTATTTAAAAGAAAATTTATCGGAGGTAAGTTTACTTTCGATTTATCTAAATACAATGCCGGGGTTTATTTTGTAAAAATTGCCGGAAATGATTTTATAAAAGTCGAAAAAGTAATAAAATATTAATCCGATTAAGGAAAAGCGTTCCAAAAAAAAGCTACTTTTCCGTACCCCCCTTTTTACTTTACAATCTTATAACTTATACCCCGTCCTAATGCAAGTTCATGTTGCTAACGCACAAAACATAAAAGTGTCAAATAAAATTTTGCCCGATAAAAAAAAGTTTACTTTTGCCATGCAAACCAAAGTTAAATTTTAAACGGAAGGAGGCATTCATGGCTTCACAGGTAACATTTTATTTGAGCCGGGTTATCGGCAGAAAATGTTTTGACGGTAATGGGAAAATTATCGGCATTCTCAAAGATCTGCTCATTGAATACCGCGATTACGTGCATCCCGAAGGCGAACCTGTAAGGCCTAAAGTTTTTGGCGCCCAAATAAAATTTCACGGTAAAGACCGCTACCTGGATTTTAACAAAACCGAAATAATAAAATCCTACGGGCAATATAAAATTATATTGCATAATCAGGCAGAACTCCCTGAACAAATAGTTAACCATTCCATTTTTTTAGTAGACAATGTTCTTGACAAGCAAATCGTTGATATAAACGGAAAGAAATTAGTGCGCGTGAATGATGTCAGGTTAGTCTCTGTTTCATCCGGCATATATGCGATTGCCGTTGATGTCGGGATGGAAGGACTGTTGAGAAGGATCGGGATAGCGACCCCTATTAAAGGCATATTAAAACCATTTAACGCGAACTTACCCAATAAATTTATCCTCTGGGACGAAATCGCTACGGTCGACCTCGGCCATTCCGGGTTAAAACTCTCAAAGACATTTTCAAAACTGCATACGCTTCACCCTTCGGATGTGGCGGATATTATCGAAGAATTGGGCAAAGCTTCCGGACCAACGGTATTTGCCGCATTAGACGAAGAACATGCCGCCGATGTGCTCGAAGAACTTGAACCCCATGCCCAGGTGCATATCATCGAAAGCCTCCCGGTTGAAAAAGCAGCCGATGTGCTCGAAAAAATGCCGGCTGATGAAGTGGCGGATATCATAGATGAACTCGAAGAAGAAAAAGCAGAACAGCTTTTAAAGGAAATGGATCGTGAATCGTCGGAAGAAGTGAGGGAATTGCTGGAGTATTCCGATAAAGTGGTCGGCAGTATCATGACCACCGAGTTCTTAGCATTTAATTTGAATTCCACCGTAGATGAAACTATCCGTATTCTCAGGAAAGAAAAACCTGAAGCCAATACGATATACTCCCTGTTTGTGGTTGATAACAACGACCGTTTTATCTCTGTCGTTTCCCTGAGAGAACTTGTGATTTCAGAACCCCAGACGATACTGGCGGAAATAATGAAAAAGAACCCGATCACCATTTTCGATAACGATAAACTTGACTCTCTTGCCGAAATCGTTTCAAAATACAACCTGCTTGCCGTTCCGGTGATTAACGAAGAAAGGAAGCTCGAAGGAATGGTTGTGATTGATGATATTGTTGAAGATTTGCTGAATAAAAAGAAAACGAAATAAAGCAGGAAGGGTTGATGTATGGCTCTGTTTAAACCGAGAAGAAAAAGACTTCTGAAACAATTTGGTTTGTTTCTCGCTATCCTGGGTCCGGGGATTATTACAGGCAGCGTTGACAATGATGCCGGCGGTATCACTACGTATTCCGTTGCCGGCGCAATCTATGGCTACAAACTTTTATGGACGCTGATACCTTCATTTATTGTCCTGATCATCATCCAGGAGATGAATGCCCGCATGGGGATTGTCACGGGCAAAGGGCTCGCCGACCTGATCCGGGAAAATGCCGGGGTAAAAATCACATTCTTCATTTTTCTCGCCCTGCTGATTTCGAATATCGGAAATACAACCACCGAGTTTGCCGGGGTTGCAGGAAGCATGGCGGTTTTTGGCGTGAGCAAATACGTTTCGGTTCCCATCGTTGTTTTTGCAGTCTGGATGCTGGTGGTAAAAGGAACCTATCGGAGCGCGGAAAAAATATTCCTGTGTTTCAGCGTGTGCCTTCTTACTTATATAATTTCAGCGCTCATGGGAGGGCCGCACTGGAGCGAAATAGGAAGCGCATTGATCCGCCCGAAAGCTGACATGAATTTTAAATCTGTTGCCATGGTGATCGGGATCGTGGGAACAACCATCGCTCCCTGGATGATGTTCTACATGCAATCGGCAGTCATTGAAAAAGGACTGAAAATGAAACATTACAAATATGTGTTGTTAGATGTAATCATCGGGAGCATCGCCACGGTGGTCGTTGCATTTTTCATCATGGTTGCATGCGCTTCCACCCTGCATGTGAACGGAGTTAAAATCGAAGAAGCCGGGGATGCGGCGATCGCATTGAAACCGCTGGCAGGCGCGCTGGCCGGATATGTATTTGGTTTCGGCCTGTTCATCGCCTCCATATTTTCCGCAACGATTCTTCCCTTAGCAACAGCATTCTTTGTTTGCGAAGCATTCGGGTTCGAAGTGGGCATAGATAAAAAATGGAAAGAAGCGCCGGAATTTTATATTTTATATACCGGCATACTTATCGTTTCGGCTGCCATAATCCTGGTTCCGAATGCCCCGCTGATAGCAATCAGCCTCTGGTCGCAGGTGCTTAACGGAATGCTTCTCCCCGTAGTGCTTGTGTGTATGATCCTGCTTGTGAATAACAAAAAAATCATGGGTAAACATATCAACAAACCATTTTATAATAGTATCGGATGGACTGCGGTTATTGTTTTGGCGGCGTTATCCGCTTATTTAATTCTGGCGCCTGTGTTCAGTAAATATTAATGAATTATGAAGTGTAATACTTCGGTAATTTTTTTTAATGAAGGGCTAAAGCCCTTAGTATTTCTACGTTTTATCAATTACCCCGACCTTAAGGTCGGGGTAAGTCAAAACGCTCACGAATAGCAGGCTTTAGCCCAAAATGACCCCAAAAATTACCGAACTATTGAAGTATACTTTTGCAAAAAAAATAATATGATTGATACACATTCGCACATTTTTTTACCTGAGTTTGATAACGACAGAGATGCTGTAATTGCAAGAGCAAAAGAAACAGGAGTTATCAAAATATTCATGCCCAATGTTGACAGGGAAACCATTCCGGCAATGATGGACGCGACAAAAAAATATCCTGATTTTTGTCTTCCGGCGATGGGGCTTCACCCCTGTTCCGTGAAAGAAAATTTTGAAAAAGAACTTCACATTGTCGAAGAGTGGCTGGGTAAAGAAAAATTCTATGCCGTCGGAGAAACAGGCACGGATCTATATTGGGATAAGACTTTTATCGAACAGCAAAAAACAGCATTGGCATTTCAAATCAATCTTGCAAAAAAATACCGGTTGCCGATGATTATTCATATCAGAAATTCTTTTGACGCAACCTTTGAAGTTCTGGAAAAAGAATTGAGCCTGCCCGCAGGAATTTTTCATTGTTTTTCGGGCAATACAGAACATGCTAAAAGAGCCGTGGAAATGGGATTCCTGCTTGGCATCGGCGGAGTGATAACCTTTAAAAATTCCGGATTGGAAAAAGTGGTTTCAGAAATTAATCTTGATAAATTAGTTCTTGAAACCGATGCGCCTTATCTTGCGCCAATCCCTTTTCGCGGAAAACGAAATGAACCTGCTTACTTAAAATATATAGCGGAAAAAATCGCTGAAATTAAAAAAACAACTGTTGAGGAAGTGATTGAAGCAACCGGCAGAAATGCGAAGGAATTGTTTAATGTTTGACACTTCGACAGGATCAGTGTAAATGTTTGATGTTTGCGGCGCGCTTTCACACAACAAGTGTTTTTTAAAATTTTTTAAAAGGAACAATTTTTTTATACTTTTGGAGCAGACTCACAATTAAAATTTACTGACTTGTTGTTTTATGAAGGATAATAAATCAAAGAGAATTTCTGCACTTTATTCAGATATGAATATCACAAAAGATTTTCGGTATTTATTATACGATATATTTCAATATACAAATACTGATATTTTTAAAATTAAATTTTTAGATGAAATTTCAAAAATAATCCTCAATTTCTTCAAATGTGATGTTATTGAAATATGGGTTAGAGAGGAAAGTAAAAAAAACATTTTGAAATATCAAGACAAACATACAATTCATTTAGTTACGATATATTGCATTACAACGAAATTGAAAATGATCAAATTGATATAAATCTTCATAATGATACCGGCTTAATAAAACTATGCATTGATGTAATTAATGAAAGAATAAGTCATGATTTATCTTTTTTTACGAAGAGAAAAAGTTTCTGGACAGGAAATTTAGATAATCCTTTGATTATCCCCAAAAGCCAGAATAACGAAGAAAAGATTTACTCATTCAATAAAGAAAATAAATATAAATTTCTTGCTTTAATTCCATTTATAACCGGAAACTATAGTATAGGATTTTTATTGATGCAAAGTAAAAAAGCTTATCTGTTCTCAGAATACGAAATTGAACCTATTGAAGATTTCACACAAATACTTGGATTAATATTATTAAACAAATACAGACAATCAACATTACATGAGAGAGTAAAAGAGTTAACGTGCCTGTACGGTATGTCATGTATTGCAGAGAGAATAAATAAATCTGTTGAGGAAATTCTATATAATACATTGGAATTATTACCTCCTGCATGGCAATATCCTGAAATCACCCAAACCAGAATTCTTTTTGATAAGCAGGAATATTCTATTCAAAGTTATATGGATATCAAGGATAAGATGAGAGCGGATATTGTTATAAATAATAAAAAGAGGGGATTTATTGAAGTTGGATATATAGAGAAAAAACCAGTGCTTGATGAAGGTCCATTCTTGCAGGAGGAAAGAAATTTAATTGAAACCGTAGCCAAAGATTTATCTTTAATAATAGAGAAGAAAGAAAATGAAAAAGAAAGGGAACGAATTGAAAATCAGTTGAGACATGCCGACAGGATGGTTACTGTCGGGGAACTTTCAGCCGGTGTTGCTCATGAGCTTAACGAACCATTAGGAAATATTCTCGGATTTGCACAACTGGCAAAAAAGTGTGATGGATTACCCGGACAGGCAGAAGAGGATCTGGAAAAAATAATAAAGTCGTCACTCCATGCAAGAGAGGTGATTAAAAAACTGATGTTCTTTTCCAGGCAGATGCCTCCCCAAAAAAGTAAACTTGATTTAAACAAACTGATTAAAGACGGTCTATATTTTCTTGAGTCCCGTTGTACAAAGGAAGGAATTGAATTAGTCTGTTCATTTGATTCAAAACTACCTGTTATTATCGCTGATCCCGTTCAGTTGAACCAGGTATTGGTCAATCTTGTTGTGAATGCAATACAAGCTATGCCCGGAGGAGGTAAATTCAGATTAACTGACCTCAACGGATTCTAAGAAGATACCATTTTGTATATAATGACCAAATCGGTGCATGGAAATTTTGTTTCTGTTTCATTTAATTCCTCGCATAAAATTTCGACAACTTTATCATCTTTCCAGTGA
>JACRAL010000166.1 GCA_016213435.1 Bacteroidota bacterium
GCGTGAGCGTAAATGCCGGGGTTGCTTTCTGAGTACTCCCTTTAGTTGAGGGAGGCTTTCTTTTATTGTAAGCCGCAATGGTTTTGCCATGCAGCAAATATACTAAATTTTGGACTATATTATATTTCTAAATGGTATTACTGCGTTATAGGTACCGATGCAGCTACAGGTTGTTCCGGCAACGATTGCATTACCATAATCGTAGACGTAGTAAATATTCCATGCGGAGCATTATTTATTCCAAATGCTTTTTCTCCGAACAACGATGGAGATAATGATGTGTTAAAAGTTTACATGGAAAATCTCAATTGTTTCAAAGAGTTTTATTTCGTGATTTTCAATCGATGGGGAGAGAAAGTATTTGAATCCTATGACCAGAAAAAAGGGTGGGACGGTATGTTCCAAGACAAGTGGCTGGATTCGGCAGTATTTAATTATTACTTAGAAGCAACTCTTACAAGTGAAGAAAAAATAAAGAAGAAAGGAAACATAAGTTTACTGCGATAAATAAAATAATAAATTATATCATATTGTTAGCCGTCACCTCCTATCTTTCCTCCACCGAAATAATGGTTCCACTATAAAACCACATAAACTCTTAACTATCCTAAAGAAGTTTTTTGTGGAAGTTTAATGTCAGCACAGGCAACGAGGCATGATTCACTACTTCCTCGGCAATGCTTCCTTTAAAAAAGTGCGCAAGACCATGTCTGCCATGAGTGCCAAGTGCAATCATATCTGCTCCTGCATTTTCTGAAAAATCCCTGATCCCTTCTTCCCGCGAATAGGCATAATATATCTGAGTGGAATAGTTATATGCTTTATTCTTTTTGCGGAATGCTTCTATCTGTTGTTCGGTTTCTCTTGTTGATTGAAAATCAACCATGGTTACAATTTTCATAATAATAAGCCGGGCTTTGAATATCTCAGCAATTTTGCTTATGGCAGCAAATACTAATTCTGCTTCTCTTGAAAAATCAGTAGCAAAAACAATGGTGGATATTTTTGAACTCTTAAGTTTATTTTTCACAGATAAGACAGGGATTTCTGCATTACGAATAACCCTCTCCGCATTGCTTCCCATAAACGATTCCTGAAAACCGCTTACACCATGCGTCCCCATCACAATAATATCGGCTTTGTATTTCTTGGCTGCCTGATAAATTTTTGAAGAAACATTTCCTACTTCTATCACATCAATAACACTTATATTTTTAAATACTTTATTGTTTTTAAGTTTTGATATTCTCAATTTGGTAAACTTCATTATCTCCATCATGTAATGAACATCTGCTGTGGCTTTATTATCTCCGGCAGGCAGCGGTGCCGCATAAGGAACATCTAAAATGTGAAGAAGATATATAGTTGCGTTTGTTTTCCCTGCGAGCAACACTGCATAATCGTAAGCAACAGCAGCATGTTCTGAGAAATCAGTGGGAACTAAGATCGTTTTCATATAATTTGCTATTTAGAAGGTTAAACAAATATCTTAAAAAAATGCTTTAGAGGTTAATCTAAATCAGAATGGATAAATAAAAAGAGAAACTGGAATTACCCGATAACGACCGGTTCCGGAAGGACAAGTTCAATAACCTTTGATTCTAAATTTGATAAATCCTCCAGGATATTATCCCACTGCATTTCTGCATCGTGTTTTAGCTTAGGACCGAGGCTTTTATAATACTCAATTCCTTCTATTAGATTGCTTTGGAAATTAGCCAGGTATTTTTTTTGTTTCTGAGAAATCTCTAAAACATTTTTGTCTATTTCATTTTTTAAATAGTCTACATACATTTTCAGTTCGTTCACAAACATATGAGGTCTTGGTAATGAATTGAGAATCGATATCCTGCCATAAATATGATTTACCATCTCGTTCAAAGAAAAAATATTAGAAAAGTAAGCCAAGTTGGGTCCAGGACAAATGGATATAGCTGTTAAATTATGAGCAGGGTTTAAATGATTCTTCACCAACACACCGGCTCCAAGTCCTTCGCACAAACAATCTTTTTCAGTAATACGGTCCATTTCTTCGTTTAATAATATATCGGGGAGGTTCTGCGCTTTTAAAGACTTGATCTTCAGATTTTGATATTCACGCGATGCTGTACAAATCGGTTCCTCCGTAAATTCAGTGTTAAAGGCTAAAAACTTTTTATAGCAAGGACTTCCGGGTCGATTTTTCTCAATACGTTCTTTGCGTTGTTTTTCCGAAGAGCTCCTTTTGAAATTATTAAACGGAATTCCAAGTGGAGAGGCATGACTCAGATAATAATCGTCTTTCTTTGCAGTTGCAAGTTGCTTTAAAGTTTCATCATCAACATTGGTGGCTTCAGGGACAAGTAAAAATGGACTGCCCCAGCCTGTGCCATCCACCTGATAATGTTCTAAAAGCAATTTATTTTCAGCCGCAGTGCCTATTCCTCCTTGCACTGTTACTTTCATTTCTGGTTCAGCAATAAAAGAATACTTTCCTTTTTGCTTCAGGGCCTCATTGCACATAGTTAAAAGTTCCAAAGAAAGTTCGTTGCGCTTTAGATGAAACTCTTCGAGGATGGGTCCTAACAATAAACCTTCAGTTGGGAACGCATGGCCACCACAATTTAAACCGCTTTCAATTCGGAACTCTGAAATCCATAATCCTTTTTTTGCCAAAAATTTTCCCTGTATCAGAGCAGAGCGGTAATCGCTAACCTTCAGCACGATTTTCTTTTTGATATTTCCGTTTTTATCAGGAGTAAAATCAGCAAAAGTTTCGCAGTAAGAATATAAACGTGGATTCATCCCCGCAGAGAAAATTACGGAGGAAGAAAGATTGCTGAATGCAAAACCTCTGAATGCTGCCATTGCATCGGCAAATTCTACCGGCAGAGGTGTTCCCTCATCATCATGGTTCATGCGGTCGCATTTGGTCATTATGTTCACATCAATGCTGCCCGCTTTGATTTTATTTCGTAATTCCTTTTGAATCGTTTCTTTCTCTTGGCCATTTTCCAACAGAAGCATTTTTAAATATCTATTCTTTAATAAAGAACTTTCGGGAAGCATTTCAAAATACTTAACAATATCTTGTCCTTTTTCAAAAGGTTGGAGTTTCATATCAGCTACTTGCTTATTTACAATCCTATCGAGTAAGTTCAGATATTCTGTTATGCGTTTTGCTCTGCGATCCTCATGATCCACTGTAATAGGAATATATTTTTCTTCAAACTTGATACAATAAAACTCTCTCATGCGCTCAATGAGATGGTCTTCAATAATTGAAATGACGGATGATATGCCAAAACGTGCAACTTTCACAGGACTATCTATAGTATAGCCTAACCCCATTACAGGGATATGAAATGTATGATATTCTCTTTCTTTCATAAAGATCTAATCTGAAGCATATATAAATATGCCAATTCTGTATGCAAATTACAATTTATATCCTTTCGTAAAATATGATTCCCATCATGTTTTCTTAAGTTCAATTAAGACAAATTTGGAAGCCAAATTTCTGCATGAAAACAGCACAATCAAAAGTTGAATTATTATCTCCATGTGGTTCATGGGAGTCACTGATGGCTGCTATTCAGGGCGGATGTGATGCAGTATATTTTGGAATTGAGCAACTGAACATGCGCGCCCGTTCAAGTATAAACTTCTCCATTGAAGATCTCGAAAAAATATCAGCAATAGCGAAAAAAAATAAAATCAAAACTTACATTACGCTCAATACTATTCTTTACGATCACGATCTTGTGCTGATGCGTACAATAATTGACAAAGCAAAAAAATGCAACATCGATGCCATCATCGCTTCCGATCATGCCGTGATGAATTACGCGAAAAAAAAATACATCTCGGTTCATGTATCAACACAAGCAAACATCACTAATATCGAAACCGTTGAGTTCTATTCCCAGTTTGCCGATGTAATGGTGATGGCTCGGGAACTTACACTGGAACAAGTAAAGGATATTGTGCGTGAGATCAAACGAAGAAAAATAAAAGGACCATCCGGAGAATTAGTCAGTATAGAAATATTTGCTCATGGTGCCCTCTGTATGGCGGTTTCAGGGAAATGTTATTTGAGTTTGCATTCAAATTTTTCTTCCGCCAACCGCGGTGCCTGCATTCAGAACTGCCGCAGAAGTTACATTGTTACTGACAAAGAAGACGGAACGGAATTAGAGATCGATAACGAATACATTATGTCGGCAAAAGATCTTTGCACGATCGATTTTTTTGACAAGGTTATAGATACCGGTGTTTCTGTTTTAAAAATTGAAGGAAGAGGCAGAAGTGAGGATTATGTTTATACCGCCACAAGATGTTACCGAGAAGCGATAGACTCCATTCATAAAAAAACTTTTACAAAAGGAAAGGTCGAGCAATGGAGAAAAGAACTATCAACAGTTTTCAACCGCGGGTTTTGGGATGGATATTATCTGGGAAAAAAGATGGGAGAATGGAATGATGAGTATGGATCAAAAGCTACAACGAAAAAGGTGTACATCGGAAAAGGAATGAAGTATTTTGAGAAAATAGGGATTGGAGAATTTAAGATTGAATCACAGTCATTAGAACTAGGTGATGAGATATTGATAAGCGGTCCAACAACAGGAATAATAAAAGACAATGTGAAAGAACTAAGAGTAGAGGAGATAAAACGCGAGATTGTGAAGAAAGGAGATGTTGTTTCACTACCGATAAAAAGTAAGATACGTGCATCAGACAAGTTGTATAAAATTGTGAATTGTTGATGGTAAGGATTTTCTTTCAGCGAAATAAGTGCATAGGTTGCAATGCATGTGTAGAAGCAAACAGAAACAGATGGCGGATGTCAAGAAAAGACGGGAAGAGCAACTTAGTTGGAGGAAAGGAAAAGCGCGGAGGGATTTTCATAGCTGATGTGGAAGATGAAGAATACAGATCGAATCTGAAAGCTTCGAAAAACTGTGCATCTAAAATTATTATCATAGAAAAAATAAAATAAAAAACAATATGGCTTACTATTTCACTAAAACATTAAACACTGATTTTGATTCCGCTATTGCAAAAGTAACCGAGGAATTGAAGAAAGAAGGATTCGGAATTCTTACGGAGATCGATGTAAAAGACACCTTCAGAAAAAAACTGGATGTGGATTTCCGCAGGTACAAAATCCTTGGAGCTTGCAATCCGACCTTTGCTCATAAAGCACTTTCTGCCGAACCGCATATCGGCACCATGCTTCCCTGTAATGTGATCGTTCAGGAACTTGAAAAAAATAACATAGAGGTCAGCGCAATTGACCCGATCGCATCCATGATGGCAGTGAAGAACGATCAGCTTGGAAGCGTTGCTGTTGAAGTGCAACAAAAATTAAAAAGAGTAATTGACAATCTTCATTAGGATGAAACAACGTTCAATTACCATCAACGGGAAGAAACATGAGTTGCTTGTTGGAGATCATGAAATGCTTTCGAATGTGATTCGAGAAAAAGCAGGATTAACAGGAACAAAAATAGGATGTGAACAGGGAAGCTGTGGAGCATGTACTGTGCTTGTAAATAAAGAACCGGTGCTTAGCTGCATTACTCCGGCATTGCGTTTTGATGGAGCGGAGATCACGACCATTGAAGGTGTTTCAAAAAATGGAGAACTGCATCGGTTACAGGAAAAATTTGTTGAGAAAGGGGCGATACAATGTGGCTTCTGTACACCTGGAATGGTCATCACTGCTTTAGATTTTGTAAATAAAAATCCGAATCCAAGCATTCATGAAATCAAAGATGCGCTGTCAGGAAATGTGTGCCGATGCACAGGATATAAAAAGATAATTGAAGCGGTAGCTGAATATTCAAAAGAAGTTCAAAGCTTAAAGTCAAAAGTTAAACATCCAGAAACGACCCAAGGAACTGTTGGAGTGAGGCGCCCATACATTGAAGCAACAAAAAAAGTTCAGGGCATTGCTGATTATGCAGATGATTATCAATTGAAAGGCGTACTTCATGTAAAATTTGTCAGAAGCATTTATCCTCATGCCAAAATTTTGAGCATTGATACTTCTGAGGCGTTAAAACACGAAGGGGTACGCTACGTTGCCAGAGGAAAAGAATTGCCTATTACGTTTGGAGTTCTTCCTCTTTCTCAGGATGAAACAGCGATGGCAATTGAGAAAACAAGATACGCCGGAGAAATTATTGCGGCAGTGGCTGCAGATTCGGAAGAACTGGCTGCTCATGCATGCAAACACATTAAAGTAACATACAAACCGCTTAAAGAATTTTTATCTATAGATGATTCGTTGAATGATATTGGCGATGCAGAAAAGATTCATGACACCACCAAGTTCAATAATAACATTCATAAGAAAGCCGAACTGCGTTTTGGTGATCAGCAGCAAGGATTGAAAGAAGCAGAAATTGTTTCAAAAATGGATTTTGAAATGATCGGCATCAATCATGGATTTACCGAGCCGCATGCATCTACCGCAGTTTGGGATGAGAATGGTCTGACAATGATTTCCTCTACGCAAGTCACACATTATCTGCATCGTGCATTGGCAAAGACAATGGAAGTTCCTCTTAGCCGTGTTCGTGTTATCAAACCACATTTAGGAGGAGGTTTTGGTGGCAAGAGTGATCCATTTGCACATGAAATCATTGTAGCACACATTGCACGTAAAACAGGGAAGCCCGTTAAAGTTCGTCTTACACGTGAAGAAGTTTTTTTAAATAATCATGGTCGTCATCCATCCAAGATGACCATTCAGCTTGGTGCAAATAAAGATGGAACATTAAAAGTGCTGGATGCCGACATTGCCATTGATGGTGGCGCTTACGGAAGTTTTGGCGTGGTGACTTCTTATTACAACGGTGTATTGCTTCAGGCACCATACAAGTTGAATAATTTTGGTTTTAGAACCTATCGGGTTTACACCAATAAACCACAATGCGGTGCCATGCGCGGACATGGTGCTGTGAATTCTCGTTTTGCAGTGGAATCATTGATAGACGATATTTCACACAGAATAAAAATGGATCCGGTTGAATTGAGAATGAAAAATTTTCTTGATTCAAATTCACTTACTGTAGGGCATTATCGCATTACCTCCAACGGCAGCAGAGAATCAATACAAAAAGTGGCAGAACAATCTGACTGGAAAAATAAGCATGGGAAAATGCCTATGGGTCATGGCTTTGGGGTTGCTTGCGGATTTTTTATCAGCGGTAGCGCTTTGCCGATTATCTGGAATGAATTACCTCAATCGGTTGTTCACCTGAAAGTTGATTTTGACGGAAGAGTATTGATTGCATCGGGTGCCAATGATATCGGACAGGGAAGTGATACCATGCTTGCTATTATTGTTGCGGAAGTGTTGGGTATCGGCATGGACAAAATATTTGTAATCGCTGCGGATACATTAATTACTCCTGTGGATTTCGGCAGCTATTCGAGTCGTGTGACATTCATGGCGGGAAATGCTGCAAAAGATGCAGCAGAAAATCTTAGAAAAGAAATTGAAAATTCTATTTCAAAGAAAACAAATATTCCAGTTGAAGAATTGAATTTCTCAGAGAATAGAGTTTTCAGCAATGATAAATCTGTTGACCTCAACTGGGACGAAGCCATTGAAATTCTAACCGCAAAACGCGGAGCAGTAAATGTTAGCGGAAAATACATTTCTCCCAAATTAGGCGGAGACTTCAAAGGTGCAGGTGCTGGATTAAGTCCATCTTATTCATTTGGTTCTTGCGTTGCAGAAGTAAAAGTGGATACGGAAACCGGCCATGTGAAAATTTTAAACGTGTGGGGGGCACACGATTGCGGAAGAGCATTGAATCCATTGGCAGTAGAAGGACAATTGGAAGGTTCCTGGCACATGGGAATCGGTCAGGTAATGACGGAATCGATGGATTACTACAATGGCTTGTTGATCAACAACAATTTTCTGGATTATAAAATCCCAACATCATTAGACACACCTCCGATTCATACAAACATCATTGAGTCCATTGATCCGGAAGGACCATTTGGTGCAAAAGAAACCGGAGAAGGAGCCATTCATGCGGTGCTACCCGCAATTGCAAATGCTGTTTATGATGCAGTAGGAATTAGAATTACAAAACTTCCCATTAAAGCGGATGAAGTGCTGAGGTTGTTGAAGGAGAAAGAAAAATCCCAAAAAGAAATTGCAATATGATAGTCGCAGAGAAATTATACCTCAAGCCAAAAACTATTGATGAAGCAATTCGCCTTGCAAAGAAACACGCGGAAAGTTTTCATTATCTGGCTGGCGGAACCGATGTGATTGTAAATAAATTCCAAGGAAACGAAGAATCAGATTGTCTGATCGATATTACCGACATTGAGGAGTTGAAACAGATTATTAAGCGCAAAGACCATATTTCTATTGGTTCTCTTGTTCGTCTTGATGACTTGAAAAATCATACGGAAATAAAAAAACTATTTCCGGCATTGTTGGAAGCAGCACATTCAGTTGCTTCGCCTATGTTGAGAAAAACTGCAACAATAGGAGGGAATATCCTTTGTGAAAATAGATGTGTATTTTATAATCAAAGCGAATGGTGGCGCGAGGCAGTTGGTTATTGCCTCAAATGCGATGGGGAAGTCTGTATCGCTACAGGTGGAAAGAAAAATTGTTTTTCGAAATTTGTTTCTGATACGGCTCCTGTTCTTATCGCCTTGAATGCTTCTCTTGACATTGTTGATAGTAATGGAGATCAAACTCTTGCGCTTGAAGATATATATTCAGGAGATGGAATGAAGCCAAGAAAGCTTAGTCATGCAGCGATTATCCGCTCTATTAATATCCCGACAAAAGAGAAACAGTCTTGTGTTTTTAAAAAACTGAGACCGAGAGAAGCTGTAGATTTTTCTTCTCTTACAACGGCAGTTTCAAAAAGCGAAAGCGGAAAAATAAGAGTTGTACTTGGTGGAGTGGATCCCAAACCGATTTTGGTGGAAGGAACCATCAAAGACAACAAAGAAGAACTTATAAAACAAGCTGTTAAAAAAGCACGCATCATTGATAATGATTTTTATCCGCGGCTTTACCGAAAAGAAATGATCACCGTTTTTCTTGAAAGAAGTTTTGAAGAAATCTTTAAATAATCTAAGTATAAATCTAAACCTATGACTAAATCGATGAAAGTTTTGTTTGATGAGCATGAAATCATTATAAACTCAATTGATACCGTAAGACAGGCAAACTCTCTTATTGGTAAAGATAACGAGGCGTATGAAAAACTCATCCATCAGCTGATAGGATTTTTCAGAAACTATGCTGATAAATACCATCATTTCAAGGAAGAAGAAATTCTTTTCCCTGAAATGGCAAAACGTAACGAACTGCTGGCCGATGGCGTTATTAAAGAAATGTTTGAGAATCATTCTGACTTTCGGGAGATGATAAAGAATATTGAAATCTCTCTGAATGCTAAAAAGTACCTGGATGCACAACTGCAGTTGGAGAAGTACACGGAGGCATTGCTCGATCACATAGCGGTGGAGAACGATGAAGTGTTTCAAACGGCCGAATCTATTTTTTCAGAAGATGAGCTTGAAAAAATATATTTCCGTTTTGAGGATTGCGACCGCGATCTGGGAAATGCAAAGAAAGAAGAATTGAAGGAACTTTCAGATACGCTTCGCAAAAATTTACTAATGGCTGATTAACTCATGAATAACGAGAAAGAAAAAAACGAGATAGACGAAAGGATTCTTGAATTCCTTTCAGCACATACCAATCTCACCCTTGCTGTTTCAGATAATGATCATCCTTACTGTGCGAATTGTTTTTATGCCTATGCAAAAAAAAAGAACCTTCTTATTTTTAAATCAAGTCCGGAGACCAATCACATTGTAATTGCATTGAGAAACGATAAGGTTGCCGGCATCATTATTCCCGATAAGCTGGATAAAACACGGATACAGGGAATACAGTTCACCGGAAAAATTTCGAAAGCAAAAGGTGATGACCTCGCAACTGCCAAGAATTCGTATTACAAAAAATACCCTTTCGCAATTGCGTTTTCAGGAGAACTGTGGGTCATTGAGTTGAACTTTATAAAATTTACAGACAATAAACTTGGTTTCGGAAAAAAACTTGAATGGAAGAAAATCACTGAAGAGTAATTTCAGTCAATGCATAATTCTTAATTAATCAGTTTCTAAATTCATCTTTTAGGTAATAATAAATGTCGTTAAAAGAGTTCGCAAAATCAGGACATCTACCTACGCTCATTACATCATTTTTATATTTTGATGTAAGTTTCATGGTGTGGATGGTGAATGCCGCCATGGCGCCTTTTATCAGTCAGGCATTGCATTTGAGTCCCATGCAAAAAGGGTTCATGCTTTCCGTACCCGTATTTGCTGGAGCATTTCTCCGTATTCCGCTCGGGTTGGTGGCTGAAATTATCGGAAGGAAATCCGCAGCTCTGCTCGGCATGGCAATAACAATTATGGGTATGTTATACGGATTTTTTTTCGCTGACAGCTTTACTTCAGTTCTCATTCTTGGTGCTTTGCTTGGAGTGGCAGGAGCCAGTTTTTCAGTAGCACTTCCGCTCGGCTCAGGATGGTTTCCTCCAAAATATCAGGGGTTGGCGATGGGAATCGTGGGAGCGGGCAACAGCGGAACAATTTTAGCGGGTTTCTTTGCCCCATCGCTGGCAAATGTTTATGGATGGAATCATGTTTATCTTTTCTTTGCAGCACCTGTGCTGATAGTGATGGCGCTTATTCTCTTTCTCGCCAAAGAACCTCCAAATGGATCGGAACATAAAACTATTTTTAGCCCGATGAAAGTTTTGCTGGAAAAAGATATATGGGTGTTCAATCTGTTTTATTATATAACATTCGGAGGGTTTATCGGCTTCGCGAGTTTTGTTCCTACTTTCATTGCGGACCAATACGGTGTTGATAAAGTTTCAGCTGGAGAATTTATGGTGTTGATGGGTTTCGCGGCAAGCATACTTCGCATATTCGGAGGTGGAATTGCCGATCGTATCGGAGGAATAAATGTTTTGACGATCATTTTTTCAGTGCTTGCTTTTTCCTCTTTTGCTGCAGGTTTAATGCCCTCAATAAAAGTGATGACAATTCTTTTATTTATTATGTCTGCAATGATGGGATCCGGAAACGGATCAGTATTTCAATTGCTTCCGTTAAGGTTTCCTACTACCAAGTCAATAAGTACAGGTGTGGTCGGTGAGTTTGGTGCGTTGGGCGGAGCCCTCATCCCTATGAGTATGGGTTATTCACTGCAAACAACAGGATCTTATTCTTTTGGATTTTATTTCTACGGAATCACCGTCCTAATCGCATTACTGCTACTTTTATTCGTCCGAAAAAAATGGACTTCAAGCTGGGTGGGGAAAGGAGGAAGAGCATTACCCCTTCCCTAAAGGGAGAAAGTAAAAAAGAAACAGCGAAAACAACAAGTAAATATCTTCAAAGTCCCTTTAGGGATTTAGGGTGACAACCAAACCAAACTATATGCACGGATTCAAAACGATCATCGAACCTTTTAAAATTAAAATGGTGGAATCCATCAAGGTAACTACCGAAGCACAACGCGAAAAATTTCTGAAGCAAGCACACTACAATCCATTCCTGCTTTCATCGGATCAGGTGATGATAGATTTTCTGACCGACAGCGGAACATCTGCTATGAGCGCCAATCAATGGGCCGGCATTATGCAGGGTGATGAATCCTATGCGGGATCCAACAGCTGGCTGCGAATGGAGAAAACAATTCGTGACCTCACAGGTTTTGAATATATTTTTCCGACTCACCAAGGTCGTGCAGCCGAACGGATTTTGTACGGTTATCTTGGCGGGAAAGGGAAAGTATTTATCAGCAACACGCATTTTGACACCACCCGTGCCAACATTGAATTTTCTGGAGCCGAAGCGTTTGACATCCCTATCAAAGAAGCAACTCAGCCCTCGCTCGAACATCCCTTCAAAGGGAATCTTGATACAGTAAGACTGGAAGCCGCAATCAAAGAACACGGAGCAAAAAATATCGGTGCAGTAATTCTTACGGTGACAAACAACAGCGGTGGTGGGCAGCCTGTGAGTATGAAGAATGCGCGTGAGGTAAGCCGCATTTGCAAAAAACACAAAGTGCTTTTCGTACTGGATTGCTGCCGCATTGCCGAGAATGCGTACTTCATCCGGCACCGCGAAAAAGGATTTGAAAAAAGATCGTACAAGTCCATTGCCCAGGAAATGTTTTCGCTTACCGATGGAGCCATCATGAGCGCCAAGAAAGATGCGTTGGTGAACATGGGTGGCTTTCTTGCACTGAAAAATAAAGCGCATGCCGATGCCTGCAAGAATCTGCTCATCATCACAGAAGGGTTCACCACCTATGGCGGTTTATCAGGCAGGGACATGGAAGCAATTTCCATCGGCTTGGAAGAAGTTTTTGAAGATGATTATCTGAACTACCGCATCAGCAGCACAACTTTTTTTGGCGAGCATCTGAAAAAGCTTGGAGTTCCGTTAATGACACCCATTGGCGGACATGCGGTTTATATTGACGCAAAGAAATTGTACAAGCACATACCTGTGCACAAATACCCGGGACAAGCGCTTGTATGCGAGCTTTATTTGAAAGGCGGAATACGCTCGGTAGAGATAGGATCGGTGATGTTCGGAAAATACGATGCGAAAGGAAAACTGATTCCTGCTCCCATGGAATTAGTGCGCCTTGCCATACCCCGCAGGGTGTATACGCAAAGTCATATTGAATTTGCCATAGAGGTTTTTGAGAAGCTTATCAAGAATAAAAAATCTGCAAAAGGATTGGAGATAATTGAAGAGCCAAAATTTCTAAGGCACTTCTCTGCGAAATTCAAGAGGTAGAAGATGATTCCTCTCATTTCTCGCTTCCTGATCAACCAGGAAGCGGAGATTACAGCAATTTACTTTATCACAAACTACTTTTATGCTGTTAATCCCACACTCCCGCTCTCACCACTTTTGTGTTCATCAATAAGGTTGAGTTATCTGTATCGTTGATAAACACCACGTAAATTCCATTGGCTAATAAGGGTAAGTTAATAGCAACGCTTGTATTATCTCCGCGTATGATTATGTGTTGTGAATACACCTCCTGTCCCAACACGTTTACAATCCTGAATAATGCATTCACAGTAGTTCCGCTGTTAACATACAAGGTTTTATCAAATGGATTTGGATAAAAAGACAACTTAGTTGAAGATGCTTGGACTGCGAATGTATTGGCAGATCCTCCATCCAAATACCGAATTATTACTACTCCAGAACCGCCATTACCCGCTGATGTGCCACTTGCACCGCCACCACCAAGTCCGTCAGTACCACTTAAACCACTTACAATATTATTGTTTCCTCCTCCTCCTCCTAATCCTCCTGCTGAAGATACAGTTGATGGAATGTTAGTTAAGTGAGAAGCTCCTCCTCCTCCCGCATAATAAATAGTAGTTCCAGTAATATTGGATTGCAAACCGTCTCCTCCTGCACCACCAGCAGTACCGAGAGCCCCAACAGTGCCTGCCCCTCCTCCTCCTCCTCCTGACCTTGCTGTAGTACTACTACCTATTCGACCTGCACCGCCATTATTTCCTTCACCGGAAATTCCAAGTCCGGCCGGGTAAACAATACAAGTAGGACCCGGACAACCGGCATTGCTATGACCACTGGAACCACCACCAGAACCTCCATTAGATTCCGGATAAGCAGTAGCACCAGATGTTGGCACACCGCCACCATGTGCAATTATAGTATCAAATACAGAGTTCCCTCCCATCTTTTCTATTCGTGTTGCTGCACTTCCATTACCACCAGCACCTAGAACAATCGTATAATTACCGGTACTGACATTATAAAGGGTATCACCATTATCTAACATCCCTCCTGCACCTGCTCCACCATTATTAGCCCCTGAATAACCAGCTCCACCTCCGGCTACTACCAGGTATCTAACAGCATCACTTCCGCTAAGTACTTTGAAAGTATCTGTACCTACTGTAGAAAAGGTATGTATCTTATAAGCGCCATCAGTAGTTATTATGCCGCCTGTGGCAGATATTTGTGCGTATAATGCTCCCTGGCATATACTCAATAACATTATCTCAAAAAAAAGCAGTAGGTTTTTCATAGTGTTTATTGTTTAGTAAAGTTTATTTTATTACAAATTGCTTTTGCGTCTTTTCAAGATTACCGTTGGTTATCTGCAATAAATAACTGCCGCTGCTAAGCAATGCAGTGCTTAACTTTTTTGTGGCAACACCTCCTTCCAGCGTTTCGGTATTGCTTATTACTGTTCTTCCCAGCACATCATATACTCTTATGCTTACTTCTCCCCCTGCTTCGTTGGCTACTATGTATTGTATGGTTCCGTCTGTTGATGGATTTGGATAGATAGTGATGATTTCAAAAACACCAATATATACTTCTCTTATCTGGGAATAAATAAACGCTCCGTTATAATCCACTTGCCTGAGGCGGTAATAGGAAAGCCGGCTGTATGGTTCGTGGTCATAGAACACATAATTTCTTGTACTGCTGCTGTTGCCTGCTCCTTTTACGGTTCCTATTTGCTCAAAGTTTATTCCGTATTGGCTGCGCTCCACAGCAAAGTAATCATTGTTTATTTCAGTTGCAGTGATCCACTCGCACCTCACCAAACTATTGTTTTCAGGGGTGGCATTGAAGTAGAGCATTTCTACCGGGAGAGGAGACGTTTTATCTACCAACACCCATGGAGAGAAGGTGCTAATTCCTGTTACGGTTACTGTATTTGCAGCAGCGTCATCCGTTCCTACCGGAGCTTCCCACATACTTCCGTTCCAGCGTTGTGCTTGCAGGTTGGCTTCTGTGATGGTATTGCGGCTGCCTGCCGATGCATCCCATTCGGCTTCACGATACGTAAAAATAATATCGGCAATGGGGTTAGCCGTATAGTTATTTACATTTATTCTCCAAAAGCGGTCTGCGCCATGAATGTCATTCTCGGCAGCTCCGTTATTAAAATTGGTAACACCAATGGGCAAAGGGCGGTTGTTTGGATTGGCTGTAACATCGGTATAATACGTGGAAGCGGTGAGGTTGCCGGGAGTAACGCTCACTGTTCCTGCTGCGGTTACATTGAAGGTGAAAGGAATTTTTGTTCCATCGGTATAAGAGAACGGAACGATGTAAGCGCCTGTGGCTGTGCCGATGTTCCATTTCACACGGTTAGTATCCGCCTCGGAAATAATATTTCCTCCGCTGCCCAATGTTGTGATACCGCTTGTGCTTGAGGTATCAATAACAATATATCCGCCATTTGTTATTACGCAGTAAGCATTGTTGTTAAGAACTAGTCGGGCGGCAAAACAGGAAACCCCACTCCAGCCCTCCACGAAATGGAGGGAGAATACAGAACACAGAATAAAAACGATTGTTTTCATGGCGAGGATGGTTCTAATAAGTGTTTTTTTATTTCTTTGCTTCTGCTATTGTGTTTTGTTGAAGCAACTTATTTACAGCGGCTTTTAATTCCGCTATTGCCAATTGTTGACTGTCAATTGTCTTTTGCTGTTCTTTTATTGCTTCCACCAGCACAGGGGTTAAGCGTGAATAATCCACACTCTTATAACCATCTTTATCCGTCATCACCACTTCTGGGTAAATCTTCTCCAACTCCTGAGCAATGAAGCCAATCTGTTTATCGGTAGTAAAACTTTTTTCAGGGAACTCTTTTGTTTTCCAATGATAGTTCACGCCTTGCATACTCAATACTTTATCAAGTGCATGAGATAAAGGAGTAATGTCTTTTTTGTAGCGAATATCAGAGCAGGCGGAAACACCGGCAGTAACAGATGCAGCAGTAGCATAAATAGTTCCTACTACTCCCACATTGCCGACTACATGAAGTTTGTATTGTGGGTCAAGACAACTGATGCCAACATTTCCGTTCGGCTTTATCGCAAGTGGAGTTGTTACGGTCGTTCCATTCCAATATTCAAAACCCAGTTCATCAGCAATCCCGGAATACGGAGCCGCATTACCATTGTTTCTGATTAGCCATCCATTGTTTCCGGCAGCAGCTATATTAGTTCCAAGAGTCATCAGGGCAATCCCTGAATTTGGCGATGATATTTGCAAGGCACCTCCGGTTACATCAAGCTTTCCCTTAGGAGTTGTTGTGCCGATGCCCACCTTGCCCGAGAAATAATTATTGGCTTCATTAGCGAGATAAATGCCCCAACGAGTGGTTGCATCAGCTGTGCTTCCATAAGCTCCATAATAAAGGTATCCCGTTGGAATAGCACTTGCCGTTGCGGCTTTGATGATATTAGAGGAAACACCATACGCTGTGCCAATGGACCCTCCCACAGTGGAAGTATTCTGCACAGTATTATTTGAACCATAAGCATTGGTGATTGTTCCCGTTGAAGGTGTGTTCACGAACGCATAATTTTGGGCGCCAAAGGCATTTGTAATTGTTCCTGAACCATAATTATAAGATTGATTGTACGCCCCAAAACTATTGGCAAGAACACCTGATGAGTTAAGATACCCTGTATTTGCCGAGCCATAAAGAGCATTTTGATTAGCAAGAGCGGTGCTGATGGTATATGCAGTATTGCCGGCACCGTATAATCCGGAATAAGTATAGGTGCCATCAGCATAAACAGTATTATTGGCTGTCATGCCAATGCCTTGAGTACCGGGTGTTCCCTCGGTCATGCGATAAAGAAGCGTATTTTTAATACCGACTGCTGTTGTAGTAGCAGTAATATTCGCTTCCGTCCGTATCTGATAATTATTAAGTGTTCGGGATTGAACACCACTTCCTGCACTGTTGCTGTCAAGGATGTCAAGTTTGTAAGCAGGACTTGTTGTCCAAATCCCCACTCTTCCTATAGAATCCACAATCATCCTCTGCACATTATTCGTTCTCACTCTTAATGAAACATTATCCGTTGTTCCAAGAAAATTTGTGTTCCATGCAGTGCCGCTGTTTCCTTTGGTGAGCCATGCATCTGCGGCAGCAGTTCCTGCACCTGTGTTAAGGAGTTTTACCCAAAGCGGAGAAACGGTTGTTCCTGCATTGTAGTAATAACCCGTTCCTCCGGTTAAAGCAGCGTTGGTATTATAAACCAACAAACTGGTGGCGGGAGTAAGAATAGTTGCGGCATCCGTTAGTGAGGTTAAACTCACACGCGGAATTAGCAATCCTGTATTAGAGGAAACAACATCGAGCATGGCGGAGACATCAGGTGTGGCTCCGGTGGCGTTGATGCCTACGTTTTGGGAGAATGTGCAGATGGGTAAATGTGCAAATGTGCAGATTGCTGCAATCATTCCCAACCTTTTCCAAAGTTTGAAACTTTGGAAAAGCTCACTGTTAAGTTTCTTCATGGTGTTAGGTTTTAATTATAGTTTTATTTTATCACAAATTGCTTCTGTGTTTTTTCAAGGTTGTCGTTGGTTATCTGCAATAAATAACTGCCGCTGCTAAGCGATGCAGTGCTTAACTTTTTTGTGGCAACACCTCCTTCCAGCGTTTCGGTATTGCTTATCACTGTTCTTCCCAGCACATCATATACATTTACACTTGCTACTCCGCCTGCTTCGCTGGCTACTATGTATTGTATGCTTCCATCAGTGGAGGGATTTGGATAGATGGTGATAAGTCCAAATGTACCGATGTAAACTGCTCTTATCTGTGAGTAAGTAAAAGCTCCGTTATAGTCCACTTGCTTTAGACGGTAATAAGATAAGCCCGTGTAAGGAAGCTGGTCGTCAAATTCATAATATAATGTTGTATTACTGTTGCCGGCTCCTTTCTTTAGGCCTATATCAGAAAATATTTTCCCATCTTGACTTCGCTCTATGGTGAAATAATCATTGTTTATTTCGCTTGCCGTGCTCCATTGGCAACTCACATAATATTTTTCGTTGTTATCCTGTACAGGGCTAGCATCAAAAGAGAGGAGTTCGATGGGAAGAGGCATCATAACCGTGCAAAGCCCGATGGTTTGCACGGGGGTGGTTCGGTATGTAACGGTGTTATCGCCTAATGCACCATTGCCATTACCTCCCCAAGCCCAAAGGGTGCCGTCATTTTTCAATGCAAGGGAATGCTCATACCCCGCTGCAATGGAGGTGATGTTGCATAAGTAAGTGCTACAGCCGGAAGCGCCAGTCAGCACCTGCAGGGGAGTGGTACTGTTTGTCCAAGTTCCCTGACCTAATTGTCCGCTACCATTATTTCCCCAAGCCCAAACCGTGCCGTCATTTTTCAGAGCAAGGGCATGATACATTCCCGCTGCCACAGCTTTCATTCCTGTTAGAAAGCCAACATTACCGGGTCCATGCACCTGCACGGGAGTCCATCTGTCTGTGTTTGTGCCATCTCCTAAGTCATTATACCAATTAAATCCCCAAGCCCAAACGGTGCCGTCACTTTTCAGGGCGAGAGAATAATACATTCCTGCTGACACAGCCGTGATTCCTGTAAGTCCGCTTACCTGCACGGGAGTGGTTCTGTTTGTGTTTGTTCCATCGCCTAATTGCCCTCTGTTGTTCAATCCCCAAGCCCAAACGGTGCCGTCACTTTTCAGAGCAAGAGAATGGGCTTCACCAAGCCCCCCCGTATTCATTCCTGCTGAAACAGCTGTAATTCCTGTGAGAAAGCCGACATTACCGGATCCATGCACCTGCACGGGAGTCAATCGTTGTGTGTTTGTGTTATCACCTAATTGACCAAAGTTATTATATCCCCAAGCCCAAACGGTGCCATCACTTTTCCGTGCAAGGGAATAATAAGCCCCTGCTGAAACAGCTGTGATTCCTGTAAGCCCGCTTACCTGCACGGGAGTCAATTTGGTTGCGGTTGTTCCATCGCCTAATTGTCCATTGGCATTCCATCCCCAAGCCCAGAGGGTGCCATCACTTTTCAGGGCAAGGGATTGATCACCAGCTGCCAGAGCGGTGATGTTGCATAAATAGGTAACGCAGCCGGAGGCACCCGTTTTCACCTGCACTGGAGTCAATCTCTGTGTAACCGTTCCATCGCCTAAATTACCATAGGTATTCCTTCCCAAAGCTCTTACAGTGCCATCATTGCATAGAGCAAGAGAATAAAAGCTACCGGCTGCAATGGTCTGGGCAGAAGCCCCACCATTGAAAGCTCCTCCTAATCCCGATAACCATCGGGACTCCCCAAAGGGAAGGACTTTCAGGAGTGAAGAGAGAAAGAAAAAAATTGCTGTAAGGAGTAGAGTTTTTTTCATGGGAGAGATCAATTATTGAATTGTTGATTTACCGATTTGTTGATTTGGAGAATTTAATTCAATAACTCTCCAATTCTCTAATTCGTTGTTACCACCCATCCTCTGCTTCTTAATGCGATGAGTGCCGGAAATGCAGGATCGGGAACGGGCATGGTGCCTCCCGAGATATTAAGTTGCCCTCCGCTGGTTCCGTAATCGTTTATCTGGGTGATGAGTGCATACACATTGGTTAAGGACAAATCGTTTCCATAAAAGTTAAAGGTGGTTGTTGTGCTGAAATCACCATTGAGGGTAATGACTGTTGCTTTCACATTGGGCAGTTGCAATGCGGAAACGGCATCAAACACTCCGGCAATAACTTCGGTAACTGTTATTGTTTTTATGCCGGTTGTGGGATACACATGCTGA
>JACRAL010000167.1 GCA_016213435.1 Bacteroidota bacterium
AATATGAGCCGTCAACCGAGATACATTATGACTGCCATACCTTGGGGTATTACTCATTCCGCAAACTTACAAAATTGTGTAGCAACTGAAAGTCTTGCGCTGAAAGCGCATAGTTTCAACTAACGAACTGTAACAATGAATCCAAACACCATCAGAGCGATTGATTACTGGTTCGGACAGCCGATTTGTTTTTTTCTTACACCTTTACGAAATCCATTTGTTTCAAAAGAGAAACCAAAAAAGATTATTTTTTTAAAATTTATTGAACAAGGCGCAACTGTTCTTGCCTACCCCGCAATGAAACGCGCAACGGAATTAGTGGGAAAAGAAAATGTTTACTTCTGCGTATTTGAAAATAACCGCCCAATCCTCGACATACTGAACCTCATTCCGTCAGAAAATATTATTTCCATCAGCGATAAAAATATTTTCTTTTTTCTGTCAAGCGCATTCTCAGCTCTTCTGAAAATACGCAAGGCAAAAATTGATACCACCATTGACATGGAATTTTTTTCCCGCGCTTCTGCAATTTTTTCTTTTATGACCGGTGCGAAAACAAGAGTGGGCTTGCACCGATTCAACAGCGAACAACCCTACCGTGGAAATTTAATGACTCACCGCATTCAATACAATCCTTATATACATACTTCTTCTTTTTATCTTTTACTTGTTGAAGCAACGCAACAAAATTCTGAAGAAGTTCCGATGATGAAAGTTTCTCTCTCCCCCTTGCAAAGGGGGACTGAGGGGGATTCGGCTGTTTTTACACCAAGTGAAAAAGAGAGAAAAGAAATGCAATTGCGCCTCACCCCTAACCCCTCTCCTGCGGGAGAGGGGAAAGCAAAAATTATCATCCTCAATCCAAACGCAAGCGATCTGCTCCCCCTGAGGAAATGGGACAAACAAAACTTTATTGAACTCGGGAAAAAAATAATTTTAGAAAATCCAAATGCTTGTATTATAATTTCGGGTGCTTCTTCAGAACAAAAAGATGCGGAAGATATCTGCAAACAAATAGGTTCATCAAAGGCAATTTCATTTGCCGGAAAAACTACGCTGAGAGAATTGCTTACACTTTATTCTCTTGCCGATATTCTTGTAACCAACGACAGCGGTCCCGGGCATTTTTCTGCACTCACATCCATTCGCACCCTTATTCTTTTTGGTCCTGAAACTCCAAAACTTTTTGGACCCATCTCTCCGAATGCTCAGGTTATCTGGAAGGAACTTTCCTGTAGCCCATGCGTGAATGTTTTCAATCATCGCTTTTCTCCCTGCAACAATAATGTGTGCATGCAGCTAATCAGCGTGGAAGAAGTATATCGGGAAGTGAAAAGATATTTAAATTGAAATTAATCCGTAAAGCGCACTATTTTCTAATGATGATGTTGCCAACGTTTTTTGAATTTATAATTGTCTTCCTTGTGTCTGTCGTTGGATTGTATCTTGTCATGCTATCGGTGAGCAGTTTTATTATTTCTATTTTATTTTTTGCTTCAATGGTGTCTGTAGGTGTCTGAATTTTTAGATAATCTATTCTTAATTCCCATTCATGTATTTTAACATTGAACATCTTACTTGTAAAAATGGATGTTAGAATGGCTGAACTGTCTGGCTTGAGAATAATTGTTGAGTTTTGTAAACTTGAATTGTAAGGGTAATTTGCAATAGTGTCTTTGATAAATGTTGTTAATCCAGGTTGTGTTGTAATAATAATGTCTTTGTCTGAAGCGTTATAAAGTTTCAGAACTTTGAAACCCTCACAACTTGTCAAGCTGAGAAGAAGTAAAAAAGTTATTTGTTTAACTCGCATTTATCAGTTGCTTACTAACTCTCCAATTACGCTCCCGCCATTTCATTAATCGCACTCACTAAAACATCTAACTCTTTCGGAGTGGTGTAAATGTTTGGAGTAACTCGGCATCCGTTTACGGTTGCACTGTTTATCGCTACTGTCCATATTTTGTATTTGTCTAAAAGCTGCTTAGCCATATCATCCGTTTTCATATTCTTAATTCCAACATTGGCAATGGCGCAAGATCGCTGGGGATCGGAAGGAGTGTTTAAGATGACATTGGGATTATTCCGCACTTTATTGGTCCAGTAATTTTGCAGATACCTTAATCTTGCTTCTTTTCTTTTGATGCCTAACTTGTTGAGATATTCTATGGCATTTGCAATGGCAAGATCCACATGCACCGGAGTAGTTCCTGTATGATTCAAGCGCGCAATGTCCTCCATGGGTTTTTCGGTTTCGGCAAAAACCGGCCAGAGGTTCGCTATCTTATCTTTTTTCACATACAAAAATCCGGCACCTAAAGGAACGCTTAACCATTTGTGCAAGCTGGTTCCGTAATAATCACAATTCAATTCGCTGATTTTGAAATCAAAGTGAGCAAATGCATGGGCTCCGTCCACCAAAACTTCCACGCCTTTACTGTGCGCCATATCCGCAATTTTTCGCACAGGTAAGATATGTCCGGTTATGTTTATCATGTGCGAAACCATGATGAGTTTGGTCTTTGGAGTGATCTGGTTCGCATACAGATTTACAATTTCATCATCCGATTTAGGATCGTTGGGAATCGATATCGTTTTGGTAACTACCCCGTATCTTTCTTTTACCTGCCTGAACATATCCCGCATGGCTCCGTAATCCTGTTCTGCCATGATTGCTTCATCTCCTTCTTTCCAGTGCAAACCACCAATTACAAGATCCAGTGATTCGGTAGAATTCCGGGTAATGATCAGTTCTTCAGGGGAAAGATCAGCCAATTGCGCTAATTTATTTTTGATCTCTTTTTTCTTATCCACCATCATCTTGCGCATAAAGTAGGATCCCTGATAATTTATTTCCCTTACATGCTCAATGTATTGCTCCAATATTTCCTGCGGCAGAATACAGAACCACCCGTTTTCCAGATTGATATAATCCGGCTTAAGGCGGTAGCCGCCTCTTATACTTGCCCAAAAATCTTCGTCTGAAGCCAAATCGTTTACAGGAATATGTTCTACCTTTTTAATAATCTGGCTGAATGATTCCATAAAAGGAGCTGCCGTTAACGTTAGCAATGAGAATTGCTTTATAAAAGTTCTTTTGTCCATAACAGGAGATTTAGTATTGAACAGTAAAAATAGATAATCAAACAGCAGAGACTCACTATATTATTAAATATTTTATACTTTTACCCTATCTGTTAAAAAAATAAAATCTTATCTATTAAAAATATGTTTAGACTATTTACATTTTTGATTTGCGTGTTTTCTTCCATAATGAACGTTACCTCAGCTAATGCATTAGCTCCCGTTGTACAAAAAATTACTTTCCCTGCACCCGATGCTTTGCTTGTTACTGCTGATTTATACTTCGTTAACGATACCTTGCCCTATATGATTCTCTGCCACCAGGCAGGTTACAGCCGGGGTGAATACTTGGAAACAGCGGCAAAATTCTGTCGCCTCGGTTACAATTGCATCGCTGTTGATCAGCGTTCCGGAAATGAAGTGAATGGTGTAAAAAACGAAACTGCTGTACTTACAACTCAAAAAAAGAAAACAACAGGATATCTTGATGCAGAAAAAGATATTCTTGCCGCCATTGATTACGCATATACCAAAAGCGGGAAGAAAGTTATTCTTGTGGGAAGTTCATATTCTGCCTCCTTGGCACTGAAAATTGCCACTACCAACCAAAAGATACAAGCGGTAATGGCTTTTAGTCCGGGAGAATATTTTGGAAATGATCTGAAACTTAAAAAAGCAATTGCAAATCTTGCTGTTCCTGTTTTTGTTACTTCCACCAAAGAAGAAGAAGCCGCTGTTGCAGCACTTATCAGCGATGTGAAATCCAAAATTAAAAAACAGTATACCCCACCGGCTTCCAAAGGGATACACGGTTCTTCCTGCCTATGGAAAACCAATCAGGGTTATCAGGATTATTGGATTGAGATCTTACTATTTATGAAGAATGCGAAATAATATCCCTGCTCTACAATCTATTCTTTCTTCTTGGTATCAATAATGATCGTTACCGGTCCGTCATTTAGCAATTCCACTTTCATGTCGGCTCCAAAAGTTCCTGTCTGAATTTTTTTCCCCAGATCGAATTCCATTTGCTGAATAAATTTCTTATAAAACGGAATAGCAGTCTCTGGTTTTGCAGCGCGTATATAAGAGGGTCGATTCCCTTTTTTTGTTGAAGCGTGTAATGTAAATTGTGAAACAAGAAGGACATCTCCGTTTGTTTCTTTCACCGAAAGATTCATCACACCTTCTTCATCATTAAAGATCCTGAGATTAGAAATTTTTGCGGAGAGCCATTCTATCTCTTCGTTTGTATCGACTTCTTCAATACCAAGCAGAATTAACAAGCCATCTTTGATGGATGATTTAATCTGACCATCAATCTTAACAGAAGCGTGAGTTACTCTTTGAATTACTGCTTTCATATCGCCTCACCTAAATCCTCTCCAAAGGAGAGGACTTGAATTACACTTCCCCTTCTCCTCCCCTTCGGGGAGGTTGGGAGGGGTCTTTTAATCGTTATATTCCTTAATCACTTCCTCTCCATTCATAATGCTCAGATAAGAATGATAGCGCGAAGGAGCAATCTCCTCTTTTGCCACTGCTGCAATTACCGCACATTTCGGTTCGTTGATGTGAAGACAAGTATGAAACTTGCATTCGTCAGCTTTTCTGAATATCTCCGGAAAGAAGTGTGATATTTCATACTTATCCATATTAACCACGCTGAACTCTTTAATGCCCGGAGTATCAATGATAAATCCTCCGAAACTCAACGCGTGCATCTCCGTAAAAGTGGTGGTGTGCTTTCCTTTCATGTGAGCCGAGGAAAGATTTCCTGTTTTCAGATCGAGTGATGGCTCAATGGTATTGATGAAAGTTGATTTCCCAACTCCTGAATGTCCTGCCAGTAATGTGATCTTATCTTTCAGCAAAGAAATCATCTTTTCTTTCTTTTCTTTTTTCATTTTCGTGGAACAAACGCTGTAGCATTTGTAGCCGATCTTTTCATAAATACTCATCACATTCATCAAATCTTCTTTCAACAAATCATCCTCTTCAAAAATATCTGCTTTGTTAAAAATAATATGCACAGGGATACTATACGCTTCTGCAGTGGCAAGAAACCGATCTATGAATCCAAATGAAGTTTTAGGAACAGCCAGCGTTACAATAAGCATTGCCTGATCAACATTGGTAGCGAGAATGTGCGACTGCTTGCTGAGATTTTTTGATTTGCGGATGATGCAGTTTTTTCGTTTCTCTACTGCTGAAATAACTCCTGACTTCACCCCCTGCCCCTCTCCTTCGGGAGAGGGGAGCTGATTGTCTTCAAGTTCAAAAACAACTTCATCTCCTACTGCAATCGGATTGGTGCTTTTATATCCGTCAATTTTCAACCGGCCTTTAATACGGCAATTAAATTTCTCGCCATCATGGGCAAGAACAATGTACCAGTTCCCTGTAGATTTTATTACCCTTCCTTTCACAAAACAAAGTTAGCGTAATTACTTATTCATTTATATTAATGCTTGGTATTCGTGAATCCTCGAAATACGGATTTCGTATATTCGTAACCAATTCGCAATTAGTAAATATGTCTATCAAAGTCCAGAACATCATCAAGCTATACGGCACTCAAAAAGCATTGAACAATGTTTCATTTGAAGTGAACAGTGGGGAAGTGGTTGGTTTTCTCGGGCCGAACGGTGCGGGAAAATCCACGATGATGAAAATACTCACCTGCTTTATTCCTCAAACATCCGGACAAGCCTGGGTATGCGGATTTGATGTGAGTGAGCAAGGTTTGGATGTGCGAAGAAATGTCGGTTATCTCGCTGAAAGCAATCCTTTGTATTACGACATGTTTGTGAAAGAATATCTTTTATTCGTTGCAGAACTTCACAAATTAAAAAATGCAGATAAGCGCGTTAAAGAAATAATCGGCATCACAAAACTTGAGGTGGAACAGAAAAAAAAGATTGACGCGCTTTCAAAAGGATACAAACAAAGAGTGGGTTTGGCTCAGGCATTGATTCACGATCCGAAAGTTCTAATTCTTGACGAACCAACTTCCGGTCTTGACCCCATTCAATTGGTGGAAATCCGAAACGTAATAAAGGAAATAGGAAAAGCAAAAACCGTGATGCTGAGCACTCACATCATGCAGGAAGTAGAAGCCATGTGCGATAGGGTTATCATCATTAACAAAGGACAAATTGTAGCCGATAATCCAACGTCTGAATTACAAAAAGGTATTGGAAAGAAACAAGTAATTATGGTTGAATTCGATAAAGAAACATCGCAGAACGCACTGAAAAATATTTCGGGCATTCACGATTCAAAAAATATTTCAGGAAATACCTGGCAGATCACAGCTTCCTCCACAAAAGATATTCGTGCTGATATCTTCCAGTTTGCTGTTCAGAATAATCTGGCTGTACTCACACTTCAAAAAGCAGAACATAATCTTGAAGATGTGTTCAGGGAACTGACGAAGTAAAAGCCTGACCGCCTCACTTTTGTATTGCTCTCCCCCTTTGAAAAGGGACAACCACGGGGGAGGGGGTTTAGTATTATACAACCACCTCAACCCCTCCTTAGAAAGAAAGGGAGCTAACAGCCAAATAATCCTCATTTCATATATAGAAATAATATTAATTTCGTTCTCCATTAACTATTAATCATTAACAAATAACTAATTTTATGGCATACCTCTTCACCTCCGAATCAGTTTCCGAAGGACATCCTGATAAAATTGCTGATCAAATTTCTGACGCGCTGATTGACAATTTTCTTGCATTCGATCCTCAAAGCAAAGTTGCCTGCGAAACACTGGTTACTACCGGACAGGTAGTTCTTGCCGGAGAAGTGAAATCTCACGCCTATCTTGATGTGCAGGAAATTGCACGTCAGGTTATCCGCAAGATCGGATATACAAAAAGTGCATATATGTTTGAAGCTGATTCCTGCGGAATTCTGTCTGCCATTCACGAACAATCTTCCGATATTAATCAGGGAGTTGAGCGCAAGAAAAAAGAAGAACAAGGCGCAGGCGACCAAGGCATGATGTTCGGTTACGCCACCAACGAAACGAATGATTACATGCCTCTCGCGTTAGACCTGGCACACAAACTTTTAATTGAACTTGCAGTATTACGCAGAGAAAACAAGCAGATCAAATATTTACGCCCTGATGCAAAATCACAGGTTACATTGGAATACGATGACAACAACCGTCCTGTGCGTATTGACGCAATCGTAGTTTCCACTCAGCACGATGATTTTGCTTCAGATGCAGTAATGGCAAAAAAAATCCATACTGACATGGTAAATATCTTGATTCCGCGTGTGAAAGCAAAATACCCCAAGTACAAGCATTTGTTCAATAACAAAATAAAATTCCATATCAATCCTACCGGAAAATTTGTAATAGGCGGTCCTCACGGAGATACAGGAGTTACAGGTAGAAAAATTATTGTTGATACCTATGGAGGAAAAGGCGCACACGGTGGAGGAGCTTTTTCAGGAAAAGATCCATCTAAAGTTGACCGCTCTGCTGCTTATGCAACCCGCCACATCGCAAAAAATTTAGTGGCGGCCGGAATTTGCAGCGAAGCTCTCGTACAGGTTTCTTACGCAATCGGTGTTGCAAAACCTACCAGCATTTGTGTGGATACTTACGGAACTGCAAAAGTCAGAATGAGCGACAGCCAGATCGGAAAAATAGTGGAACAGGTTTTTGACATGCGCCCGTACTTTATTGAGCAACGTTTCAAGCTTCGCAATCCAATCTACAGCGAAACTGCAGCATACGGACACATGGGACGCAAAAATCAGTGGGTAACGAAAACTTTTAAATCACCTGACGGAAAAACAAAAACCGTGAAGGTTGAATTATTTACTTGGGAAAAATTAGACTACGTGGATAAGCTCAAGAAAGCGTTTTCGAAATAATACTTCATTTAGCAGAAAAAGAAAATCGGTGATTTGCAGAATTTTTCTTTAAAGTTAAATGCCTAGCCTTCGAGATGTTACAGTTTTTTCTTCTATAATTTGAAACCTCATAGGTACTTTCGATTGGTTTGAAGAGGAAAGTACGCCCCAAACGCGCGCCCAATGTCATTAAGTTAAGCAGTAACTTGTTGTTTTTCAAAACACTGTTCTTCTGTTTTTAAACTGTTTTGGCTTAGTTCTTCGCCTGTACTTGCCTGTATCCCTAATATTAGTTCTTCCTGCTCTTACCGGCA
>JACRAL010000168.1 GCA_016213435.1 Bacteroidota bacterium
CAACATGATACAACAACAAACTTTTATTGTGGCTCTTGGTGATATGTTCGCCCATTCCACAAATGTAAATCTTATTTCACAAAATTCGTCAATTCATCCCCGCAGCAGAGCTGCGAGGTATTCTTGTCGGATTAAATAAAAAAACATTACCATGAACGAAACTATTCTTGTAATTGAAGACAATGTAGATATGCGCGAGAACACAGAAGAAATTCTTGCATTGGCAAATTACAAAGTAATTAGCGCTGCAAACGGAAAAGAAGGAATTGAGTCTGCAAAAGCCAACCGACCAGACCTGATATTGTGCGACATCATGATGCCCGAGATGGATGGGTATGGTGTTCTGCGCATACTTGAAAACACAGAAGGAACAGTAGGAATTCCCTTTCTGTTTCTTACTGCAAAATCAGAAAAAAGAGATTTTCGGAAAGCAATGGATATGGGAGCAGACGACTACCTGACAAAACCTTTTGATGGAGATGACCTGTTAAGAGTGGTTGAAGCACGACTGAAGAAAAGCGGCCTGATGAAAAAAAAGTTCACCAATAACATGGAAGGGTTGAATGATTTTCTTCAGCGCGCCCAATCATTGCAAGAGATTACCCTTTTATCCGAGTACAAGGTTGCAAAAAAAATACGCAACAAGGATATTCTATTTATGGAAGGTGATTTGCCTAATCATCTTTATTTTATTGCATCTGGAAAAATAAAAACTTTCAAAACCAACCAGGACGGAAAGGAATACATTACTGAGATTTATAAGAATGGAGACTTTTTCGGATATCTCTCTTTGCTGGATGATAAGAATCATAAAGAATCGGCTGTGGCGATTGAAAACTCAGAAATTGTTCAGATTCCAAAACAGGATTTCTTTCAATTACTGTACTCCAATAATGAAGTAGCGATGAAGTTCATCAAACTGCTGACGAATAATCTTTCACAAGCAGAAGGAAAATTATTGAAGCTTGCGTACGATTCTGCAAGAAAAAGAGTAGCGGAGGCATTATTGTTTATTAATCAAAAATATCAAGACGGGAAAGATAATGAAGCAATTCACATTCTCAGAGAAAATCTTTCCTCTATTGCCGGTATTTCGCCTGAATCAGTCAGCCGAAACCTGAGTGACTTTCGTGAAGAAGGATTGATTGAAACTCTCAACGGCACTATTAAAATCGTTAATATTAAGAAACTTGAAATGATTCGCTGCTGACATTAACTATGCAGGCAAAATCAAAACAGGGTAAGAAGCTATTGTGCTAATCTCTTGGACAATAGAATGATGTAAAATTCTGCTTAGAAGATTACGTTGATGAAATGTGATGGCTAATAAATCAGCATTAGATCTGAGCATGTAATGATCGATCCCTTCCTCCAACTCATCCGAATAGAAATTATCAAACTTTACGTTTGGCGTTTCTGCCAGAAAAGACGCTAATTCTTCTTTCGAGATTTTATAAACATCAGAGTTTAGATTAGTAAATTGCCTGCTGATCTGCAGGAAAATCACTTCTGATCTAAAAACGCCCACTATATCTTTCAATTTCAAAACAGTCGCTTTATTCCGAGGAGTGTAATCCCATGCGAAAACAATTTTCTTTATATTTCTGTAAGAAATAGTTTCAGGCACTAACAAAACCGGAGATTGGGATTTCTTGATGACATTAAAGGTATTGGTGCCGAATAAATATTGATAGATATCGTCAATACCGTTTGTTCCCATTACAATCACATTCTCCCCTTCTGATTCTTTTGCAATGACTTTCCCCAGACTAGAATTTGTCACTTCAAGATCATACGAACAGGATAGTTGAAATACACTGCTCACATCATGACACACTGCTTTTAATTTATCGGAAGCTAACTGCATAGTTTCCTGCATATTTTCTCCTGAAATAACTGCTTCAGGAAACAAAGACTGCACATTTATGACGTGAAGTTCTGCCTTGCATGCCTGCGCAAATTTTGCCGCATACTCTATCCCGTTAATCGCGGCTTCTGAAAAATCAACCGGACAGATTATTTTTTTGATCATATATTATTAGAAGGCGCACATCCCATCCTCATAAGTATATAAAAAATGTGCGCCCCCTTAAGTTCAATAAGCAAATATTTCTGACTCAACCTCTAATTTATTATCCACACGGTCAACTCCGGGACAAGCCCACGCAGCATTCTCTGCATCTCTCTTTTCAGACCACGAATTTACCTTGCCGGTAAGAATCACTTTGCCAGCGGCAGTTTCAATGTTGATTTTATCTGCATCAATGGTTGCGCTGCGATGAAAAGCCGAGGTTATTTTTTGCTTAACCTCTTTGAGAACAACTCTAGAAACAATTTTTATGTTATTCGATATTCCCTTCACACCAATAAGATTCTCAACTGAACTGCGTGCAGAACTGCGCTGAAACTCCCATTGTGCTTCTCCTTCAAGAGTTACCCAGCCATCTTCCACTGTTACCTTGATTTTTTCATCTTGTATCGAACTATGCCATTTGAGAGCGTTTAAAACCGCATCGGCAATTTCAGCATCGGTTTTCCTAAAAGCATCTGATATCTTTACTTCAATATCCTCGGCAACAGCTTTTACTCCTGCCACACGTTTTGTTGCTTTTTCAGCTTCTCTTTTTTTCAGATACCTGTCAACCGTGCCACTGAGCGTCACTACACCGTTTTTTACTGCAACACCTATTTCTGCTGCGTTGAGGAGTGGTTCCCATCGGAGTTCCTCCATTACATTTTTTTGAATTTCTGGATCTGTTTTCATTGTTTTTGATTTTAGTCCCGATATTTATCAGGAGGGTTTATGTGTTATTGAATATTGCTGATTCTTCTGAAGTTTCGGTTTTATAACAGGGAATTCTTTCTTCTTCCATTCCGTTATTCCCCCTTTTAAATCATACACTTTTTTAAACCCTTGTTGTGCCATAATGTGCATAGCCATCAAACTACGTTTTCCAGCCAGACAATAAAGAAAATATGTTTTGTTTTTATCTAAAGTTTCGACACGTGCTTTAAAATCAGTGGCCTGCATGTTTATATTGATTGCACCGGCAATGCATTCGGCATTATATTCTTCAGATGTTCTTACATCTATCAAGACTCCATGTTGTTTTTTAAGTTCATATTTGAACTGAGTCGGTGATAATGTTTTTGTAGTGGTTACCTGATACGTTGATGTATAGGAATAAAAAAACAGAAACAAGCAATAGAAACAAGAGCAAAAGAAAAAATGCTGTCCTTTTAATTTTCGATTTTGGGTTATTATTCCTCTCTTTTTATTCATTTTATAAAAATAGGTCGATAATTGTATTATGGCTATGACCTTTGTCAAAATCATAATATGATTTTCGTCAAATGAAAACCTATAATATTATTGAATAACATTCTCTTGCCTGTTACTTGCTTGTTTCAGAATTTGAATTACTTCTTTATCTTCTACTTGTGAAAAATTATAATAGTACTGCGCGACTCCCAAAAAATCAAATGGAGTTGCCAAGCAAATAAATTCATCAACAATTTGTTTTAATTTTGATGCTGTTTCCGGTGGAGAAAGAGGAACTGCGATAATAATCTTCTTTGGGCTGCTTTTTCGTATCGCTTCAACAGCAGAAATTAAAGTACTGCCTGTCGCCACACCATCATCAGTCAGAATAACAGTTTTCCTTTTCAGATCAGTAGGTCTTTTGCCATCCATAAAAATTTTAAATCTCTCTTTAAGTTCTCCTTGTATTTTTTTTGATTGCCGGATAATATAATCCTGATCTGCATTCATTGTGTTTTCGTTAACAATAATTCCGCTCAGTGTTACCGAGCCAATTGCAAATTCAGGGTTATTGGGATGTCCAATTTTTTTTGAAAGAAACACTTCGAGTGGGAGATGCAATGATTTAGCAATCTCATATCCAACAGGAACACCTCCGCGAGGTACGGCAAGCACAATTCCGTTTTCTATTTTCTTATTTTTCAACTTTATCGCAAGTTGCTTTGCTGCGTCAATTCTATCTCTGAACATCTTTCATGTTTTCTGTGGCAACAAGGTGTTTATCAAACCATCTTGTAGCATTTTCAGCAACCTCTTCCAACTTGCCCAACTCTTCAAACAAATGAGTAGCTCCTTTTATAATGACAAATTCTTTTGGAGAATGAATTTTTCCAAATGCTCTTTTATTCAATTCAATCACTTGATGATCTTCACTTCCAACAATAAGTTGAATCGGTGCTGTAACTAATGAAAGTTCAGACATGGCTAAATCAGGTCTGCCTCCTCGAGAAACAACTACTTTAATTTTATTACAAAAAACTGCTGCTGCTCTCAAAGCTGATGCAGCTCCGGTACTCGCTCCGAAATATCCTATAGGCAAATCATCATTTATCTGGTCTCTGATAACCCAATCGGTGACAGAGATCAATCGCTTTGTTAGCAAATCGATGTTAAAACGATTTTCAAAGACACTTGCTTCCTTATCTGTAAGCAGATCAAATAATAAAGTGGCGAACCCCGCATCATTAAGCATTTCTGCCACAAATTGATTTCTCGGGCTCAAACGACTGCTTCCGCTTCCGTGGGAAAAAATAATAATGCCTTGCGCATTCTTTGGCAAACATAGATCGGCCATCACATCCACGCCATCAATGTGGATTTTTAATGTTTCTTTTTCAACTAAAGTGGTCATGAGTATTTTTTTTACAAAAATGTTACTGAATTAGATCATGAGCAATGATGAACATCATTCAGAAAAATGATTGATGTTATTTGCTGCAAAGAAGTACTTGATTTATTTAGCAGAAGTTTTAAAAACATAGAATTCATGAGTGCTTCATTTTTAGAAGGACAGCCAGTTTGCATATCTGACATTATCCAATTGATAAAAAGAAATTCTCATAGATTGCGAACGCCAAAAGAGTTAGATCCTTTAATGGAAAAAATCAGCGATGCAAAATATGTTTTGCTCGGAGAAGCATCGCACGGGACACATGAATATTATACATGGAGAGCTAAGATCACCAAGCGTCTAATCCTAGAAAAGAATTTTTCATTTATTGCAGTAGAAGGTGACTGGCCCGATTGTTACCGTTTGAACCGTTATGTAAAAAACTATCCTGACGCAGGGAAAAGCGCATTTGATGTGCTTCATGAATTCAATCGCTGGCCTACATGGATGTGGGCTAATTGGGAGATCGTTTCCCTTGCAGAATGGTTGTGCGAACACAACAAAACACTTCCACTGGAAAAACGAGTCGGCTTTTACGGTTTAGATGTTTACAGTTTATCCGAATCTCTTGAGGCGATTATGAAGTATCTTGAAAAAACCGATCGTCACGCTTTTGAATCTGCCACAAAAGCGATTGAATGTTTTGATCTCTATGGGTACGAAGGAGAAAGTTATGGTCGTTCAACGCATCTCGTTCCTGAATCCTGCGAAAGCGAGGTCGTAAATCTTCTGAAAGAGATCAGAAGTAAAATAACTCAATACAATACCGATCACGAAACCGTTTTCAGCACCGAGCAGAATGCATGGGTAGCGGTGAATGCAGAAAATTATTACCGCTCCATGATAAAAGACGCTGCAACCTCGTGGAACATCCGCGACAAACATATGGCAGAGACCCTGAATCGCCTAACGAAATTTCACGGAACAAAAGCAAAAGCAATCGTATGGGAACATAACACACACATCGGAGATGCGCGCGCAACAGATATGAGAAATGAAGGAATGTTTAATCTAGGCGAACTGGTGACACAAGAACATAAAAAACAAGGAGTGATAAAAGTTGGTTTTGGTTCTTACAAAGGAACTGTAATTGCCGGGCGAAAATGGAGCGGTGAAATGAACAAAATGTCTATGCCAGAAGGGATTGAGGGAAGCTGGGAATATATTTTGCATAAAACCGGAAATGATAATAAACTTTTACTGATGGATAAATGTAAAAATGATCCGTTATTCAATCAATACATTGGTCATCGCGCAATTGGTGTAGTTTACAATCCTTCATTGGAAAGATTAGGAAATTATGTTCCGAGTATTTTGCCTTTACGTTACGATGCATTTATTTTTTTCGATGAAACAAGGGCACTGCATCCGCTTCACATCAAACCAAGTGGACATCAGATTCCTGAAACATACCCATTCGGGGTTTAACTTTCTATTCTGATACAAATCATCCTTTAAATTGAGCCTTTTCATTGCTTATTTTATTTATCAGTTGTTATTTTGTAAAGTGGAAAGAATATAACAACTAAAAATAAAACAAATGAAAGCGAAAGGAATTAAGACTGCACCACTCTCGCTGATTTTTTGCATTCTCGCAGATCATCTGAAAAATGTAACAGGAAGTATCATCACATCTATTGTGAAATATTTTTGTTTCATAATAGTCGTAATCATCAGCACAATTACTGTCCCTCATCATTCTAATGCTACCGTTAACGATACACGATATTACATTGAACTGCGAGGAAAGATAAAGCGGCATTTGTATAATCATAAGCTTCACGAAAATATTGTGGACAGCGCATTGATTTTAATTAGCAATGCAACAAAAGAAGTTACAAAAACTTGCTATTCCGATCAATCAGGAAGGTGTCAATTTAAGTTACCGATGAATGAACAATTCGAGATTCAAATTTCAAAGAAAGGGTATGTTGCAAAAATCATTAACGTAGACACGCGCATTCCTGAAAAGAAATTTTCAGTCTACACCCTTATTTTCGACATTTATCTTTTTGAAGACATTCAGGGGCTGGATGTGTCTATGCTCAAATCACCTATTGCAAAAGTTATATTTAATAATGATTCGAATAGTTTTGTTTACGACCACTTATATACCTACAAGATCAATGAGAAAATGAAAAAAATATATCGAGATTATTACCGCCAGTATATGATCTCCTCAAAGAATATTCCTAATAACCCACCACAAGAATATGTTGTTTTTCAGATTCAGTTGATGGCTCTGAATAATCGTCTACCGCTAAAATCTTCTTTATTCTCAGAATGCGGCAGAGTAAATGAATGTTACATAAACGGACTATATAAATATACGGTTGGAGAATTCAGAAGTCTTTCTCATGCTAAATCTGTGCTCTCTGGCATTATGTTTCTTGGATTTACAGATGCATTTATAGTAGCCGTTAAAGGAAAGGAAAGAATACCAATCAGTAAAGCATTAACTCTATTGAATCAATAATTTAATTCTGCGGGAATGTACAGCATGTCGGCAAACAACAATTATAAAGAATAAGCACAGTATGGTTGAACAGAGTCAAAAATAAGAATATAAAATATTTAAACTCCTGCGTAATTTTGTTTGCGATTCTTACTTCCCTTTACCACATCCATTATGTCTGCATGCCATCAATAGCACCTCGGAATTCTGAGGTAGTTTTTTTAATAGAAGAATAGTACAAAATCCAGTCGAGCACCTATTCGTTTCCGATAATCTAATTAAGCCATTTCATTGTGAAAAAACATTTTAACTAACTTCTCTACTTTACTGAATGAGTGCTCGTCCTTTTGGAGATAGGTGCAGCCATATTTCGAGATCGCTTTTGAAACCACATCAAATTCTTTTTGAGCACTTAGCAAAATGATATTTGAGTCAGAGCTTGCGGTTTTTATTTTTTTTATTATTGACAGCCCAGTAGCGGCATCCCTGTTTTTAGTGTTTAATAAATGATCCATAATGATGACGGTTGGATTCTGGTAAAGGTCCATCAAACACGCCTCGCCAAAAGGATATATTTTTATGTTATGTATATCCGGAAAACGAGTTATTAAAAAACCCTGCAGTGCCTTTGCATAAACTTCGTTGTCTTCCACGATAAAAATAGTTTTTTCGTGTGGGTTTGTTTTTTTTAATTTTCTCTCAAATATGTTCATAGTTATTTAGTGTTTAATGATTAGTGTTTAAAGTTAGGTTCGTCAATTTGTATCATGATTTATACAACAAATATTGACAATAGACTAGTTTTAGTTTTTGGTTTCCATAATTTTTAGTTTTTAGTTGATATTAATATTAGTTTTTACTATTCAAGTATAATTTTGTTTCTCCCTTTCAATTTCTTTAATTGCCTGCTTGCATGTAAAATCAAGCTTTTGATTCAATGCTTTTATTTTTTCAATATTTGATGCCGTTGCTCCCAAAGCCTCCATCTCCTGCAAAACAGGCGCAAGCTCAGAAATACCCATTATGGAAACAGATGACTTCATCGTATGGGCAGAGTTCTTTATGATTGAATAATCTGCTTTTGTTATCGCATTGTTAATGGATTGTAGTTCTTCAGGAACTTGTTTGAGAAAAACATCTATTATTTCTTTTACCAAATGTTTTTTTTCTCCCATTGTCTCTGAAAGATAACTGAAGTCACACACATGTTTGTTGTTTTTCATTGTATTGTGAATTAATGGTTAAGTCATATATTTTTTCAAAAAGCAGATTTGAATTTATCGGTTTTGAAATATAATCGTTCATCCCTAAACTCAAACACTTTTCTCGTTCTCCTGCCATTGCATGTGCCGTCATTGCAATAATTGGAATATTGTCTTTCATCTCATTGCGAATAACATTTGCTGCCTCATATCCGCTCATCACCGGCATTTCCATGTCCATCAAGATAATGTCAAAATTATTTTCTTTGAGTTTTCCAACACACTCACTTCCATTTTCCACGATCTGCAATTTCAAACTATTTTCAGAAAATAAACTTGAAATCAGTTTTACATTCAAAGGATTATCCTCAGCCAAAAGAATATTTAATTTTCTAATATCGTTCATATTGTACTTTTTCACTATTACCTCCGGTGCCGACAGCACTTCCATAGATTTTTTGTAGGGAATGTAAAAAGAAAAAGTAGAGCCTACCTTGAATTCGCTTTTAACCGATATAGTGCCGCCCTGAAGTTCGATCAACTGTTTTGCGATACTCAAACCAAGCCCTGTACCACCGTATTTCCTGGCAACATTAGAATCCGCCTGCTGAAATCGCTCAAAAATATGCTCAAGTTTATCCTGAGGTATTCCTATGCCGGTATCTTTTATAGAAAATCCTAATAAAATATTTTCGTCATGATCCCTATCCAGATCGTTTTTAAGAACTCTAACATTCACCTCCACTTTTCCTCTTTTTGTAAACTTAATTGCGTTGCCTACTAGGTTGATGATGATTTGGGTAAGACGTACGGAGTCTCCAAGCAAAACATCGGGCACGTCTTCCTCGCATCTGAATAACAACTCCAGATTTTTTGCTTTCGCCTTTTCCATCAGCATTATATTGAGCGATTTTAAAATTTCTTTGACACTAAAATTATTTTTTTCAAAAGTCATCATGCCAGCTTCGATCTTCGATATATCAAGTATGTCATTAATAATAGTCAGCAGATTTTCTCCGGCAGATTTTATCATTGTGACGTATTCTCTTTCTTTCTGCCCCAAATTTTTTCTGGATAACATATCTGAAAATCCAATGATAGCATTCATTGGTGTGCGTATTTCATGACTCATATTGGCAAGAAATACATCTTTTAACTTAGTAGAATCTTCTGCCTTTTGCTTCGCTTTTTCCGCCTCAATTTTTGCTTCAAGCAAACTAATGGCGTATTGTGATGCTTGTTTTTGTTTGGTAACATCACGAATAGCAGCAGATATTAATAAACCATCAGCTGTTTTTAAGGGGCCGAGAGAAACTTCTATAGGAAATTCTTTCCCATTCTTACGCAGTCCAAATAAATCCACCCCAATTATTTCTCCCATTGTTCGGATGTGAGGATGAGCAAAAAAATATTTTCTTTGGCATGAATGAATGTCTTTGAAACGATCAGGAATTAATGTCTCTAATTTTTTTCCAATAATTTCACCTCTCTTATATCCAAATATTTTTTCAGCCTGAAAATTTACTAATTCAATATTTCCCATGCTATTTACTATAACAATAGCATCCGGAGAAGACTCTAGCAACCCTCTAAATTTATCTTCGGATTTTTTCCTTTCTGTAATATCTCTAGCAGTGGCAAAAGCACCAAGTATGTTACCTTCATTGTCTTTATAAACCGAAAAATTATACAACACATCCATTAATTTACCGCTTACATGCTTAAGGGTTAAATGATAATCGGTGATAAATCCTTTTTCAAAAATCTGCTTTATACTCTCCTCTGCTTTCTCGTAATCAGTAAAATACATTGAAAAGCTAGTTCCTATAATTTTTTTACGAGGAATACCTATAGCTTTCGTAGACGCTTCATTCACATCCATTATGATCCCATTGGAACTGATTGTAACAAAAGGGTCTAAACTCGCTTCAATTAAACTGCGCACGTATTGAGATATCTGTTCTTGTTCTTTAAACCGTTTTGACTTCAGAATATCTCGGTAAATAAAATACGAAAACAGAAGAGCCAGTGTCAGCCCGAATGTGCTGAGCCAATTGCTAATAAAATTTATTTGCATGCTGGTTTCTTCGGTAGCTGCCTGAATCCTTTTTACTCCTTCAACAAGTTCTGTGTTTTCCATACTGTTCAAAAGTGAAAAAATATGATGCATCACCTTGTATTCTCGCTCAATAATATCCACCTCTTTAGACAAAATTCTTCCTGCTTTAATTTTTTCTTCCTGCTGTGTTTTAGCAATTAATCTTCTGATGTCTTCCTGAGCAGAATCTGATGAAACAGCCGGAAAGACAAAACTTGATATATCTTCTTTTTTCTTCTGTGAAGAGAATAATTTTGAAAAAAAAGATCTCTTAGGAGTTTCAGCTACTTGTTTGAGATGATCTGTCTTGCTGGCAGACAGTTTTTTTACAACAGTATTTTTTGTTTTGTGAAGCAACTGCAAAAGTATGTCCTGCGAACTCTCTCCTGTTTTTAACTCAATATATTCACTGAATAAACTAACCCTGATTACTATGAGTTCTTTCAATGTTGCGATTTTTGCTGAGAAATCTTGATTAACGTTTGCCTCATCTATGTCATGAGTCTCACCCCGAGATGACAACAACAGCAAGGTATCCAACCGTGTGTTTATTCTGTGGATGTAGTTTTCATAACTGAGCAGATAAGCCGTATCACGCTTGATTGTATATGCTTTTACACTTGCTTCTGCAGAATAAAGATTATTAGATATTTCCTTTAGTTTTACGAGCTTGATATTCGGCTCTAATATAGCTGTCACTGTCTTAGATAGTTGCGAAAGTTTTTTGTGAGTAATATTTACTGCAATAAAAAACAAACCGGCAATAAGCCCAAATCCAACTACTACTTTCCAAATAACTCTTCGAATATTCTGAAGAGTTATTTGATCAGCATTAATTTGCTTTAAAAAAATATTTTTCAGATTTTTCATTAAAAAAAAACTCTCTCTTAATAGGATTCTACAATACTTTTGCTATCTCATTAATATTATCAAGATTAATTACTCCATTTAAACAAACGTGGCGATGCAGACACTAGAATTTCCTTTCTGTTTTTTGCATGTTGAATCTTTTTCAAAACCTTAACTTCTCGCAACTTTACTCCTTTTCTTTTTGATTTTTCACTCTTGCGTGGAAAAATTATGGATTTCATATTCGTCTTTCCTAAATCATTAAGAATTTGTTCTGCATGTCTTGCAGTATCTACATTTCGAATTATTTTCTTAATCTTTCCTTTCTCATCAATTACAAAAGTAGTTCTAACAATCCAGTCGAATATTTTCCCCATAAAAATTGTCTTTCCCCATACATCATAAGATTTAATTATTTTTTTCTTCGTATCAGGAATTAAAGTAAAGGGAAGTTTGAATTTCTTGGAAAACCTTACATGAGATTTTTTATTATCCTTACTAACGCCAATCACTTCATATCCTTTTTTCTTGAGCATTCTGTAGTTATCACGAAGACTAGATGATTCTGCTATACATCCTGGAGTATCATCTTTTGGATAGAAATACAGAATAATTCTTTTCCCTTTTAAGTTCTTCAACGAACTCTTTTTTCCTTCAGAATTTATAAATGAAAAATCAGGAGCATTATCTCCTTCCTGCAAAACTGTTTGGTGCTGAGATTTTGTCATGGCTTTTAGAAATTTATAAATATGAATGAATTATCAATGCATATCCTCCAATTCCTAATTCTATCAAACACAACCATTTATAGAACTTTGATTAAACTAACACAATACGAAAATATATCTCACAGAAAATAATAAAAAAGACATTGATCATAGTACTCAGTGATTGTTGTCAAGGAATAGATTTCTTCGAAAAACAGAGCCCTTAACATTCTCCTTTTCATAAAATTTGACTTTGAAAGGAATACAATAAAGTGAAAACACTTACGAAAGAGCAGAAAGTAGAGTGTGTAAAACTATAAGAGAAATAGTTAGTATAAGGAGAAACGCAACACGTTTCTAAGTGTACGCTAATATCTTGACACCTTCACTCACATATAGATGGGGCTTGGTTTTTATATTTTGGAAAGTTCGCCCTTAAGCATATCAATCACTTTAACTTCCACAGCATCCACTCCCCTCTTCTCGGCAAGAAACAAGGATATCCAGTCGCCAAGGTGGATAAAATAAATCGCTTTTTCAATCTGCGATTTTCCTTTTGACCATATCTCGGTAATGTTCGGAGTATATTTTCGCATCACCTCTTTGTTTATCTCTATGCGGGCGTTGTTGCGCTCAAACTCATCCTTATCGCGAAAGATGATTACAGAGATCCTTTCACTTCCGTTTGCCCATCCTACTAATTCGTTGTGGTTCATTTCAGGGATCACATGATGCCCGCAAAGCATTTTCGCATTCTCATTTATCTGCTGGCGAAAACGAACGGCTATTCCTTCAAAATAAGTGGTGGCGTATATCATGGGGGTCTTTCCGAATATCTTGTCTGCCACTTCATTGGCTTCCGAAATAATGCATTGCTTTTCGGCTTCAATCAATTCAATAGATGATTTTAACTGCGCTTTGAATTTATTAGTAATGATCTTATGAAATCCAAGAATGAAAAACAATTGCGTAAGCGAATATCCCAAACAAGCGCGTGGAGGATTGCCTCCAGGAATTAGAATAACATCCAGCTTTTTCTTTTTAGCGATCTCCGCAACTTTTCCACCCGAAGTAATGCATACTATCTTTGCCTTTCTTTTCAGAGCAAGATTCAGGCAATTCAAAGTCTCTTCTGTATTTCCGCTATACGATGAAATGATGACCAGTGTATTCTCATTGATATATTTTGGAATAAAATATCCTTTGCTGACATTAATGGACACGGTTGCTTCCAGCGCAACCAATTCACTCACGATCGTTCCGCCAATGCCGGAACCACCCAATCCCGAAACAAACACGTTGGATATTTTTCTTTTGGCAGAAGACAGCGTTGCTTCTTCACCAATACGAATGGCTTCGCGAAGCTGACCAGGAAAATTCTCAATTAAATCTTTCATAAATAAAGATGAAATAAAGCACAAATATATTAATTAGGGTAACGATATGGCAGTTTATACTATTAAGATTATAGAGTAAGCAGGTTTTCTTTTTTTCCTATTCCTAAATTAAATTCCCATAAGCATCGTAATCTATTGATGTAGAACCAATCAATGTATTGATTTAGGGATGCATCTATTATTGTCTATTGAAAACCTACCTTTTTTCGTGAGAGTCCAGTATTGTCTTAAAGAGCATATGATATTTTTTTGCCTGCACCTCTGGCTTGCATTCGTCCGGTTGTATCCATTTGCCCTCATTTAATCCTTTTGCATTAAAAAGAATTTTATGTAACCCTGTACAAAAATCTTCACTGTCATACATTTTAACCAAATACCCCCTTTCTTCCGAAGTGATTAAATCAGGAGCTACTCCACTGTTAAAGGCAACTACCGGGGTTCCACACATTATTGCTTGGTTAATCATCATTGGACCTGCATCATCAATAGAGGGACAAGCAAAAACATCTGAGGACTGATAGCAAAGAGCAAGAATTCTTTCATCATATATAAACCCCATGTTTTTAAATTCAAAATCATTATTCCATTCATTTATCCCAAAACCAGCAACCATCAATAAGATGTCAGATTTCTTGTTATGATTAGTCATCTTACTTAGATTGGCTAACGCTTTTGCAAGAAATTCCATTCCCTTTCTCTTATCATTTAAAGACTGAGCTCCAAAAAAAATTATCTTCTTTTCTCTTGGCAAATCCAGCACAGTCCGTGCAATTGCTTTATCTCCTTTTTTAAATATCGTCTTATCAACTCCCACTAATATCTTTTCTATGGGCTTGTGACTGAATAAAGAGCTTTCCTTTATACGATCCTTGATCCAGGAACTGCCGGCTACAAAAGTAATATCCAGTTTTTGTAAATCCAATTTCTTTTTATTCCAAAGACCTCGCGAGAAATCATTTTCCTTTTCTGATTTTAATTGTGGGCAATTGCCACACGATTTTTTAAATCCATCACACCCTTCGGTATAATGACACCCTCCTGTCAAAGGCTCGACATCCATTAATGTCCATACGATGGGAGCATCAGTATTACGTTGAATAGCATGAACCATTTTAGTAGACAAAAAATCATCAATCCAATGCAAACAAATGATGTCAGCACCAAGCAGATGTTCTTTAATAGAGGCTATAGTAAAATAATCAGTATTCGAATTAAACGTTGTTGAAACATTTTCTAATTCGTTTCGAACATTCAAAAACAACTTTCTATAAACAAGACCAAATAATGATTTTTGAAATATTTTTTTTAACGTACTTATCAATGAACCCTTTACTTTGACAGGGGCTATTTCAATACACAAATCACTTACCTTAGTCTTGTATTTCACAAGAAAAATAGAATCCAATCCTTCCTTGAGCAACGACAAATGAAGTTGGTAGGCAACTTTAGCAGCTCCACCGGCAGTTGAGTGAGTATTAAAATGTATTACTTTCAATTACAGAAAAATTTGTTGTTATAATTCTTTTTATTTCACACCTTCCATAAAGAGGGAAGCAGGTGCATGAACTGTGCCGTCTGAATTAATATCCAGCAGATATTTATCCCAATCTTTAATTGATGAATCAATAGCTGTACAAACTTTAACTTCTTTAAAACCGTATTTTTCAAGAAGCTGCTTTAATGAGTATCTATCATACATCCACTGATGAATCTCTCCCTGCAATCTAAAAGAGCCGATCTCCAGTGCATTTAATTGATTCTCATCAAGAAGTGATTCAATGATTGATCTACGAACACGGCTTGGAAATCTTCTGAAATTATAAATTGTTCTTCTTGCTTTTACTACTGCTCTCTTCCACAAAGAGCTCTTTTTTGAAGAAACAGTTGATGTTTTTAAAATCTTTTTTTCTCTTGCCATATTTCCTGCTCGTTCAATAATAAACTCTCGGTCAGGGATATCAGGTTGCAAGAGGTATTTTCCCATTTCACCATCAGGCACTGTTCTAACTGCCTGGTCATACATTTCCAGCAATATCCAGTCATATTTTCCAATCCACTCCTCATGACCTGCTGTAAGTTTTTCTAACGCTTCTAAGTAAACCCTGCAGATATTTTCAAGATTTGGTAAAACCACCCTGATGATTCCGCCAGGTTTTAATACTCTATAACATTCTTTAATTAATTTCTCAGCGTCATTTTTGGTGAAATGCTCCAAAATATGTGAATGATATACTACATCAAATGTCTGAGATGGAAATGGTATTCCTTTTAAAAGATTGCAAGCAATAACACGCTCATTAGCAGAAAAAAAATCAATGTTTGTCCAAAGAGACTCACTGCAAAATCTAGAACCACACCCAATATTCAGCATAGCTGTTTCCATAAATAAAAATATAATTATTCTGTTTTTTTATCTAACTACATTCATTGCTTAATAAAATATCGTGCACTTGCATCAATATGAATGAGGAATGATTTAATATTTTTTGATTGCATAAATTCATCCACCGCTTTTTTGCATCCTTCATAAGTTCCATAATCATCAATTATCACAAACCCTCCTGAAACCACATTATCAAATAGATGATCTAAACAAACTTTGGTGGAAGCATACCAATCACCATCCAGTCTCAAAATAGCTATTTTCCCAACTGTTAAAGCATCTTTGGGAACAGTATCCTGAAACCAGCCCTTATGGTAATGCAAAAAAGATTTATCATATCCGATTACTTCTTCCATCAGTTTTTTGTTAATCTCAAGTGTTCCTATGCCATCTGCAAAAGTTTCATACAGGTTCTTCACAGCAACAAGTCTCCCCTTTGTCTCCCCTTTTACGCTTCTTACCTCATTCAATGCTCTTGCACCATCCACCAATTCATCCGGTTCAGGTATACCTTCAAATGAATCAAAAAGATGAATATGTCTTCTTATTGTATTATTTTTTAAGTTAGCAAGCGCCATTAATCCTACCGCTCCTCCCTTCCATGTTCCACACTCTACAAAACAACCTTCAATTTTATTTCTTTCACAAAAAACCACCTGTTGAAATAGCGTTACCAATCTAGGATACGTCAACATGGTATAAGGTCGTATCAATTCAATATTGGAATAGGCCTCAACCTCTAAATCAAAACCCATATAACTATTCTCCTTTTGAGGAATCACTTTTTTAAATCTTCTTATTTCAAATCCAAATGCTTTTGCCATAACTCTTATTGAGGATTTAATCATAAAAATCAAATTATTGCGTTTTGAAATATTTTTTTTGTTCGCAGCATCGTATAAATACTTTTTTATCTCGCAAAAGGATGACTCATCTGTTCTCACCTTATCAGGGAATTTTTTAATCCCGTAATTAACGTTAAAATCTTTCAAAAGAAAAGGATTGCTTTCTTTGGTATGAGTTCCTTCTGTATCGAATCCAATATTTTTCACCAAACTTCTATCAGGAAAAAGCACAAAGCCTTTTTCTTTAGCAACAGACCACCACCAGCGGATTGCCCATGAATCAATCTCATTTGTTTCCATTTGCTTGAATAACATATCAGACAAAGGATATGAATTATCAAGGTTGAACTTCTTTTCTGCTAATTTGTCTGTTTTCAGAATTTCATATCCAGTTGCTTTTGCATCAAATTGATTCCATGCTCTCTTCCATGTTGCCCATCCCCATGAAGTTGTCATGGGTAAAAAAAAACATGAATTCTTTTTTTTAATGTTCTTTGCAGGAAAACAATGACCAGAAATTTGCATGACCTTTTCTTCTTGCTCGTATTTATTAAGTGCCTCATTCATGTATCGCAAAAATTCTTTCGCTGTTACTAAATCATCTTCTATTACAATTATTTTTCCGTATTTATTGATTATTTCAGTCACTCCTTCAATAACAGAATTTGCAAGTCCTTTATTTTTTGCTGACTCAATAAGAATAATTTCTTTGCACCACCTTTTTTCTACTACAATATTTCGCACTTCAGCAATTTTACTTTTCTCATTTTCCGATACTCCATTTTTAAGTCCATCTGCAAACACATATAAGATCGATTCATCAGCCAGTTCATTCTTCGTCAATGCTTCCAACGTTTGTTTTGTATGCCAGGGGCGATTGTAAACAAACAATACTATGGGTGCTAATATTGAATTCATTTTTTAGGGCTTGACTGCATCAACAATAAGCGAAGTATAATTTAACTTTCCATCTTTATTTCTGGCATCATATCTTCTTGAACGCCTTACATGACCGCCTTCATCTGTCCACTCAATAAAATGAAACTCTCCCTGCTCATCCCAATATTCCAATAAACTAACCTTAAAACCTACAGCTTCTAATCGCTGCTTCAATATTTTGTAATTATAAAGAATTTTATGATCATCTGCCCCCTCTCCGCTCCCTCCCGGTTTTACCCATTCAATATAATCCTTATTGGGGTTATATCCATCCGGAACTGCAATACGCAACACTCCGCCTCTTTTTAAAAAATAAAAGCAATTCTTGTTTGCTTGTTCAGTATTAGTGTCAGAAAGATGTTCCCATACATGTTCTGCAACAATATTGTTAAGGCTCAGGAATTTTAAATATTTTTTCCATTCACTTGATTTTGTAATATCAAGTGAGTCTCTATCGGTACAAAACCATCCGTTTTCAAAGCAAAATTTACCTGCACCAATATTAAATTTTCTCACCGGAGAAAACAGCAATTTAAAGAAGACGCTATTCGATATTCTAAATAAGATAGCATCCTTTTTCATTTTCATCCTGAAAGGTATATTGTATTTTTTAAAGATGCTTTCAATTTGAACATACTTATCAAAGTTATTACGAGAATAATTCTTTGATATCCTGCCATCGGTTCTCAGAAAATAATTACACGCCTCTAGGGTAAAATGATATTTAAACTGATTAGGTATAGTTTTAAGATTCACAATTGCTTCAGGATCATCAGCTACGGATTTGTACAATAAGGGCTTATGCGAATAATCATGATTCAAATGGATAACCTCCACTGATCCACTTAAATCAATTACCCTAAATCTATTAACTCTGGCATTATAAATCATCCAAAGATCCCAGCCCGGTCTACCTATATAAAGCTCGGGCATTTTTTCAAAATTATATTGCCCTTTTGGAAAAACAAAAAAATCGCTTCCTGTAGGAGAATGTAGTTTAAAGGAGGAGGCATATTTACTAGTAAACCGCTTCTCCCATCCTTGCACAAACTCAATCTCCTCATTTACATCAACGTCTAATCGTTCACCAACCAGCAAGTATGCTCTTTTTAATTTTTCATGAAGGAACTGTCCTCTTTCAAAAAAATTATTTGTCAGAATTATATCCGCATTAACATAACAACAAATTGAATGTTTGGCTATCTCATTTACAGCATTAAACATTTCATTTGCAAACGGAGCACCCGTAGATGTCAACCTAACCTGTTTAACTATTTTTAAAAGCGGATGTTCTCCTAGCTCCTCAACACCATTACTTCTACCAAAAATGATTACCTCAGGTTGATAACTAGAATTCAGCCAACTGCGTATCGCATTTAATTGATTGACTCTATTGATTCCAACAAAATCTTTGGTGGTTGTAAATAAAGTAATCATCTTTGAATATTCTTATTAACATAAATAGCATCCCACTCATAAATTTTTTCATCCTGACGAATAGAAGGAATCATATTGTATAATTCAAAATTATTATTACGCATAAATTCATCTATCTGGTAGTATTTAGGCGCACCAATATATAAATCATGATTTTGCATTTCAACAAGTACTATGGCTGTTCTATTTAATGTTTCTACTCCTCCTTTCAAAACTTCAAGTTCATAGCCTTGTACATCCATCTTTAATATGCTCACATTCTTTTCTTGCGGAATATCAACATCTAATTTACTCATCTGAACCTGTATTGTTCCTTCTTCTTTTAGATTTTTTTTCCAAAACTCATTCGTCAGATTCTTCTCTATATCCAATAAAGAAGAAGAGGTTACCCTTGCAGCAAGATGTATGTTAAGCGATTTTATTTCATTTCCAAGTGCCTTATTAATAATCTCAATAGCTGGATAACCTGCGGTTTCACGCTTTAATATTTGAAATGTATCTGGAATAGGTTCAAAAGCATAAATCACCGAGGAGGGAAACGCTTTAGAAAAACGGATTGAAGTAATGCCCGATGCAGCGCCAACATCTAAAACTAAATTTTCAGATGGAAGATTAAAAAAACGAGCAAGTTCTATTGCTTTATCAATATGCTTATAGCCATCATTGAATACAGATGGGTACTTATCTGCTTCTTCGTACAACTCAGGAAAACTGCGGAGAAATAAATTAAAATCAAACTGATTGTTTTTTAAATCATAGCTCATCAAAGCAAAAACACCTTGCTTAATGGCATTGCTTTTATAAAAAAGATAGGTTATTATTTTTAATATCAATTTATTCACGCTATGTTTTTTTGCAAAATCACTAATTGATGATCTGAAGAAATTGCAGGAAGACCATTATATTGCTTTTTTAATATTTGTCGAATAAGTGAAATCCATTCCATTGAATCGCGTTTCGATTGATGCGTTTTAGATGCGTATGTTAAGATAATCTGCTTTACAAAGAACCCAGTTAATTGATGAAAGTATTTTTTCGAGGGATAGATAACATGTTCGGGATAGTTGCAATACCACCATCTTTCCCGTGAAAGCTTTGCCGCAAATGAATTTGGATTTCCTGTAAGTAAGATAAAAAGCCCTGAAGGCTTAAGTATATTACTAACGAAACTCAGAAAACCCTTAACATCATATAAGTGTTCAAAAACATCAAATGCCGTAACGATATCAAATGTTTCATTAACATCCCTGAAAGATTGAAAAGCTATATGTCCTTTTTGCTTCAATATCGTACAACTCTCTTTACAAATTTCCAACCCATAAGTTTGCATTTGAAAAGAAGAAGCAAAATCAAGAAACTCTCCTGTATTACATCCAACATCAAGCAGTTTTTTATTTCTAAAAGATTTGTTTTTTTTAAAATAGTTAATCACAGCATCCGTCTTATCCGTTTCAAATGATTGATTTGCCCATCGCTTAGATCCCTCGCCAATAGAGTATAATTCTTCCGCAATTTGAGGTGGGATTGCGTTTTGAGTAAATGAAGATTGGCACAATTTGCATTCCCACAATTCAGGTTGTTGGGTAAGTTGAATTCTAATAGTTGACAAATAAAGTTCATTTGCATATTTCAAATCACCTGTTTTATAAATAGTTTTTGAACTACATAAAGGGCAATGCTCTATGCGATAGTTGTTTTCTATTATTTTCATGAATGAATTAACCTATATTAATCTTATGGGTTTGATACGCTGTAATATCACTTATTGCATCTATTTCAAGCCACCCGCCTTCAATTAATACTGCTTTTACAGGAAGTAGCTGATCAATAATTCTCTGCAAAAATGTGGTCATATACATATTATTAAAATCCTTTCCGTCATATAATCTGTTTTTGTCCAGCAAGTGATAGAAGTCAATAATTTTTTTCAAAACTTTTTTTCTTATTTTTATTAACCCTATATACTGACCTTGAATATCGGAATAATTATTTGTCTTTTTTCCAAGTTCTATAATATTATATTGATTGTCAAGCTTAAGAGATTCAGCGTCATCCAACGGATTTTCCATTCTTAATTTCCAGAGGTCCATCCATTTTTTATCCACCACTACAGAAACAGGCGATGTATCTGCTATTAATTTCAGAACAACAGATTTATTATAGATAATATCTGAATAAGAAATAATAACATCATCATTCAATTCGGGTTCAGCACAAAAAAGAGAATACACCATGTTTGTTACAGCAAATTCGTTATTAGTGTAATACTTTATTTTTTGCGTAAGCAGATGATCTTGCAATACATCTATTTTATATCCTCCAACTATGCTAATTTCATTTATGCCGCAGCAATTTAAGGTTTCAAGACTTTTTCGAACAAGTGTTTGCCCATTGTATTCAACCATACATTTAGGAACCGTATCCGTTAAAGGAGAAAGACGTGTTCCTCTGCCTGCAGCAAGAATAATTGCTTTCATAAAATCAACTTATCATTCGGACTGTTCTATTTGAACAATCTAATTCAATTTGTTTTGCAGCACTCCAATTTAGGAAATTCTGTTCTCCACAACCGATCACGGCAGGAATACCAAGCTCAGAACACCGGATAGACATATGGGAATTCGCTCCGCCATATTGAGTTACCAGTCCTGCAATATTTCTTGCAAATAAAAAATCATAACCAGGATCAGCAGAACGAATAAAAACAATTTTATTTTCAAATGAGGACTTTGAAAATTTATTTTCAACCAATACTTCACCCGAGGCACTTTTTAAAGTAATAAAGTTTGGTTCATCGGTAGAAAGAAAAAAACTATATACATCCTCGGCACGGGATATGAGATGAGGAAGCTTGGCAGCAATTGTATATGAATATTTCTCTTTATTTATTTTAATATCACTTTCAAGCACTTCTTTCACCAAACGGTTATCTAACGAAGCATAAAAACCCTGAATTACTTTCACATCCACAAACGCCATATCCGCTTTTATAATTCCATTTTTCTTTCCCATTTCCTCAATCAAAGATAATACTTTGCTTAAAGATTTAGTAAATACGAATTTTGCATATTCGCGATTTTCAATAGCACTTTTTATAAAAGCGAGCATCTCTTGGACAGAGAGTTTGAGTCCATTTTGTTTTATCAATTTCCCAATCGCGTTAATTTGCTTTTTAGAAAAATCAAAAGCGTCTTTTCCTGAAGCGCCTAACTCCGAAGAGAAATAATTTTTAAAATCTTCATCGTATCTAAGGGACATAATATCGTATGTGCCCGGTCGAAGGTGTCCGTATTTTTCAAGAAAATCCTTTTTCAAAATATTTCCTTGTTTTAATTTTCCAAGGTCCTCCGTTAATTTTTGCGTAATCGTATTTAACGAATAATTGAACGACTGATAGTCTTCTTTTGAAATGATTCCTACATCAATTAATGAACGCAGGAATTGAGTAGCAATAAATGCCGAGCGTGCAATGCCTGCAAAAGGAAGCGTACCATACCTCTTGCAGTCTTCTATCAGCCAATATATTTTATCCACCAAAGAAAGATGGGATGAGAAAACCTGATCATATTTGGCACTAAGCAATTTTATTTTTTCTACATCTTTTTTATAATGTCCGAATTTGGGATTAATAATATTATTGGTTAGTTCTATCAATGATTTTTTAATCAATGTTATTTCCTGAACACTAAATCCGTGCTTTTTCAAATCCTGCAACTTATCTGAAAGATTAAAATAATAGCAAGAATGCACAATTTCAAATTCAACTTTATCGTGCAATGCAGGCGAATGGGTAAGTTTATCCAAATAATAATTCACAAGCTTTTCAGCAATTCGCTCATTAAGCTGCTTAGGGATAAAAGAATTAAAATCGACCCTGACATCTATATAAGGTACTCCCAAAAACATGATCATTAAAGGATGCGACCTTAAATTTCTATAGCCATAATTATCCCGCTGATAAGCCCATATATTATCTGTAACAATTTCTTTATACAAAGAAACAGCGAGCTGTTTTGGTTTGATGCCTATTATTTCTGCCGGATTCCAATCGGGCATTACTCCAAACAAGGTCTTATCTCCTAACAAGTTAGGATGTGGAGAAGAAAGTTTTTTTATTTTTTTAAATACACCCAATAAAGCATTTTGATAAGCTAACTCGCTGTAATTTTCTTTTCCTGCTTTAACTATGGGTCGGACTTGGAAAATAAATATTTCTTCTTTTTTATTTACAGCAAACTCAACATCGAGAAATGAGGAAGCAAAAAAAAACTCAATTTCTTTCAATGCAATGATCAATTTCTGCAAAAACAAAAGCGGTGCTTTAACAGGAGAATCTTTATATTGAATATATGTTTTCAGATGTCCATTATGCCCACTGGTAACAATTGCGCTATCACTACCTTCGTTATAATTGATAATATAATAAGGCGCAAGAGTATCAGCATCGGCAGTGAAGGCAACACCAGCATAACAAATACCCGACAAGTGTTCCTGAACAAAAACCTGATCCTGTGGAATGATATTCTCGTAGGAATTAAAAACCTTTTCAATCGCATTTGAAATTTCAGAATCGCTTTCAGCTGAAATATTTCCTATAGAACTATATTTCCCGGCATTAGACAGATGAAGAGTATCCTCACTCAATGCAGAACTACGAATAATAAGTGAGCTACTTTTAATGGATTTCTTAATGGCATTTAAAATGGCGGTAGGATTGCTTTCCCATTCCTGCCAAGTGAATTTATAAAGAGGCAATACACGAAAGGACTTTGCGTTATCGGATAAAACTTCTAATGTCTCCGCCTTTGTACCAAATACATTTTTTAATTTCATTAATAAAAAAAATTATTTTTTTATTGCTGTCCAGGCCCTAGACTTATATGGAACAGAAATATCGGGAAGATTTTTTATTTCGCTTTCAATCATATTCAATATCTCTTTCCATTTTTCTGCACCTGCCTGTACCTGTATATCATTTGTAGAATGCCATGCCCCCATGTATCTTTCTTTCGACATGGTAATATTATATTCCTCTTCAAGAAAAATAACATTTTTAAAATATCCAGATGCTATAAGTTTCTGGCTGAGATTTTCTGTAAAACCGGAAGAACCGGATGAAACTCTTTTAAGTGAGGGTACAATTTTCTGAATTTTAGATTCAATTCCAGAATGTAGTTCGCTTGACAAAATATTCCTTGGATTCCAGATAGCTGTAAAATATCCTCCACTTTTTAAAACCCTGTTAAATTCCGCCAACCCCTTATTAAAATCAACCCAATGAAAAGACGATCCCATTAACAGCCAATCTACTGAGCTTGAAATTAATGCTGTACTTTCTCCACTGCCTTTCTGCCATTTCACATTGCCTCTGTCTGCAACATACGACATACCTTCTTCTCTCATTGCATCGTTTGGCTCAATCGAAGTAAGAGACAATCCTAACTCCAAAAGATTCTCTGTTAGTTTGCCTGTTCCTGCTCCTACATCTGCAACAGCAAGCTCTTTATTTTTTTTTGAGACTTGACAAGTCAAATCGTTTAATATCATTCTCAATAAAGGAATGGAATATCCTGGCCTGTATTTATAGGCCTTTGCTAATGCGGTAAAATCTCCGTGCTGCATATTGCTTATTTTATTAATTGATATATTTTTTCTGCATTCAATTTAACTTCTTTCAAATTATTATTTTTAAACACCACTGCACCTTGAGGTTTATCAAAAGGAAGATCTATTCCTGTAACGTTTTTCATCTCTCCTTTTATTGCTAAGGAATATAATCCTTTCTTGTTTCTCTTGATCAACTCCTGCATATCTACATCAATAAAAACCTCATAGTATTTTTTATTATGTTTTCGGTTGTATGTATGAATCTCCCTATAAAGAGACATAGTAGAGCAAACCACATTAACACCCTGCGAAGTTAAGAAACTGCACAATCGCGCTATCCTCCAAGCATTCTTTTTTCTATCCTTTAAATCGAAACCCAATTCATCCTGCATGATGCTTCTAAAATCGTCTCCATCTAAAAAGACAGAAGCAGGGTGCTTCTTTTTCATTTTACTATACACCTTTTTTGCAATGGTTGTTTTTCCTGAACCGGCTAACCCGGTTATCCATAATAGAAATGCCATGGCGATTAGGGATTAATTTTTTTTATAATTTTCTTTACTACACTATGCACATAGCGTTTCAAATTTAATGTGATGGAATTCTTATCTTCAGTTTGATTGTGTTTTGATTTTAGCAGGAGAATTTTATCATATTTCTTTTTATCCTGAATTAATTGAAAAAAAACAAGGAGATTATTCAATAATATATCTATCTCAAAAGGAAGCATACCACACTCATTCAACCATTTTTTATTGATCGTTTTTGTAAATACTGAAAGATACGAGAGTGTTGAACTGCGTTTGTTTTCGTTCTGAAAAACATCTTCCGGACTAAACTCTATCTGACTAAAAAAAGGAAGAATCGAAACATTTGGATAGATGACGATGTCTTTCTCAACAGAAACAAGCCCGCGCACTTCATAACCAAAATAAGTTAAAAGTTTCTCCGATTTAATTTCAATTTTATCGATTACCTTCTTGTCTTCCCGATCAAGTATTTTTTTCCATTCGCTTACCGCGCCAGCACGATTGATAACCTGACTGTCTGAATTATTAATTTTGCGATATTCATTTTCCGATTCCCGCGCCTTATCTGAAGTTGATCCATCAATGGCTTTCTTAAATTTATCCGGATCAGGTACAAATTTAATATACTCCAGAATTGAATTCAATGTATTATTGGCATCATTCTTATAATCCTCAAACCGAAATACTTTTAGATTTTTTCGTTGAAGCCAGTAAAGATTAAATAAAACCCAATTATCAATTTTATGAAGCAAAGTTGCAGCGTCCGGAATATCTAGAAAATCTGCAAAAGAAATCTTAGGAGACTCTCTCTTATATCTAGAATAAATAGAATCTCTTGGGTCTCTAATAAAATAAATCACAGGCAAAGAGCTATAACCCTTGACTGGCCACTCATGGGTCCACTGCACCTCAATATCATCTTTAAATAAAAACACTTTTTCCGCAGAAAGAATTGGTAGCCATTTACGTAGAATGTTTTCTTCTGGATTTAAAACACAAGAACCATCTTCCTGCTTTTGCCACATCCAATCAGGATCTTGACGCCTATATGTTTTAATCCCTAATTCTAAAAAGCAATTAATCAGCCAAGTGGCACCCGAAGGTTCTCGTGGAGAAATTAAAAGATATTTTCTTGGTTTTTTAGTCATGTTTAACCACTTCCCAATTAGCAGCTTGCATCACCACGCCTAGCCTTCCATCATATTTATTTCCATTTTTAAAAGCAGGTAGCACTTCAAAGGATTGACAATTTTCAACCCACTCAAAAAAATTAGTATATGAGTAGTTCAATACTCCTGCAGTAACAAAATAATTTCCTGGCAATAAAGAAATGCCATTGGTTTGATAGGAAACAACATAACGTCCCGGAGATATATTCTGTTTGGTATAATCTTTTTGATGTGAACAAAGTATAGGCTTTCCTTCCCTATCTCTGATGATCAGCCAAAATCCAACATCTTCAGTCGTTTTTGATTCCACTAAAAAATCAAGTCTAATATCTTCTCCAATAACAAAGAAGTTTTTTTTAGCTTCAGATAAATTCAATATTGTACATTCAAAAAATTCAACTGCTTTATTTCCTCGCACACGCATTTCATTTTTTATTGTTCTGGTGAATTGTTTTTCTTCGGGGTCAAGGTATGTAGTGATGACTTTTTCTGTTGGTCCGTTCATTTTTATAATGCCTTTTTCAAGCCAAATTGCTTTTGTACAAATTGCGGAAATCACGCCCATGTTGTGACTTACGAATAAGACTGTTCTCCCCTGCCCGCTCACGTCTTTCATTTTACCAAGACATTTTTTCTGAAACTCTGCATCGCCTACTGCCAGCACTTCATCTACAATTAAAATTTCAGGCTCAAGATGGGCCGCCACTGCAAAAGCAAGCCGCACATACATGCCCGATGAATATCTTTTCACCGGTGTATCAATATATTTTTCCACACCTGAAAAATCCACTATCTCATCAAATTTGCGAGCTATCTCTGCTTTTGTCATTCCCATGATGGCTCCATTCAGAAAAACATTTTCGCGACCTGTTAATTCAGGATGAAAGCCTGTGCCTACCTCCAGAAGGGAAGCAATACGTCCTTTAATTTTAATACTTCCAGTGGCAGGCTGTGTCACTTTCGAAAGTATTTTAAGTAAGGTAGATTTTCCCGCTCCATTTTTACCAATAATACCCAATACTTCGCCCCGCTTTACTTCAAAATTTATATCCTTTAACGCCCATATCAGGTCATTGCTCTCCCCTTTCGTTGCATCTATTTTTAAATTAGGATTTTCTTTGCCGCGTATCTTATGCCACCAGATGTTAATATCGTGTACAAGGGTGCCGGTACCCACCAAACCCAGTCGGTATTGTTTGCTTAGGCTCTCTACTTTTATTACAACTTCTGACATAATAGCTACACTGTATCCATAAACGATTTTTCCACCTTATTAAAAACGATAATTGAAATAAATAATAATACAACCATGAATGTCATGCTATACAAAAGGTAGTGCCAGCTTAAAAATCCGTTGCCAAGAAAAATGTATTTAAATGTTTCAATAATAGAGGTTAAAGGATTTAGCAGCATAAGCATTTTTATTTTTTCTGTTTTAATACTGGAAATAGGAATGATTACAGAACTTCCGTACATTAAAAGCTGAACGCCAAAACCTACTAAAAATGTCAAATCACGATATTTTGTAGTTAAAGAAGAAATAAGAACACCGAAACCCAACCCTAAGCCCGCCATCATAAAAACCAAAATAGGCAAAAACCACATAAACTGCCATTGCGGATGAATTTTATCTGAGGAGGATAAAAAATAAATCCAGATAGAAATAAAAATCAAAACCTGTATACCTAATTTAATAAGATTAGAAATCAGAACAGATAGAGGCATAATTAAACGCGGAAAATAAACTTTACCAAATATGCCTGCGTTTGCAATAAAAGTAGAGGACGTTTTGTTTAAACAATCAGCAAAGTAAGTCCATAAGGTAATACCAGCCATATAAAACAAAATTGCCGGCAAACCATCTGTGCTGATTTTGGCTAATCCACTAAAAATAAATGTAAAAGTTAATGAGGTAAGAACAGGTTGAATAAAAAACCACAATGGACCAAGAATAGTTTGCTTATATACAGATACAAAATCCCTCCTCACAAAAAGAAAAAGCAAATCACGAAAACTCCATAACTGGTCCAAATGAAAATCAAACCAATTCGTATTTGCTCGAATAATATCTGTCCACTCATTTTTTTCTTTCTCCACCATAATAAAATTTAATGCAAAAAAAAATGATCAGGTTTCCTGCGTATAGCCGGACCCATATCCATAAGCATACCTGTAGCTTTTGCTATAGTATCTGGAATATTTAGGTTTTACGTTATTTAACACAAATACAAAATTGGCGAGCTTGCTATTTACAACCGCATTATGCGCAAACTGCATACCTTCGCGCGGATTAAATTTAGTGTTTAGAACAAATAAATTCACATCCGAATACTTCATCAGTGTTTGGGCATCAGAAATTATTCCCATAGGAGGAGTATCTATTACAATATAATCGTAGTGTTCTCTTGCATAATTGATCAAGTCGGCAAGGTGCTGACTCAAAATAAGTTCTGATGCATTGGGGGGAGTAGGTCCAGCAACTACCACATCTAGATTTTCTACAGAAGTGGTCTTAATAGCTTCTTGCGGAGAAATTTTCCCTACAAGCAAGAAACTGATTCCTGCTTCGGAAGCAACATTGAGTGCTGAATATATTTTGGGCTTGTGAAGATCAAGTTCTAGAAGCAACACTTTTTTCCCGCCCTTGGCAAGAATTATTCCAAGATTGATAGAGCAAAATGTTTTTCCTACTCCCGGGCGATTGGATGTTATCAAAACGGATTTACATTTTACATCGGGAGCAAAATACTCAAGGTTTGTCCGTACGGATCTGAATGCCTCCGTAACAAACGAGCGCGGATGTGCATCTACAATCAGGTACGAATCTTTTGCATCTTTAGAATGAAAAATCTCTCCCAGCACAGGCAGGGTGGTTAATTCTCGCAACTCTTCTATCGTTTCTATCTTGCTAAAGAAAATCATCCGGATAAACGCTATGAAAAATGCAATCATTAGTCCAACAGTCATAAAACTATAATATATCTTCTGCTTATCGGGCTCTACTATGCCTACAGAGTGAGCAGATTCAATAATAGAAATTTCCGAAATAATTCCGGCACGCGCAATAACTGTTTCAGCTCGTTTCTCAAGCAGGTAGAGATACATTTTCTCGTTCACACCAAGTTTTCTCTCTATATTAAGCATCTCGCGTTGGCTTTTAGGAACACCTTTCAGCAAATCCTTATAAAAAACTATTTCCTCTTCCACAGATGATATTTTCTCATGAATCGCTTTTTCAGTATTTACAATATATTTAAGAATGTCATTTCGCAGCAATTCAATTTTATAATCCACCTCCTTAACAGTAGTGCTTTTTTCTGTACTGCTGAATAGCGTATTATTAATTCTTACCTGCAAACCATACAATTGGGTAATGGCTTGAGTTAAATAAGCATCCTCCCCTTCCATGTATAATGCCGGAGGAAGTAATTCCTTATTCATATTTGAAACAATATAGTTTTTCAAATACTCAAGTGATTTTAACTGCAAATCCAATTTCCGTTTTTGTATCTCATAATTACTCAGGTTGGAAAAATATTCTGTCTCTTCCTTCGAAATATTCAGAATATCCTTTTTCTCCTTGTAGCTTTGAAGCATATGCTCTATAGAATCAAGTATGGCTGTAACTTCAGCCAGCTGATTGTCAATATAATTAATTGTGTTTTCGTTTATTTTAACTTTTGACTTTAAAGAATTATTAACATACACTTTTGAAAGTGTATCTAGAAACATTACCGCTCGCTCAGGTATCTGATCTTTCATACTCACCTCAAGAATAGCAGTGTATTCTAAATCCTGAACATCCAGCGCTGTTTTATATTTATAAACCAAACTCATCTGATCATGAACTATAAATTGATAGGTAATGTCTTTCAGCGTAGCAATAGCAGAACTATTGAGGACTTTCTCTTTTGTGATGAGTATATAAAACAATTTATTGATTACCGGTTCTCCAAATTGATGGTGTTCAACAAAATGCTTTTCGTTGACATCATAAGATATCTCATAATTATTCTCATCCTTTATTTTGAAAATAAAAGGGATCTCGTAAAAGCCTGCAGACATTTTCGCTTCTACATTAAAGGGTGTGCCAGCATATACTTCCTTGGTCTGAATTCTGCCTACAATATAATATGTAACATCCAATTTGAGCTTAGAAATTACCTGAGTTACAAGATCGGTTGAGGTCAACACTCTCTTTTCATTCGACAGTTTTTCATATCCTAAATATCCGGAAATGCCTAACCCTTGATATAACCCTTGCTGAATAGGATAGGTTTCATCGTTTTTCATCACCAATTGCGTCTTGGCTGCGAAAATTTCGGGGAGTTTATAAGAATAAAAATAGCCCGAAACAAGAGAAACAACAAAACAAAGAATAAACACATACCAATTACCTAATAATAACTGCAGCAGCTTTTTTATGTCTCCTGCATCTATAATACTATTGCTCTTTGGTGAGGGCATATCTTTAAAAATAGATTGTAAATATAATAATATATTATCCTCAAAATAGATGTATAAGCAACTCTGAAAATTAATACAGAACACAGATACTACTGGGTTTCGAGTCTCTTTTTACTCCAACCTTACAGAACCGGTGTTCGTCTAACTCAAATAAAAATCCTCAAATGTTCGAAAAATTATGTAACCTTTTTATACAACAATCGTAACTGCAATAGCAGAAAATTACTAAATTTATGCTCATTTTTCTTTTGTCACAAACATTCGAATTAACATTATAATGTATATTAACATTTTCCTCATGAAAAGAATTTACATCTTCATCTTTTTCCTCTCTTTTATTTTGGCACCTACACGTTTGTTTGCTGCTAACATTGTTTGGCTAGGCACAACTGCAAGCTGGAATGCCGGTACTAATTGGGTTGGTGGAGTAAAACCCGGTGTGAACGATATTGCCGAGTTTGGTGCAAATAATACGGCTTGCACAATAGATCTAAACCCATCAGTGGCAGGCATCTTAATTAAAACGGGGTATACACAAACAATATCACGTTCCATAAATACAGCACGAACTGTTACCGTTGGAGCAAGTGGTTTTGTAGTTCAAGCAGGTTCTACTGCTACATTTAATTTAAATAATGGAACAGGCAATGGAATACTATCCATGAGCGCTGCCAATGGCCCCTACACACAAGCTGGCGGCACAGTAACCTTGGGTGCCGGATCATCAAACTTGGGTACTGGTGCTTTCGCTTTATCTGCCGGAAATTTTAATTGCGGAAACGGTACCACTACATTAGGTGGTACTGTTACTGTTTCAGGAGGAACATTCACTGCCTCTTCATTGTCTTCTGCATCACTCACATTTAATTCTTCCTTTTCTCAAACCGCAGGAGCATTTTCAGGAGGCACAAAAGCAATAACCATACTTGGTGCTTTTTCATTAAGTGGCACTGCTGCCTTTACTTCAACTTCAGGCACTTTAAATATACAAAACACTTTTAGCAACTCCGCTACATTTACTCATAACAATGGAACAACAAAATTCAGTGCCGGATCATTCACGCTGACAGGATCTACCACTTTTAATAAATTAGTTTTTGATGCCAGCGGTTCTGCAAGAACTTATACTATTGCAGATGGAACAATTTTAACTGTTTCCACTGATTTACAATATTTAGGAAATGCGGCATTGATAATTAATAGCGGGACCGGGGAAATTGATTTAGCGGGCACTGCAAATTATGTGTTTTTAAGCAATACAGTTGTAGGAGGAGATGGTACAGCTCTGATAAGATTTATTTCTACTGCTAATTATGTTATTCAAGGCGCTTCTACCAGTGGCTATTCGGCATTATGCCGGATTGTAATGGATGATGGAAGTGTTGTAACATTTGGCTCTGGTGGCAACGAATTTATTTCTCTGGCAACCGATTTTACTAATAACTCCCTAACGGGTAGTTTTGGCTGTGATGCGGCAGCAACGGTGATTTTTAGCGGCACAACTACTTTAAGCGGAACTGCGGATTTCTATTTTTCGAATGTGGTGGTGAATTCGGGAAATACATTAACCGCGCCCAATGCCAGCAATCTTTATGTATCAGGAAGTTTTACCAATAACGGAACATTTACGCATAATAGTGGATCAATCATTTTCAACGGCAGTTCAACTATTGACGGAACCAGCTCAGCTACTTTTAATAATTTTATTGTTGATGGTGTAGCAACTGCAGTGGTGCTGCCAAATACAGTAAATATTGCCGGAGACTATACAGATAACAGCAGCCCATCTGTATTGGATGCTACTACCAACGCTACCGTGCTGACTTTTAATAGTACAGTAGCCAATCAAGTATTTACAACAACCGATTTGGCAGCTACACTCACAGATGTTGTTGTAGATAATTCTTTTGGCGGACTTTCTTTTAATACATTAACTGACTTGACTTTGCAAAATCTTACACTTACCACAGGCAGTTTTACTGCCCCGACCAATACACTTACCATCACCAACACTTTTACTAATGACGCAACATTTACCCACAACAGCGGCACTATTAATTTTGCGGGAGTAGCCACATCCATTGGCGGAAGTGCTACTTCTTCATTTTACAATCTCCTTATCTCATCAGGTACATTAACTGCTCCTGTAGGTACAATAAATGTTGCAGGTGATTTCACAAATAATGCAACATATGCCCACAACAGCGGCACTGTAAATTTCAACGGGAGCGGTTTACAAACAATTTCGGGAAGCACAGTCACAGATTTTTTCGATTTAACTAATAACAACACCACATCCACCGTAAGTCTCTCTTCCGCACAAAATCTGATCAACTCTTTAACCTTGGCCGATTTTAGCACGTTTGATGCCAACGGACAAACCTTTACATTAATTTCCGATGCCGGCACCACAGCAAACATTGCTGCGATACCCGACAATGCTTCTTTTGTGGGAAATATCACCATGCAGCGATATGCTCCTGCGAGCAGTCCCACATCGGATGATTGGAGGTTTTTTTCTTCTGCAGTGAGTGGTGCTACTATTGCTGACTGGACAGATAATTTTGCTACCAGCGGATTTACAGGTGCTACCTGCGGACCTACTGATTGCGCAGTAAACGGATGTTTTGCAACTTGCTCTTACCCTTCCATCTATACGTATGATGAAACAGTAGGCGGAAGTTTAGATAATGGATATGTTGCCGCAACAAATGTTACAAATTCCATATCTAACGGACAAGGGTTCTGGGTTTATCTGGGACCTACTCCTGTAACCTTTGATGTGGCTGGACCTCCAAACGCATTTACCCAAACACTTTCCGTTACTTACACCAATACCGGCAGTGCTGTTGATGATGGATGGAATCTTGTTGCCAATCCTTATCCTTCTGCCATAGATTGGGATGAAGCAACCGATGCAACTCATTGGACCAGAACAAATATAGGCGGAACAATTTATATCTACAATTCTAGTACCGGAACTTATGCGAGTTATGCTACAGGAGCTCCGGTAAATGGAGGATCGCGATACATAGCTTCTCAGCAGGCATTTTGGGTACAAGCATCCGGTGCTCCTACACTCACAGTCCGAGAATTGGTGAAAGCACCCTCTACACAAAATAATCGAACTTTTTTGAGAACAGCACAACCCTTGAACACAAGTAACTACCCAATGGCATTTAAAGATTTTCCGATTCCTCTTAATTCAAACACTCTTACCAATAGCATTAAACTTACTTCGAGTGGAAACGGGTATGACGATGAAACATTTATCCGCTTCATGCAGGACGCCACTAACAATTTTGACAATCAGTATGATGGATGGAAACTGACTAACCCAAACACCTCTGTTCAGAATTTCTCCTCTGTGATAGCGGGCAATAAAGATTTGTCCATTAACAGTTTACCTCCTCTCACTTCTGATGTAGTTATTCCGATACGCCTCAAAGTGCCTGCTACAGGAACATATACCATCTCCCGCGACAATGTTCTGATGTTGCCTGCAAGTTCCTGCGTGTTTCTTGAAGATAAAAAAACCGGAAGCATGACTGACTTGAGAACAACTGCATCCTATTCATTCACCATTTCCGACACTACTGTCGCTCCACGTTTCCTCTTGCATATTTCTGCTCCTATGACTAAAAACAGGGTGAATATATCTTGCGCAGGCGGCAACAATGGGCTTGCAATTGCAAGAGGAACAGGATCTGGTCCATGGAATTATGTATGGAAAAACTCTGCCGGAACTACGGTAAAAACAACTACAGGGTCTTCCTCTTCTGATACGCTTTTTAATTGCACTTCGGGTACTTATTCTATAAGTGTAAATAGCCCTACTTGCGGAACCGTTACAGATACTATCATTATAAACGCACCGGCAGCACTTGCGAACACTATTTCTCCAACAAACATTTCCTGCTTTGGCGGAAATAATGGTTCAGCCACAGTGGTAGCAGCGGGAGGCAGCCCTTCTTACTCTTACCTCTGGAGCAACACTCAAACCACTTCAAGTATCTCCAATTTGTCTTTAGGCGATTATTCTGTAACAACTACAGATGCGAATGGATGTACTGCTACTGAAACTGTTAGCATTACCCAACCAACAGTTCTTACAAATACTGTTTCACAAACCAATGCCTCCTGCTTTGGAGGGAATAATGGAACAGCAACAATCTCTCCTGCCGGTGGCACACCTTCTTATTCCTATTTTTGGAGTAATGGAGATACCGTATCTTCTGCCATAAATTTATCTTTAGGAAACTATTCCGTGATAACTACTGATGCGAATGGATGTACAACTACAGCAACTATTTCTATTACTGAACCTACCGCTTTAACAAATACTGTTTCACAAACCAATGTTTCCTGCTTTGGCGGAAGTGATGGAACAGCAACAGTAACCGCAGCAGGGGGCAACCCTTCTTATTCTTATCTATGGGATAATGGTCAAACAACTTTATCTGCAGCAAATTTATCTTTCGGAAATTATTCTGTAACTATCACCGATGCAAACGGTTGTACACAAAACACAACAGCTTCCATCACACAACCCTCAGCACTTACGGTAACAACTTCTGTAAATTCTGCCCTTTGCAACAGTTCTAATGGAGATGCGTCAGCTACAGTTGGAGGCGGCACTTCCAGCTATGCTTATTTGTGGAACGACAATCAAACAACCGCAATGGCTACAGGATTAAATGCGGGAAGTTATTCCGTAATAATTACCGATGCAAATGGTTGTACCATAGCCGGCACAGCAAATGTTTCGAACATTGGAGGAGTAACTGCTACCATTTCTTCTTCAACTCCAGCAACTTGTAACGGAAAAAATGACGGCTCTGCAATTGCCGGCATTTCCGGAGGAAATCCTGCATTCACCTATTCATGGAACACTTCCCCTCAGCAAACAACTGTTTCTGCTACCGGATTACCGGCCGGAAACTATAATGTAACCGTTACAGATGGTACAGGATGTATAAGCATTGCCTCAGCAACAATTACTGAGCCCGCAACTCTTGTTTCCACTGCGTCTCAAACTAATGTTTCGTGCTTCGGAGGAAATGATGGCTCAGCTACAATAGCTCCCACAGGTGGCACTTCTCCATACACTTATGTATGGAACAATAGTGAAACCACATCACAAATCTCAGATCTTACATCTCAAATTTATAGTGTAACAATCACCGATGCAAATGGTTGTTCTAATATCCAAACTGTTACCATAGCTCAACCTGTTTCTCCTCTTGCTGCCGGAATCATCCAAACTAATGTTTCCTGCTTTGGCGGAAGCAATGGAAAAGCGTCAGTTACCACTACAGGAGGTACACCTGCCTATTCTTATCTTTGGGATAACGGAGAAATCACTTCACCTGCCATAAATTTATCTACAGGAATTTATTCCGTAACAATTACTGATGCAAATGGATGCAGCACGTCAACCTCAGTTTCCATCACGGAACCTGCTGTTATCATTAACAGCGTTTCTCTCACCAATGCTTCCTGTTCCGGTGGAAGCAATGGAACAGCTTCGGTGACAACAACAGGAGGTATTTTCCCTTATTCCTATTTATGGAGTAATGGACAAACGACTTCAACAGCCCTTAATTTATCAGCGGGAAATTATTCTGCAACCATCACCGATGCAAATGGATGCGCATCTGCTGCAGCTGTTTCTATTTCACAACCAGCAACAATGGTTACTGCAGGATTTACTGCAAATACCTATACGGTTGATATTGCCATCAACAACAGTGTCTCCTTTACAAATAATTCTTCCGGTGCTTCTTTTTATCAATGGAACTTTGGCGATGCCTCCGGAATAAATAATTCCATGAATCCAGCCCATTCCTATACTTCTACCGGCACTTATACTGTTACCCTGAGTGCATTTGATGGCAACTGTTCCGATACAATTAACAAAACAATAATGGTTGTTAATTCTAATCCTCTTTTTGCAAATGAACACTCTCCACAATATTCCTCGGTAGCTGTCATTTATGAAAGCGGTGAAGTATTCCTACTGTTTTCTCTCGACAAAAAAACTCAGGTCAACATCAGCGTTTACAATATGATAGGCGAAAAAATATCTTCACAGAGTAATTTGTATGTAAAAGACGAAAAGATAAAACTCAATCTACCGACTCTTTCTGCCGGAATTTATATTGCTGTTTCGGATATGGGTGATGCCACTATCTCGAAAAAAATATTGATTCCTGTCCCTAGGTAAATGCATTAGAACTAAACTACCGGATGATGTTTTTTTGCTGTTTGTATTTTTAGTTATGCGTCCTGCACAATGCTGTCTGCTGGCACAATGTTGGAAAAATGGCAAGCGCTTTGCGCACACAGAACTATAAAGGAGAATACCGCTTGTGCGCAATGGGCTTGCCATTTGTGAGTTTGCAAGAATTCTAAAATGTTATCGAAGAACACTCAAGCGTCATGCAAGAATACTCAGCTGTCAGGCAAGAACACTCGCGCGTCATTGAAGAACACTAAAGTGTCACGCGAAAACACTCAGCTGTCACGCAAGAACACTGGAGCGTCAAGGCAGAATACTCAGCTGTCATGCGAGAAAACTAAAATGCCGTCCGGGTTTTCCCGAACGGCATTGAAGAATACTAAACTGTCTACGAGTCAGTGCACTTGGATCAGTTGGCACCTCACCCCCAGCCCCTCTCCCAGAGGAGAGGGGAGAATTGTCCGCCCGTTTGCCTTGAATTTTCCGATTGATTGTCTTTGCGTCATTCACTGTCTGCTTGGAAGCGTCTGTTGCTTCGAGCGCATTGACAATTCTTGTGCAAAGTTTTTTGAAAGGCTCAAAACCGATTTCTCTAACATTGGTTGCGTTGTCGAGAATGGTTTTGTTTGATTTCACTGTCTGCAAAACCGTTTTCGCAGAAGTGAACAGCGTGTTTAACGCTGGCAGTTTGATACTGGCTTTGGACGGATTGTAGGCGGTTCCGTAGCCCGTGCAAAACGAGATTAAGTCCTCGAAGTTTGCAACATTTTTTGCATGTCCTGTTTCACTTGTACTTGACATTTTACGCTATGCCTGATTTCTATCTCAGGACTTTATTGGTTAGTATTACTTTTCTTTAGCGTAAAAACATAATCATCGTCAAGTTGGTTTATTGGTTATAACGGATGGAACTTCCAAAAAGTATGCCAAGGATTTAAAATACTGAAAACGAGAAGAAAAAGGGGAAATGAAAGAAACCTTGCAGAATTACTCAGGACTATTCTTTATGATTTAATAGTTTTTAATGTTTCATTTATTTCTTTCATGGTGTCGCTTAGAATCTTGCTTCTATATCCAAAGAAACTACTTGATTTTTCTTTCATCATTGAAGGCAAAGAATAAATAGTTGCAATGGCTTTCATAATTAATTCTTCTTTCTTAGTTCCTGCTATATCTCCGTATGCTTGAACAGTTAATGCAATGGCTGAACGAAAGGCATATTCTTCCTGAAAATTTCGTTCTCTAACATATTGTTTTATGGTGAAGAGTAAAACAATCATTACTGGTAGGGATTTAATTGAGTTAATCAATAAGTAATGCCAATCCACTTCTTTTGGAAAACCACCAACCGCGCCAAAGAAGTTTGTAAATATTCCTACGATTAAAATCAATGCTACTGCGCCAGTGCAAAAAACAATATTTGCCCAACGCTTAATGGGATCTTCCAAGGCGTTTTTCCTATCGTTAAAAGTATTAAATAATTTTTCGGCTCCTTCTTTTCCGATTAGTTCATTCAGGACGGCAATTCTTTGATCAAAAGTTTTACTCCTATCTGTGACTGACAATAGCATGGTATCAAAGTCAGTATTCTTTTTCGTCCCTGCTTTAATTTCTGTGTTGAATAATTCTTTTAGGTCTTTTATCTCTTGTTGAAATGCCGTATAAAAAGTTTTTTCTTCTTCAAATTTTTTGCCGATGTCTTCAAGGTTTTTTGTCTGCTGTGTAAGTAAGCTGTTTATTGATTCGTTAGTTGCTGTACTTGTGTTGAGAAGTTTATTTATTTCTTCGGAATGGTTTCTTGCGGTAGGAAGCAAACCTTCTATTTCTCCCAATTCCTTCTTCTTCGTTGTAACTAAAAGCTCAAGTTTTTCTTTTTCTTGATTTAATGTTTCAAGCAGATTCTTATTTCCTTCTGCATTTTTTGCAAGCTGTTCTGTAATCAAATTTAGTTTGCTTTCCATCTCGCCAATTTTTGCAAATCTTTTTTTATCGTCTTTCTCTAAAACTTTTTCCCAGAAACCATTTGCAACTTGATAATAAACCAAACGGGTTAAAACACTTACCGCTGAAGCGAAATCATTTTTTTCAATATGAGCATTCAAATTAGTAAGGTCATCGCCTAAATTTCCGTTGCCGAAATCGTTTTGAAATTGATATTGAAATGGTAGAATGTTAGAAAAGGGTGTTTCAAGAACTTGTCCAAGTTGTGAAATCACTTTTTTTGAATATGCCGAAAGTTCCGCGACAGTATAATAACTGATTACTATGCTTGATAAATCCTGATAGTCTTTATAAACTTCTGCGATTCGTTTATCAATATCGAGTTTCCAAAATGGGTCTAACTGAGCAATGACTTTTTGTTTTTGTTCCTGATTCATTTTTTGAAACTTTATTTTATGCTTTTACTTTAATAAATATTTTAATCCGACTTTTTATTTCTATTCAACCGCCTTGCGGACAATTTTTTCCAAATACTGTGTGCTAATTTTATTTCTTTCTGCGTTAAGCCGAAATGCTCTTTTAAAATTACCTGATTAGTAATTTTCAATACTTCATCAATGTTGGTTTTATTGCGGAGAAGTTTATCTATTGTAGGAAGCAAAGAGGCATTGTCTTTATGATAGGGTAGAAGCACCCGCTCTGCTTCATTCGGCATTAATTCTAAAACCCCGCCTCCGTGACTTCTCCCGCTTACTTCTGTGAACGCAAGCGAAAGCGAATTGTAATAACTTGCCGTGAACGCTTTAATGTTTGTTCCCTGATGCAGAAATACCCGGTGCATTGTATCGGTTGTGTATGCTCCTGCCTGATTAATGATTAGGCGCGGGTACAGATTATTTCTCCTAATAAATAGAGCGTCAGATATTTTTAAAGAAGGAACTACAAACCAATCATCACGGATTCCTGTCTTATATCCTTTATGTATTCCTAAATTTTCTCCATGCTCAATATATTTTACTGCGCCATTCTTCCGATTTAATTTATCTCTTTCAGGAAATACGAGCAAATGCGCTTTGGCTTTTGAGAATTTATTTTTCTGCCAATCCTTTTCTGTAAAAATTACGCTGTTAACCTGAACACTTCTTCCGACCATCGGTCTTGCGTAATTGTGCAAATCATATTCTTCAATAGTGGTTAAGGGAACAGTAAAGAAATCATTTGAACCTGTTGTAATTCCGACTTCAACATTTGCATATTTTCCGATTGTAGGAATGTTTTTATTTTGAGCAATGTTTTCCAGAAAATCAATTTCCTCCTGATCCAAGAAATAAAAAGTCCATTTATTTGATTTGAAATCAATTTTCTTTTTTGGGCTTCTCAATCTTGCTACATCAAGCGTTTGTAATTCGCTTGCGTCTCTTAATTCAATGTGTTCTATGTTGTGATTCTTTGTTTCGTTTTTCTCGCATAATAATAAAACTACTTCCTGCTGAATATTCGGGAATACAAGTTTTTCAAATGAAATGATATTTATTTTATTGTAGAATTTCGCAATGAATTTTCTTAGTTGCAGTGCAAATGATACCTGTAAAATCTCCGCTGGCAGAACGAAACCGATTTTTCCGCCTTTGTCTTTGAGTAGAAGCGAAGAACCTACTACAAACGAAACCCAAGCGTTTGTAAGTTTGGAATATGTTAAACCTGCTTTAATAAAAATATCTCCCGCTTCCACTTGCTGTTTCCTGTCAAAAAACTGGTAGCGGATATATGGAGGATTGCCTATGATTAAATCAAACCGCTTGTGTGTGTTGTTGCAATATGTATGGAAGTCGTCATTTATAATCTGTTTATTTTTTAATTGAATTTTATCTGCCTTTTCTGCTTCTTCATCATCAAATTCAACGGCTGTTATGGATTTGTATTTTAATTTATGCTTCTTTAACTGCTCTAAGAATACACCATCACCGCAACTCGGTTCAAGAATATCGGAATCCTCACTGCCGTTTATCCCCCAACGCAAAATAAATTCAGCGATAGGTTCGGGAGTATAAAACCCGCCTCTTAATTTTTCTGTTGTTGCTTCTGTGATTAGCTTCATTGGCTAAGAAGTTTTTTTAGTTTTTAAATATTTCACTTTCTTTTCGGCTACTTTCAAGACTTCATTTGCAAAATCTTCTTCATCCATTACCTGATAGGCGACCGTGTCGCTAATAAAAGCAATCGTTAAATCTTTTGCTTCTACTTTAAAATACTTGGCGAACTTTTCAATGAGTTGTTTTGTCGGCTTTCGATTATTCTTTTCAATCTTGCCTAACATGGATGTATCAATTTCCAATGCTTCTGCGACCTCACGCAAGGGAAGATTTTTTTCTTCCCGAAGTTTTTTAACCGTATCACCAAAGGTTTTCTCGAACTTCATTTTGGACTAATTCAGTCCAAAGGTAATAAGGAAATGTAAAACTTCGACAAATTTGAGAAAAGAATTATTAACAGGACGGTTTTAAGGGTGAAACATCACTCAATTATGAGAGTGAATTCGTCTTTCTTTTTGGCATTTTTATATAAACTGGCGTTCTTTCCGATCAACTTATCTTGGGCAATGATTTTTCTTGCCTTGCCCCAACTTATGGAGGTCATTGAGTTTTTCTGCTCATAAGAACGGGTATCGGTTTTTGGATTATGAGTAATTGTCAGTTTAAAAACTCCATAATCTTTTCCCATTATTATTATCCTAAATAATGCTGTCGCTTTTTCGAGATGTGATGTACTGGGCTTTGTATCTTGAGACCATGAAAGAGAGGAAAAAACCTTATCTCTGAAATAATGTCTTTGATCTATTCCTTTCAACTTCCCTTTTTTGAAAAGCATTGAACCTGTTTGATGGGTTGTAGAACCTTTCGGAGTTGTCAAATCGCGTTCTGTCAATGCTCCGCTTTCCCATAATAATTTTGATGCCTTGCTTTTTATTTCAATCTTTTCTTCTTTATCTGCCTTTCCTTTTGGCTTTCTATCTGACCTAAATTCTTTTGGAATTTTTGCAAGTGTTCTTTTGGGGAATATTTTTGAAATAATATTTCCAGTTTCTTGTTTATCGGCTGTTGGTGCTTTATCCTGAATGGCTTTTCTTTCTGCTTCTGTCGGAACTACTTTTGCTTTTACTAAATCGGCAATTATTTTTTTAGATAGTTTTTTCAGATTGGGGTCAGAAAAATCAAAAATGCCTTTGAAATAATCTTTGAGCTGATTGATAATTTCCTTGTCGGATTCAATGCTGTTATCAATGCTGATGAGCAATGATGCTTCAACATTTGTAAATAATCCCTGTGCCGTCAGATTAGATGAACCGATAATCAATTCGGATTTTTCTGCGCCTTCAAAAAGATAAATTTTCGGGTGAAAGATTGTATAGGACGGCTGATAAAAAACATAAGCGTTGATATTCAGCTTCAGTAGTGCCTCCAATGCTTCTTTAGATGTTCCTTTCTGGTCAACGCCTGTAACGATGGTGATAATATTGAGATGTTTCTTTGCGGATGCAATATGTTTGGCAAGTCCATTTACACCTGCTTGACTGGCGAAAGCGGAAATGCCAGTGAAAGTATGGAAGTCTGTATCTGAAAAGAATTTGATTAATTGATTGCCTACGGAGTCTGCCGAGGTGGGTTCAAAACCTTGTCCTAAAAGTTTAATGTTCATTCCTTCAAATTTTGAGCAAATATATGGTAATTTTTTGGCGCGTGTTTTTGACCGCCCGTTTTTGCTCTTTGGCGCGCGCAGAAGAAAAATTGTCCGTTTAATCAGAACATTAACGAGCACGCCAATGTGCAAATCTCGGGCGCATAAGATGATTTGATTAAAAACTATTTCGTGAACCTTAGTGTTCTTGTGGTAAAAATCATATCGCCACTAAAGCAGGAAAGCACAAAATTCGACTAAACCCTTAATTATGAATAATGTTTAATGGGGAAATAACACCTTCAATTCATCTGAGGATTTTCAGGAAAGTTGGCGATGATGGAATAATCTTTTCCCATGCTTTTTAAAACTTCCTGCCAAAGCTTTTCGCGCTCGCTACCAAACACCACATCCACCGATGCAGGTGCAACCAGCCATGAGTTTCGTTTTATTTCATCTTCCAGTTGTTTCGCTGCCCATCCTGAATAGCCCACAAAAAGACGAATTTCATTTTCCGCAATCTTTTTTCCTTTAATGAGCGCCCGTACGGTTTCAAAATTTCCGCTCCAGAATAAATCTCCTATAATTGGAACACTGTCAGGAATTGCATCGCCAAGCGTGTGGATATAAAACAAACTGTCGCGCTGAACCGGACCTCCATCCCATACCGGAAGTTTACATCCCTTAAACTCATCTATGATCTGGTCAAGTTTCAGATCCATGGGTCTATTTAGAACAAATCCAACACTCCCCTCTTCATTATGCGAAGCAAGCAGAACAACAGTGCGCTTGAAATTAGGATCGGTGCTGAAGGGCTCAGAGAGCAATAATTTTCCTTGCGAAGGAACAAACTTTGTATAGTCGAGTTTCACCATGATAATTGAAGCCCCCTCTAAATCTCCCTCTTAAGGGGAGACTTTCAGTACTTAAGCCCTCCCTGAAGGACAACCGCAAGGTTGCGAACGCAGTTCAGTTGGGAGGGGCATTTTACCACCCAAACAACGGATACTTCTTCATCCACTTATTTATATTCTTCTTCACACCAGCAATGCGCGTTTCGTTTTCTGTATTCATCAGCACATCGTCTATAAGTTCAACAATTTTAATCATGTCCTTTTCTTTCAATCCGCGGGTCGTAACTGCAGCGGTTCCAATTCTTATCCCTGAAGTAACAAAAGGAGATTTATCATCGAAAGGCACCATGTTTTTGTTTACGGTAATATCTGCCTTAATAAGAGATTCCTCCGCTTGTTTCCCTGTAAGGTTTTTATTTCTAAGATCGATCAGCATGCAGTGATTATCCGTTCCTCCGGAACTGATGCTGTATCCTTTACCCAAAAATGTTTTTGCCATAGCATGTGCGTTCTTCATCACTTGGGTAGCATATTTAAGAAAAGATTCTTCCATTGCTTCACCGAAAGCAATTGCCTTTGCCGCGATTGCATGCTCCAGAGGGCCACCCTGCGTACCCGGAAAAACACCGCCATCCAAAATAGCAGACATCATTTTAATTTCTCCTTTAGGTGTAGTAAGTCCCCATGGGTTTTGAAAATCTTTCCCCATCAGAATCATTCCTCCTCGAGGACCTCTCAAGGTTTTATGCGTGGTAGTGGTAACAATATGACAATGCGGGAGAGGATCTCTGAGCAACCCTCGTGCAATCAATCCCGCAGGATGAGCCATATCAGCCATCAGCAATGCACCTACTGAATCGGCTATTTTTCTGAGCCGTGCATAATCCCAATCCCGAGAATAAGCAGATGCACCACATATGATTAGCTTTGGTTTTTCCTGCTGTGCAGTTTTTTCTGCAGCATCATAATCTACTCTTCCTGTTTCTCTATCCACACTGTAGAAGTGCGGCTCATAAAGTTTTCCTGAAAAATTTACAGGAGAACCATGCGTAAGATGTCCTCCATGGGCAAGATTAAATCCAAGAATTTTATCTCCGGGTTTTAACACACCCAACATTACCGATGCATTTGCCTGTGCGCCTGAGTGCGGCTGAACATTCGCCCACTCTGCATTGTACAATGTTTTTGCACGGTCAATGGCTAATTGTTCCACTTTATCCACCACCTCGCACCCGCCATAATATCTTTTTCCCGGAAGTCCTTCGGCATATTTATTTGTGAGCACAGAACCCAAAGCGCGCATCACCTGATCGCTTACAAAATTTTCGGAAGCAATGAGTTCAAGTCCACGCATCTGGCGGTCGCGTTCTTCTTTGATCAATTCAAAAACAAGAGTGTCGTTTTTCATAGGAGAATATTTATATTGTTGTATGTTTTATGACAAAGCACGAAAGTCTGTCCGGCAAACATACATAATTCAGGAAATAAAGAAATAAGAGGAATAATAAAATTTATCTTTCAGGAAACATGACCTTTCTTGAGATAACACCAGTGGGCATTTCTGCAACAGCAATATAAATTCCGGAAGAGGCATACAGGGGCAATAACACTTTTTCCTTTTGCAGGGGCATCTCATTCAGCGATAATATCTTTTGCCCCATCATATTATAAATACTAATCTTCACATTAGTCACTTGAGGAAGATTAAAGACAAGAAATACTTCGCCATGATCGGAGAAAACATTTACTAAAAACAAATCTTTGTTTTCATGAACCCCCAATGAGGTAAGAGAATCACAAATACGCAGAATGAAACGCGGAGCTTTGGTTGTATCTGCAATGGAAAATGAATAAGAAATGGTTGAGCGCAGATCCATCATATTTCCGGTAGCAAGATCTTCGAGAAAAAGACAGTAGCTCTTTGGAAACATCAAAATACTATCCCGAGAAATTTTATATATTCCTGATACAGGAACAGTCAAACGAAGAGGAATATTTACATCAGCAGTAAGCGGAGGCAATCCATTGACCGCAAGATCCAGTGTATTATTCATTACAGAAGAAAAATTTTGCACATTACTATTAGGATGAGTCAGCTTCCGCATATCGTACTTACTATCAAAATTATTAGCTGCACCCTGCTTGAAGTGGATAAATATCTCATCGTCATATCCATTTCCGGTCGCAGTAAGTTTTAAACGGTATGGGGTGTTGTTTGTGTTAGGCGGAACAGAAAAATCATTGAAAGTCATGGGATAATGGCTGACATTAGGACTACTTCCTATTTTAAAAAAGGTTGGATTTTGAGCCGATGCTTTCACTAATTCTTCTGCCTTCAAGACAGGCGTACCAACTCCGTTTGCTATGACCCAAAATGACTGCTGAGAAGCTATGTATTGCGAACCGCCATTTCCATTTATAGGAGATGAATCAAGCGGACAATGATAGGCATATGTTCCAGTGTAAGAATTATAAATATAGATTGCATCGTTCATATTTGTTTTTGTCCAATTTGCATCGTCCCAGTCAATAGCAGATGGATAGGGATTGGAAACGAGATTCCATCCATCATCAGCAGGACTGCCGGTATTAGTATAGGTAACGGAAAGTGGTTGAGTAAATTTATTTGGAGGTCCAGGCACATCAAAGGTTACAGGAGTCGGTCCCAAATAAACCCAAAAACCTTTTCCGGCAGCAAGGGCATCTGTAACATTGCCTGCGGCAACATACCCCATATCAAAAACACCACCTATTGTTTCATCATACGTATAGATAGAAGGGTAATTGCAAGTCGCATAACAACCGTTTAGTGCACAATCAGCAGGTCCGCAGGTAGCACCTGTAAATCCGCTGGTAGCAAAATTATCTGTCCAATCCGCAATAGTAGCACCACTCACTGCAGAACCTAAGAATCTCCAATCATCTGGAATTAAACTCTCGGGCGCAAATCGCTCCATGATAATATTTCCAGCAAAATCGGCAGAAACATTTGTCATAGGGGCAATACTTGCAGTTCCTGCAGCCGAGGAAAGAAGAGTAAAGTTAAATCCGGTAGTTGTAAAAGTTCCTGCATTAATGGTAAGTGTGTTAATCAAACGTTCATCGCTCAACAAACTAACTCCGGTACTATTACTAAGTGTGATGTTATTAAAATCTGTTCGTGTAGTTCCGCCAATAGTCTGTGCAGTGCTGCCGTTGAATGTCAGTGTGCCACTGTTGTGTGTAAAGGTGCCATCGTTAGAAAAATTTCCGGCAATATTCATGTTCCCGGAAAACCCCACAAGTGAACTGCTGGCAGCTATGGTTGCATCATTTAAAGAACTGTATGTAGAACCAAGAATATTTGTAGCTCCGTTAAAAGATATACTGTTTCCAGAAAAAGTCCCGTTGTTTGTCAGGTTGCCGGTAAGGTTAATAAGTCCGCTTCCGTTAAAAATATCGCTGTTGGTAAGATTTCCGGACATGGTAATTGTTCCGGAATTTCCGATAGTGCCGATGGTATTGTCAACATCAATTACATTGCTGATAACCGTACCGGAAGTAATATTTCCAACAGCACCATTATTTGAAAGCACCTGAGCAAAACCGATCCCTTCCATCCCAAAGGAAAGGAAAAGCAAGAGTGTCATTATACATTTGTCTTTCATCAGGTATTAGCTAAAGAGCATCTCTCAAGAAACAAAAGAATCATCATTTACAAGGAAGAACGGCTTACGAAATCATGGTCTATACAGAAGTAAAAACAGAAACTTACTTCTCAGAAGACATCTTCGCTTCTGTATTATTCTTCACCAGATCATTTAATTTCTGAATATCTGCTTTTAATTTTTCAAAATCTTGTTTGCTGACAGTTCCTTCTTTCAGGACATTATTTGATTGCTGAAGTTCATTAACTTGTTTTTGCAATTCTTTTAAGGCCTCAACAAGAACAGGAGTTAAACGTGAATAATCAACCGATTTGTATCCTTTACTATCAGTTGCAACAAATTCAGGATATATCTTTTCTACTTCCTGAGCAATAAAACCAATTTGTTTCGTATCGGTAAAACTTTTTTCAGGAAACTCGTCTTTTCTGAAAAAATAATTGACGCCCTGTAATTGCAGTACTTTATCTAATGACCCTTTTAAATTTGTAATGTCTTTTTTATAACGAATGTCAGAACAAATCAGAACACCACACGATGCTGTTACTGTACCACTAAAAATTGAATTAGTTGCTGTTACATTAAATAAACCTGTGCCGGTATTCACATTCACTCTGGTAGCTCCCGTCACATTACCAATTGTAATGGTGTGCGCAATTGCGTTTGTTCCAATATTAAGCGCACCTGTACCGTTGTTAAGTGCAATGGCAGTAGCACCCGTACTATTCCCTAAAGTAATGGTATGAGCAACAGCGTTTGTTCCAATATTAAGAGCACCTGTACCGTTGTTAAGTGCAATAGTGGTAGCACCGGTACTATTCCCCAAGGTGATGGTATGAGCAACAGCATTTGTTCCAATATTAATTGCACCACTACCACTATTAAGAGCAACGGATGTAATTCCTGTGCTATTTCCTATAGTGATAGTTTGGGCAGCTGCACCCGTTCCAACATTAATACTTCGGGCAAATGCATTAACTCCAATATCAATGTTCCCTGTACCCGCATTGAGAACTAATGAAGTGGCTCCTGTGCCATTGCCCATTGTGATGGTATGCGCGACTGCATTCGTTCCTATATTAAGTGCACCGGTACCATTGTTAAGCGCAATGGAAGTTGCACCGGTACTGTTTCCTAATGTAATCGTTTGAGCAGCTGCACCCGTTCCCATATTAATACTTCGGGCAAATGCATTGACTCCAATATCAATGTTCCCTGTACCCGCATTGAGAACTAATGAAGTGGCTCCTGTGCCATTGCCCATCGTGATGGTGTGAGCAACTGCATTCGTACCAATGTTAAGTACACCAGTGCCATTGTTGAGCGAAATAGAAGTAGCGCCTGTACTATTTCCTAAGGTAATTGTTTGAGCAGCTGCACCCGTCCCCACATTAATGCTTCTTGCAAATGCACTCGATCCAATATCAATATTGCCAGTACCTGCATTGAACACCAACGATGTAGCTCCTGTACTATTCCCCAACGTA
>JACRAL010000169.1 GCA_016213435.1 Bacteroidota bacterium
ATGAAACTATCGGGTCAACGATGGACTAAAAAAGGAGCTCAACAAATTGCCAATTTAAGAGTGTCCGAAAAAAGTAACAACTGGGCGAAAGTTATTCAGATGATTAAAAATGCCGCTTAGTGCAGTTATGCGTACACCCAAAAGTATTGCTGATCAAGGTTAAATAAATATATCCCATGTTACATTTAACGGCTCACTGAAGCGTCATGGTGTGTTCAAGATATGTCTGTAATTACATTATAATTGTGATTCTCGGTATTGAAAACTACATATGGAAAAGCGGAATCATATTAAGTACACACATAATATTTATACTTTTTTTATGTTTTTGCCTATTCGTTCTTCTTGTTTATCTTTGCCTCGTCCTTCAAAGCTTTAGCGAAGAAGGAAATTGTTCTTATAAATTACTTATCGCGAAAGGTGGAGGGATACGCCCGATGAAACGGTGGTGTCACAATCCAAACAACGTAATAATCGTAAAATCTACCATAAATAAACTAAAAACTGAATATATTAACGCTGAGTATAACTTGGCGATTTAGAAAAAAGCAGGCATCGAGCGGAGTTGGTCTTAATAACTTCCAGACCCGATTGCCTTGTTGTGTGTCTCCTCTTCAACTATTTTCTAACCTCTATTTTATTAATTTTGCAATAAGCTTGGTGCCTGATATTGCAGAGCGACTGTTGAGAGAATCAACAATAAAAAACTACAGCAAATATGAAATCAGCACTTACTCAATTGCCAACTACACTTTGTCTTATAATAGTATCTTTTCTATTCCCACCTGCCAACAGTTTTGCGGTTATTGACACCCTTAGGCATTACAATCCTGCAACGGTAGGCACTTCCTCTCTTAACACCACAACATATCCCTCGCAATATGCCTGCTTTGAGCCGCCTGCTCCCGGTTACATCAAGAGCATTATTATTACACTGGGAGGTGCTTCCGGTACGGGATCAGCAACCCTGCATATTTATAGTCAGGAAGGCGGCATTGCGTATCCCATGTTAGAACATGATCTGATAACTCCTGTTATTATCAATAAGACAATGGCAGGCAATCAAAAGATCACCGTTAATTTATCAACTCCATTATTAGCGGATAATAATCTGTTTTTTATTAAAGTGAGTAACTTTTCTTCCGGTGTAACACTTATCATGGATCAAACCACGCATGCCCCTTTTTGCAGTTCAAGTGTTGCCGGGTATCCGGATTATTATGTGGCATGGGGAAAGGCGAGTAGTGGTATGGTTCAGTTCAGCAACGCTTTTGTGATTGATGTGCTCATGGATTACACCGAAGGATTAACATCTCCGCAATATTTTCAGGATATCACAGCCGCAGCCGGCATTAATACCAATCTTTCCAATAATTGCGTTGCATGGGCAGATATCAATAACGATGGATACCTTGATCTGATGGTTGCCGGAAAATTATATAAGAATATGGGCAACAGCACCTTTACGGATATTACAGCATCGGCAGGAATTAATACATCTTCATGGATTTCCACATTTATGGATATGAATAATGACGGCAAGGATGATATTCTCTTTTTGAATGGAGGGGGAGTGCATTTTATTTATATCAACAATGGGAACGAAACATTTACAAAAAACGCGTTAAATCTCACCACTCCTGCTTTTGTGAGTTTATCAACGGTTAGCGTAGGGGATTTCAATAATGACAGCTATCCCGATCTGTTTGTCGGGCAATTATGGACTAACGATGCGCAGGGGAATGAGATATACTACCTCCATAACCTTTATGTGAACGATAAAAATCTTGGATTCATAGATACTGCTTCATTAATTATGCCTGATTCATTATATTGGAAAACGCTTTCGGGTACAGCTTCACCGAGCCCTTATACCGTAGGCAGGACCCGTGCTGTACGCGGAGCACAATTTGTAGATTACAATAATGACGGTCAACAGGATCTATATGTTTCCAACTATCGCAACCAACCCGATGAGCTATGGAAAAACAATGGCAACGGAACAT
>JACRAL010000171.1 GCA_016213435.1 Bacteroidota bacterium
CATCTCACCATACAGCACTTACAGGATCATCTCGACAAAACCATACAGGAGCAGATCACTATAAAGAGAATAAAATCATTAACCTCTTACAAACTATATTTGTCGGCTTATAGGACTAATTTATAATTCTAAATGGTATAATTGAGAATTTCTTCAAGAATAATGGAATTAACAAGTCGCAGAAGCAAAAAGCACTCAAAGAAGAAATGGAGAAAATGAATCAACGATTAATGAGCGCGCAAAACATGATGCTTGATAAAGTAATTTCTGCTGATGATTATAGAGGGATTAAAGAAAACCTGAATACTGAATTAAACCGATTATCAAGGGAACACCTGCAATTATCCTTTATGGAGACCGACTATAAGAAATATGTTTCCTTCGGGCGAAATATTATGCAGCACCTCTCTGAAATCTACACCAAAGCAAGCATCATCGCCAAACAACGCATAATAGGTTTGACATTTCCTGAAAAATTGAAATTTGTGAAAGAGGAGTGTCGAACCTTTGGCGCGGCAAGGGTAGTATCCCTGATCTGCCCGCTGTTCAAAGAGTTACAGGGGCAAAAAAAAGGGAGCCATGATAATTTTTACCATGACTCCCGTTGGGTTGACCCACTAGGGCTCGAACCTAGACTCTACTGAACCAAAATCAGTCGTGTTGCCAATTACACCATGGGTCAATCATATTTTTAGAACGGGCAACAAAATTATAAATATTCTCGAACCAAGACGCTCATTATTTACACCTCCCGTTTCAGCAGCATAGAGGTAAAATCCAATAGAACTTTCTTTTTTTCCGCAGACACATAAACTTTTTCAAAAGATTCAACTGCTTTTGTGTGATAGGAATTTATTTCTTCTTCCGTAATTTTTTTGATGTTTGCAAAGTCGTAGATGCGTGTAACTGCTTCTATTTTTTCAGCGGCATCTTTTGCTCCCCTCTCCCCTGACAATCGAGCGGAAAGCGAAGGTTGGGAGCGTAGCTCGGGGGTTGGGGGTAAGGTCATCCACTGCTCCAGTTCTTCTTTCAGGTATTGATTGCTTGAGGCGATATCCATCGCTTTTAGCAAAAGGAACGTTTTTTTATTGGACAGGATGTCGCCACCTTTTTGCTTACCAAATTTTTCTTCATCGCCATACACATCCAGCAGATCATCCTGCAACTGAAAGGCTATGCCTGTGTTTTTCCCGAACTCATATATGTTTTTTGCATCTTCTTTACCGGCACCGCCAATGAGCGCACCGATTTTCAAGCAAGTAGCAAGAAGTACGGCTGTCTTCAGTTCGATCATTTTAAAATATTGCGGGATAGAAATTCTGTGCAACTGCTCATAATTTACATCCCATTGCTGACCTTCACACACTTTTATCGCCATGTCGTTAAAAACCGATAAAACAGAATCAAAAACATGCGGAGGTAACTTGCTACGACAGAGGAGTTGGTATGCTTTCACCATCATCACATCACCGCTCAGTATCGCAGTGGGCGTGTTCCATTTGCTGTGAACGGTAACTTTGTTTCTGCGAAGCGGTGCATTGTCCATAATGTCATCATGCACCAGCGTGAAGTTGTGGAAGAGTTCAACTGCAAGAGCGGGAGCAATTGCATCATCCGTTTTCCCGCCAAACAGATCACATCCCATCATGACCAATAACGGACGAATTCTTTTTCCGCCCATCGCAAGCGTGTAACGGATGGGGTCATATAATTCAGCAGGAGGGAGTGAAAGTTCAACAGAAAGTTTTTCTATCTCTTCAGCAATGGTATCCTGAAACTTTTTGATCATATCAGAAATTTCGGTATTCTGTTTTTCTAATCCTTCAGAATGAAACGTGTATCGTTGAGGATTTTTTTCAACCCTTCGTCTAAGGGCAAAAAGGATTTTTGCAAGAGCTTCTTCATTTTTGTAGCATCTGGCCGTCTGCGGGTCATATCTCCTTCTGGAAGAGGAGGCAGATGAACTATTTTTGATTTGGAATTAGTAAGTTGAATAATTGTTTTTGCAAGATCCAGAATGGTCATTTCAACATCACTGCCAATGTTCACCACATCGTTTACAACCATATTTTTGTTGAACGAATTGACTGTGGCTTGCACGTTATCATCTACAAAACAAAAAGTTCTTGTCTGTTTGCCATCTCCAAAAACTTCTATGTCTTTATTTTTCAAAGATCGGTTAATAAATTTTGAGATCACAAAATCCTTGCTTTGTTTCGGTCCGTAGGTATTGAAGAATCGAAATATGGTGTAATCAAGACCAAATTCCTGTTTATATGCTTTCAGATAGGCTTCTCCGATATTTTTTACAATGGCATAAGGAAGGCGTGAATTAAGCGGAGTGGTTTCTTCGTGCTGCGGAAGTTCAACGGGTTCTCCGTAAACCTCGGAAGAAGAAGAATAAAAAACACGTTTCACTCCTGTGCTTTTGGAAAGATTGAGAATATTTTTAATCCCAACCACATCATTTAAAACCTTTACGGGATTATCTAATGTTCGTTTGACACCTACCACAGCCGCATAGTGAAAAACGTAATCCGGCTGGAAGGAGAAAAAAATATTTGAAATATCTTCAAAAACATTTACATCTGCTTTGACAAAGCGGATATTGTCGTGCTTTGAATTGGGGATTTTATCCAATGATCCGGTAGAAAGGTCATCCACAATCACAATGTGATTTTGGGGTTGCTCTGCAAGTTTTTCAGCAACAGAACTAGCAATGAACCCTGCTCCTCCTGTAATTAAAATTTTTTGCGTCATGTTATTGTTCAATCAAGTTTATAAGATATTTTCCATAACCGCTTTTCATTAATGGTTCCGCAAGTGTTTTCAGCTGCTCTTTATTGATATAGCCCATGCGATAAGCAACTTCTTCTATACATCCTATCTTCAAATCCTGTCTGTCTTCAATCACCTGTACGAACTGGCTCGCCTGCATCAGCGATGAAAAGGTGCCGGTATCGAGCCAAGCGGTTCCCCTGTCAAGTATCCCGACTTTCAGTTTGCCACTTTTGAGATACTCTTTGTTCACATCCGTAATTTCATATTCGCCTCGTGCGCTGGGTTTAAGATTCTTTGCAACTGCAACCACAGAGTTGTCATAAAAATATAATCCAGGTACAGCAAAATGAGATTTCGGGTGCTGCGGTTTTTCTTCTATGGAAATTGCTTTTCCTGTTTTATCAAACTCCACCACGCCATAGCGTTCAGGATCGGAAACATGATACGCAAATACAACACCTCCATCCGGATTCTGATATTGTTTCAGCAACCTTCCAAGTCCGGCACCATAAAATATATTATCTCCCAAAATAAGCGCGACAGGATCTTTCCCAATAAAGTTTTCTCCTATAACAAATGCTTGTGCCAGCCCATTCGGAATTTTCTGTTCCGCATACGAGAATTTGCATCCTATATTTTTCCCGTCACCCAGCAGTTTCTGAAAGCTTGGCAGATCGTGAGGAGTAGAGATTATAAGCACTTCATTTATTCCAGCCATCAAAAGAACCGAGAGCGGATAATAGATCATCGGCTTATCATAAATCGGCATGAGCTGCTTGCTGATGGCAAGCGTAAGCGGATGCAGTCGTGTGCCGGAACCTCCTGCTAAAATTATTCCTTTCATGTTAATGTTCGAAAAATGAATTTATACGAAATTATTAAATTCCTAAATACTATCTGTCTGCTACACTTGTCTCCGATTTTCTATTCGTCATCATCTTCCTCCTCAACTTCGATCAATGGCTTTTCTAAAATTTCTTTAGTAGCAATTCTTTTTTCAAGAGAAAGAAGAATAGATGGAAGCAAAAGAAGATTGGTGATGAGCGATACAACAAGTGTAATGGAAATTAAAATTCCCATTGCCACAGTTCCGCCAAATGAAGATGCGGCAAAAATTGCAAAACCAAAAAATAAAATAATGTTTGTATAGATCATGCTTGTGCCGAGTTCCTGCACCGTACGTGAAATTGCTCTTGACCGATCTTCGTGAAGTTTGCGCAACTGATGGCGATACTCCGTAAGAATATAGATCGTTCCGTCAGAAGCGATGCCGAACGCAATACTGAAAATTAAGATCGTGCTAGGCTTGAATGGAATGCCTGCAAATCCCATAATTCCTGCGGTGATGGCAAGCGGAATGAGGCAGGGAAGTTTCGACAAAACAATTATCCATACGGAACGGAACAGAACAATTCCGATAACAAGAATCAATCCGATGGCGATCAACAAACTCACGAAGAGATGATGAAAAAGGTAGGCATTGCTTTGCAAAAATACCGGACTTGACCCTGTAATTGCCACATCGTATTTTAAACTATCCGCTGTCCATGCACTTTTTTCATTATTGAAATTAAAAATTGAATCTACTCTGGGATGAATGATCGCAAGGAGTTTTTTCATTGAATCGGTGCCTACATCCGCCATTTGATAGCTGATGCGTGTAAACCGTTTAGTGCTGTCCATGAACGAGGCAAGTTTATTTTCTTTTCCCTTAATGGTTTGTGTATAGTCTCTGAGTTTTGCAAGATCCATAGCGCCCGGAAGCACTTTGTATTTTTTAGGGTCGCCATCGTTAAACGCCTGATAGGCAAACTTTAATCCTTCCACTACGGAAAGTGGTTTTGAGAATGCTCCATATTTTTTCATCATTCGCTGAAGCGATTGTATTTTATACAACGTAGGAATTGCAGAACCTTCCCGGTCGGCAAACACACCATTCTTTTTTTTCGTATCAACATTTATTTCAAACGGCATTACACCATGAAAATTCCGTTCGAAAAAATGTAAATGTTCATATACTGGATCTTTCTTGGGCAGATCATCCACCAGATACCCGTTGATTTTAATTTTTGTCATGCCGAACAATGAGATCAGCGTGATGATTGCAATGATTGTGTAGATGGCGCTACGATGACGATGTACAAGGTTATCCACTACTTCCATGATGCGAGCGATGCGCTTGTTCTGCAGATGTTTTGTATAACGCGGTGCAGGTGTAGGCAGAAAACTATATATAATAGGAAGAAGAACGTGTGCTATGATATACGTTGTCATCACGTTGATAGCAGCTACAATTCCGAACTCAACCAACACAGAACTATTTGTAAAATAAAATACTCCAAAGCCGATAGCTGTGGTAATGTTTGCAAGGAAATTTGACATGGCTACTTTCTGAACAGCACGGGCAAGTGCTTTGATCTTATTTCCATGTCGTACCAATTCCTCCTGATATTTATTAATGATAAAAATGCAGTTAGGTACTCCGATAACGAGGATCAGCGGAGGAATTAACCCGGAAAGTATGGTGATCTTATAGCCGAACAATGCAAGGGTGCCCAATGAAATAACAACCCCTACCAAGCACACAACTATGGAAAAGAACACCGCAAGGAAAGAACGGAAAAATAAATAAAGAATAATAGAAGTAACAATCACAGCAAGCAACAGAAACAAGAACATTTCACTTGAGACTTTTTTCATGAACACCGTTCGAATATACGGCATACCCGAATAATGTATTGCAATGTTATTTTCTTTTGCAAACTCATCACCCATTTTTTGAATTTCTGTTGCAATGATGATCCTGTTTTTCGAGTTTAAGTGTTCCTTATCAAAAGTGATTGCCATCAGCGTGGCGTTGGAATCGGAATTAAAGATCAACCCTTCGTAAAATGGCAGCGATTGAATGATCTGTTTTATACTATCAAGTTCCTGCTGGGTTTTTGGTTTTCCCTTCAACAAGGGAACAAAATCAAAACGGCTCAAGCTGTCGTTACGCTTTATGTTATAGAGAGAAGCTACCGACAGTACATCTTTTATTCCTTCGATGGATTTTATTTTTTCTCCAAGCGTGTACCAGCCATTAAATTTTCTCAGTTCATATAAATTTTTATCGCTGAAGCCAACTACCATTACACTTCCGTCTTCTCCGTATAATTGCTTGAACTTTTCGTAATCAATATATGCGGAATCGTTGACAGGCAGCGTGCGTGCGTAGGTGTAGGAAAGTTCAATGTGATAAGCACGCCAGCCGAAAAATGCGGTTATCAAAGCCAAACCGATCAGGAAAATAATCCTGTGTCGTAAAATCAAACTGCTGAGTTTTTGCCACATAGGGTGCGAAGATATAAAAGAAGAATTAGCTAATTGGTTAATTAGCCGATTTGTGAATGAAAATTCACTGATTGTTATTCGTACATTCGTGCTGTCACCCTGAGCGCAGTCGAAGGGCGTATTCATGAATGGATTCCATAAACCTTCTTTCCAAGTTCACTTTCCGCAGGGCGATCAATGCAGGAAAAGTCCTGTTAGGATATTATTTTTCAAAATGGACGAAGAAGCCGCATCAATGGGGAATGCCTATCAGTATAGCGATAGAGCCGACCACGAGCTGCAACCTACGCTGTCCAGAATGCCCAAGCGGACTCCGGAGTTTTACGCGCGAAACAGGCATGCTGCAAGAATCATTCTTTCAAAAGACGATAGATGAATTATATAAAGACCTTCTCTACCTTACCTTTTATTTTCAGGGAGAACCATATTTGAATTCAAAATTTTTGAAGATGGTGAACTATGCTTCACGAAAAAATATTTATACCGCCACTTCTACCAACGCGCATTATTTAGATGATGAAAATGCAAAGTCCACAGTTGAATCAGGTCTTGACAGATTAATTGTTTCAATCGATGGAACAACACAAGAAAGCTATCAGTCCTATAGAATAGGAGGTGATTTACAAAAAGTAATTGAGGGAACAAAAAATATTCTGAAGTGGAAAAAAACATTGATGTCAAAAACTCCTCACGTTATTTTTCAGTTCGTAGTTTTCCGCCAGAACGAGCACGAGGTGGATGAAATAAGAAAACTCGGCAAACAACTTGGCGTTGATGAAGTAAGAATTAAATCAGCCCAGATTTACGATTATGAAAATGGAAACGAACGCATTCCAACTAAAGAAGAATATTCTCGTTACAAGAAAACAAATGATGGAACCTTTCTTCCCCATGAAGGGGGGACAGAGGGGGACTTGACTTCTTGCTGGAAAATGTGGCACTCCTGCGTCATCACCTGGGATGGAAAAATTGTTCCCTGCTGTTTTGACAAGGATGCAAAGCACCAGTTGGGAAACTTACAGGAAAAAACATTTAGGGATATCTGGCTCAACGAATCCTACACAAAATTCCGTGCTTCTCTTTTAAGATCCAGAAAAGAAATTGATATCTGCAGTAACTGTTCGGATGGAACTAAGGTGTGGGTATAAGACCTCTCCCTAACCCTCTTCCAAAGGAGAGAGAACTAAAACGATAAGAAATCAGTTCCATGCATACAGATTTTTACTTGTGGACTTTTGTCTTTGCTCCCCTCTCTCTTGGGAGATGGGCTGGGGGTGAGGTTACACTGTCATTATCTCTTTCTCCTTCTGTTCAAGGTGCTTATCCACTTTGGTGATGTAAGAATTTGTCAGTTCCTGAATTTTTGCTTCCGCTTCTTTTGTTTCATCCAAGGTAAGAGCTGGTTTGGTAATTTTTTTCACCGCTTCGTTTCCTTCCTGACGGGCTTTTCGTATGCTCACTTTTGCATTCTCACCTTCTGCTTTTGCTTTTTTCACCAAATCTTTTCTTCGGTCTTCTGTAAGAGCAGGAACGCTTATGATTACTGCGGTGCCATTATTCCCCGGATTAAAACCAAGATTGGCTGCGTGTATTGCTTTTTGGATTGGATCCAGCATGCTTTTTTCCCAAGGCTGAACCATGAGTGTGCGCGCTTCAGGTGAACTTACATTCGCTACCTGGCTAAGAGGAGTCATATTCCCGTAGTAATCTACTCTAATGCTTTCCAGCATGGAAGGATTTGCCCTGCCAGTACGAATCTTTGAAATTTCATTTTCAAGATGTGAGATGGCTTTGTCCATCTGTTCCTTTGCGGAATCTACTGCAAGTTGCGCGTTTGCGTTCATAGTTTGAAATATTTATTGATGCAAATGTAAAAAACTAATTACTCAACGCATCTTGCCTGATGCAAAAAGGGTGTACGCATAACTGCACTAAGCGGCATTTTTAATCATCTGAATAACTTTCGCCCAGTTGTTACTTTTTTCGGACACTCTTAAATTGGCAATTTGTTGAGCTCCTTTTTTAGTCCATCGTTGACCCGATAGTTTCATC
>JACRAL010000172.1 GCA_016213435.1 Bacteroidota bacterium
CTATCCTGAGAAGAATCGCTCTCAACCTTATTCGATTAGACAAAACACCAAAAATAAGCCAGCGTAATAAACGAAACAAATCAGCATGGAACGATCAATTCTTAGAAAAAATGCTTAGGATTTAAGCCCGATTGCCTTGTCTCCAGAGTAACACGCATTTAAAATTTTAAGTATTTTTTTAAGATAATTATCATCACAAGCACCTTTTAATCTTCGGTTTTGAAATGTAAGAGTGAATTGTCTTGGATTTTTTACCTTCGCTCAATCTTTTCCCGAAGGGACTCCTTCGGAGGGAAAGCGAAACCATACGAACAATACAAAACAGGAATGAAAAAAAATCTACTCCTCTTCTTTTGCCTTCTGCCTTCTGCATTATTGCTTGCTCAAACTTACCGTTCTGCTTCCAATTCTAACTACTGGAAAAATCATCCGCCTTTTGCGGGGTACTGGCAGCAGGATGTGGACTATAAGATCAAAGCGAACGTGGACGAAGAGACAGATATTATTTCTGCAATCGAAGAACTTACCTATTACAATAATTCTCCCGACACCCTTACCTTCGTTTACTTCCATCTTTATCAAAATGCTTTTCAGCCGGGTTCTTATTTTGATAAACTCAGCAAAGAAAATAAAGTCACTCCAAAGTACGGGCACTACGAAGTTCAGAAAAAAAACACGGAGATCCTTAAAATGACTTCCAATGGAGTGGAGTTAAAACAAGTGGAAGACAATACGATTCTGAAAGTTTTTCTGAACAAGCCGCTTTTACCTAATGATTCTGTTTCTCTCAACATTTCTTTCAATTCTTATTTTGATACCGGATCTCAGCGCAGGCGGATGAAAACATTCAATGTGTTCGGTAATAAACATTTTGACGGTGTTCACTGGTATCCGCGCATGGCAGTGTACGACAGGAAATTCGGATGGGAAACAGATCAGCATCTGGAAAAAGAATTTTACGGAGATTTTGGAACCTATGATGTGGAATTAAACTTTGCAAACAATGCTGTCGTGGAAGCTACCGGCACTCTGCTTAACCGCAGCGAAGTGCTGCCCGATGATCTCAGAAAAAAATTAGACATCAGTAATTTCAAAGACAAGCCCATGTTCTCCGCTCCGAGCATCATCATTCCTTACGACAGCACAAGCAAATCGCGCAAAACCTGGAAGTATCACGCAATAAATGTTCACGACTTTGCTTTCACTGCCGATCCGACTTACCGGATCGGTGAATCGGAATGGAACGGAATAAAAATAGTCGCCCTCGCACAAGAACCAAATGCATCACGCTGGCAGAATGCAGCAGATTACACAGCAAAAGTGATTCAAACTTATTCTGAAGATTATGGAATGTACGTTTATCCGAAAATGGTGGTTGCCGATGCACGCGATGGAATGGAATACCCCATGCTCACGCTCGATGGAGGTTTCGATCCAAGTTACCGCGGTTTACTCGCACATGAAGTGGGGCACAATTGGTTCTTTGGAATGTTAGGAAGCAACGAAACCTACCGCGCCTTTATGGATGAAGGGTTCACGCAGTTTCTCACTTGCTGGGCACAGGAAAAAATTGAAGGGGTAAAAAAAATAGAAAGTACTGCTTCTTCAAGCTATGTGAGAAAGTTCACTCAGCCAAATTATGTTCGCACCAATGGAGTATATCTTCCTTACATCACAGACGCTGTCAAAGGGGAGGAAACTAATATCAACAAACATTCAAATGATTTTAACACCGCACTTCGTCATGGCGGAGGTTACCGGCAGGTGTATTATAAAACTGCTGTCATGCTTTATAATCTGCAATATGTTTTGGGCGAGGATTTATTTCTAAACGCCATGAAACATTATGTAAGTCAATGGAAAATATGCCATCCTTATCCTGAAGATTTCCGCAACTCCATTATTCAATACACGCATGTTGACCTCAATTGGTTTTTTGACGAATGGCTCGAAACTTCCAAGACGATTGATTATGAAATTAAATCGGTGAAAGCGCAAAAACTTCCGGGTGAATATACCATCACCTTTTCCAGAGAAGGACAAATGCAAATGCCTATTGATTTTGAAGTGCTGGATAAAAATGATTCGGTGCACAAGTTTCATATTCCAAATACCTGGTTTGTAAAGCAAACAGATGCAAAAGTTCTTCCGAAATGGTTTGGATGGGATAAGATACAGCCGGAATATCAGGCGATTGTAAACATTCCTGCCGGAATAAAAGAAGTGAGAATTGATTCGACTAACCGCCTTGCGGATATTAATATGCGCAACAATCGATTTCCACGCCAGATGAATTATGCTTTCGATGCAAAAATTTCCAATACTCCGGACTGGACACACTATTCTCTTTTTGTCCGCCCCGATGCCTGGTACAATGGTTTTGACGGAATTAAAGTGGGCTTTCATCTCAACGGAAATTTCATGAATTACAAAGATGTGCTTGACGCAAACTTCTGGATGAATTCCGGTTTGGGACAGGGAAAGATTGATTCTACTATTAGCAGGAATTCTTTTGACTACGTCTCCTACCGCCTGAATTACAAAACTGCCATAGATGGATTTATTAAAAAATCTTCTGTAAATTTCTCTATAAAAAATCTTGACGGCCTTCATGCGTATCTGGTTGGTTTTGAAAAACACGATCACGAGGAGAACAACAGCATTTACGTAAATTTTAAATCAACGATTCGCAAAACAAAGGAAGATATGGCCTATCTTCTTAATCCAAATGATTGGGACGAAAACTTGCTGAACAACACCATAACTCTAGGATACGAGCACAATTACTCTTACACGCTCGGAACAGGAAAAATAAATCTTGACCTGCTCTCTTCAACGCTGATGAGCGATTATGATTACGCAAATCTGCGCCTCACGGTGATTAATAAAAATCATTTTGGGAAATTTAATCTGAACACACGTACCTTTCTTCAATACGGAACAGGCAGCAACACGCCTAAAGAATCCGCACTTTACTTGGCAGGCGCAAGTCCTGAAGATTTAATGGAAAATAAATTCACGCGCTCCATAGGATTTTTCCCGACAGAATGGATGGGCTATGGCAGCGGCACAAATAATTTTCAGATGGGCGGGGGATTGAACCTGCGCGGATATGCCGGATACCTTGTTCCACAAGAGGACAAAAACGGGAATATACATTATGCGTATCGCGGCAACAGCGGTGCCTCTGTCAACGCTGAACTGGAGTTTGACAACCTTTTCAAGTTCATTCACATTGTTGATCAAAACGGGATCATCAAATGGGCGAAGAACACGTTCAAACTGAACACTTATTTATTCGGAGATATTGGCGTGATAAATTATAATGCATCAACCGAAAATTTATTGTTAACCGATTTTCGTGCCGATGCAGGAGTTAGCACAGCGCTCACCATAAAAAAGTGGGGACCGCTTCAAACAGTTGATCCGCTCACGATCCGTTTTGACATGCCGATGTTCCTGAATCGTATTCCTGCTACGGAAACGGATTACATAAAATTCAGATGGGTGGTGGGAATTAGCAGGGCGTTTTGAGGGTGTACGCATAACTGCACTAAGCGGCATTTTTAATCATCTGAATAACTTTCGCCCAGTTGTTACTTTTTTCGGACACTCTTAAATTGGCAATTTGTTGAGCTCCTTTTTTAGTCCATCGTTGACCCGATAGTTTCATC
>JACRAL010000170.1 GCA_016213435.1 Bacteroidota bacterium
AGGTTGTTAGTGGATTCATAGCATTTTAATTTTTATGCTAAGAACCTACTTGTTACAATTATTTATTTTGCCGCCCTTCTCTTTTTTTCATCACTCCTATGTTAATAGAAATCAATGCCGTTTAACCCGATTGCCTTGGGGAAGAAGTCCATTCGGAAACATTGCCTGATAAATTATATAGGCCCCGTTGATTTGGTTTGCCTGACTTCACTTCCTGCACTTCCTGCACTTCTGCTTTTGCTCCGCTTGCTTCCGAGTTAGCGGAGATGGACGACACGTAATCCGATTCTTCTATTAGAGGTACTCTGAAGTTGAAAAATACAGATTGTCCTTTTTTCTTAAGTATTTTATTTTCTTCTTCTTGCGTAGTTTTCCAAATACAGTAATACCTCGCTGCATTATAGGAAACTCCAACAACCGGATAGTTGTCAAATTTTTTGTCAGTGAAATAGTTTTTGTATTTGTTATGCATTTCAGAATTGTCGGAATATTCCTTTGCCATTGCAGTAGAATCAATAAGGGACTTTATTATTTCTTTGTAGGTATGACTTATGATTTTAAAGTTTCTTGTTGGAGTTTTTTCGCCTAACTCGACCCGCATTATAGAATCATTGAGATGTGAGTTTGCGTAGTCAGTAAACTCCCTGTATTCTTTGTTTGTTATTTCATTGGTTATGAAGAAGGACTGTACTGATATGAGTGAAGTTGCTGTATCGGCATTATTTTTTTTCGCTCTATAACTTCCCGTGTGAACGTATGTTGTTCCTTTGGGGTCATATGCAATAAAGTTTTTAGATTTTTTTATTGCTCTGTAACTTCCCGTAGGGGCAAATGTTGTTCCCTTGGGGTCAGAGGGATCAGAGTTTTGAGAAAAACAAAAGTTAAGCTGAGTCAGCATTAATCCTGACAAAATTAGATAGAATGGTTTCATGAAAGTTTGATTGAATGATTTATAATGCAAACCTAAGATATTTTTTCGGAATTCAAAAACAGAGAGATTATTTGATCATCTTCTCAAACTCATCCTCATTAATAATCTTCACACCAAGTTTCTCGGCTTTCTTTAGTTTTTCTGGTCCCATATTTTCGCCTGCCACAATGTAGCTTGTCTTGCCCGATACGGTTCCAACTACTTTTCCTCCATTCTGTTCGATGGCGGCTTTCAGATCATCGCGAGAGAATTTTGTAAACACTCCCGATACTACGAAGGTGAGACCATTTAACGTAGTTGACTTAATTAACTCGGTCGATTCTGATTCAAATTGCAAACCGTATTTCTTCAGTCTTTCAATCAATTCTTTATTGCGTTTCTGACTGAAATACTCTTTTATACTCTTTGCCACTTGTCCGCCAATGTCGTTTGTGGCGGTGAGTTGTTCTTCTGTAGCTTCCATGATGGCATCAATGTTTCGAAGCTGGCGCGCAAGTTTTTTTGCAAGCGTTTCTCCTACGTGGCGTATTCCAAGCGCATACAACACGCGCTCAAACGGAACTTGTTTGGATTCTTCAATGCCAGCCAGAAGATTGCTTACTGATTTTTCGCCCATGCGTTCAATTTCCTGTAATTCTTTTTTGTGCTTATGCAGTTCGTAGATGTCGGCAATGTTTTTTATAAACCATTTTTCATAGAGCATATCAATGGTTTCGCTTCCCAAACTATCAATGTTCATCGCTTTGCGTGAAGTGAAATGCTCCATGTTTCCTTTTATCTGTGGCGGACATCCCCATTCGTTCGGGCAATAATGTTTGGCTTCTTCTTCACCGCGCACCAATTCCGTTCCACACTCCGGGCAGTGAGTTATATATTTAGTTTGTCTGGATTTTAAATCCAGACCAGCACGTTTTTTTAAATCAACTCCTGTTATCTTCGGAATTATCTCCCCGCCTTTTTCCACGAACACGGTATCGCCAACGCGCACATCCAGTTTTTCAATGATGTCGGCATTGTGCAGCGATGCGCGTTTTACAGTAGTTCCTCCCAAGTGAACAGGTTTTAAATTTGCAACAGGAGTGATGGCTCCGGTTCTTCCCACTTGGTAGGTGATCTCTTCAAGAATAGTTGCTGCCGATTCTGCTTTGAACTTATATGATATTGCCCATCGTGGGGATTTTGCGGTAAATCCCAATACTTTTTGCTGGTCGTATGAATTTACTTTGATCACCACTCCGTCAATATCGAAGGCAAGTTTTTTGCGGTGTTCATCCCAGTAATCAATGAACTCATAAATTTCATTTAGAGATTTACATTTCACTATGTAATCAGAAACTTTAAAGCCCCAGTTCTTGGCTTCCTTTAAACTTTCGTAGTGGGATTTGAAATGCAGATCTTTTGTATAAACAACATACATGATGCAATCCAGTTTTCTTTTCGCCACCTCAGCCGAATCCTGCATCTTGAGCGTGCCGGCAGATGAGTTGCGTGGGTTGGCAAACGAAGGATCACCCGCTTCCTCGCGCTCTTTATTTATCTGCTCGAATATTTTATGCGGCATAAAAATTTCTCCGCGTATTTCGAACTTATCAGGGAATCCCCCCTTACCCCCTTTAGAAGGGGAAGACAGCCGAAGAGGAATACTCCGAATAGTTTTTACATTGGTTGTCACATCGTCTCCCTGCTCACCATCTCCTCGCGTTACCGCCTGTACGAGACTACCGTGTTCGTACTTTAAGCCAATGGCGACTCCATCGTATTTCAGTTCACAGATGTATTCAATATTTCCTGCTACGCCTTTTCGAACGCGCGCATCAAAGTCTTCCAGGTCTTCGCGGGAATAGCTGTTGTCGAGCGAGAGAAAAGGATAATCGTGTTTTACCGCCAGAAATTCTTTTGTTACCGCACCCCCTACGCGCTGAGAAGGGGAATCGGGACTAATGAGATCAGGGTGTGTTTTTTCCAGCTCGATCAATTCCTTCATCATCATATCAAACTCATAATCGCTGATGCTGGGCTGAGCAAGCACGTAATACTTGTAGTTATGCTCTTCCAGTTCTTTGGAGAGTTTTTCTATTTTCTTTTTGGTTTCTTCTTTGGTCATAGTGCGGATAACGAATCATTACGAGTTTATGAATGTTTGACTTTTATCGATTGCCTATTGCAAACCTTTGTTTGCCGCTCATATCTTTTTTTATTTCCACATTTTTAAATCCTTTCTCTTCCAGCATTTTTTTTACTTCAAGCCCGAGCGCCTCATTTATTTCAAAATAAAGTTTGCCTCCTGTATTGCCCCCCTCTCCTGTGGGAGAGGGGTTGGGGGTGAGGTGTGCTTTTGCAAACTCCGCAATCGCTTTATAAAACAACAGCGGATCATCATCCTTTACAAACAAAGCAAGATGCGGTTCGTAGTTCAGAACATTTTTGCTCATCTTTTCTTTTTCAGAAATGCGAATGTAGGGAGGATTGGAGACGATGATGTTGAATGTGCTTTTTACTCCCTTCTCCTGTGGAAGAGGGGTAGGGGGTGAGGTAATATCCGCCTGCAAAAAACTAATTTTAGTCTGATTGAGAATTGCATTTGCTTTTGCGGTTAGAAGTGCTTCTTCTGAAATATCTATTGCTGAAACATTTGTATTGGTGAGATTTTTCTTTAGTGCGATGGCAATGCATCCGCTGCCTGTGCCGATGTCAAGGATGTTAAGTTCCCCTTTGTAAAGGGGGGTAGGGGAATTTGTATTTCGTTTTATATCAAACAAGATTAAGTCAACTAATTCTTCCGTTTCAGGTCTAGGAATTAACACATGTTCGTTTACTCTTATTTTGCATCCATAAAAATCAGTTCTTCCAAGTATATATTGAATCGGTTTTTCTGTTTTCAATTCATTGACGATAGAAGAAATTCTTTCTGCCTCTTTGGCATTCAGTGGTTGTCTTTTTCGTGTTAGCATGTCTTCTTTCGAAAGGCCAAACAGTTCGTGGACAGTTAACAAGACAAATGCATCAAGTTCGCCTTTTGGATAAAACTCTTTCAATCCCTCATGGAAAAGCGGAGCAATATCCTCTATGGTGTTTGCTGTATTCACATTGCGAAAGTAAAGTATATTTGTTTTGATGAATGTGCATGAAAAATATATGAAGCGTTGTCTCGAACTGGCGAGAAAAGGATTTGGCAAAGTGGCTCCTAATCCCATGGTGGGTTGCGTGATAGTATATAAGGAAAAGATAATCGGAGAAGGATTTCATCCGCAGTTCGGCTCTGCTCATGCTGAAGTGAATGCAATTAATTCTGTACAGAAGAAAAATATTCTATTTCTTCGCGATTCTACCTTGTATGTTACCCTCGAGCCCTGTTCGCATTTCGGAAAAACGCATCCTTGTGCTGACCTTATAATAGGGAAGAAAATAAAATATATTGTTATTGGGACCATTGATCCGAATCCTTTGGTAAGCGGAAAAGGATTGCAGAAACTTGTTTCCTCTGGTTGTGATGTGAAGCTTGGTGTGTTGGAAAATGAATGTAGAGAACTGAATAAACGGTTTTTTACTTTTCATGAAAAGAAGCGTCCTTATATAATATTGAAGTGGGCGCAGACTGCGGATGGATACATAGGAATTAAAAATGAAAAATTAAAAATTTCAACTGAAAAGGAGAATAAATTAGTGCACCAATGGAGAAGCGAGGAACAGGGGATAATGGTAGGTACGAATACTGCTTTGGTTGACAATCCCAGGCTGACGGTCAGAAAAGTAAAAGGTAAGGATCCGCTAAGAATTGTGATAGATAAAAATTTGAAAATTCCTTCTTCTTTTCATTTGCTGGATGGTTCTGTGCGTACAATTGTTTTTACCGCGAAGAGAAAATCCTCAAAACAAAACCTTGATTATGTGATCTTTGATTTTAAAAAAAACATCTTGACGCAAATCTTGCATGAACTTTATTGCAGACAAATTCAATCCCTCATTGTTGAAGGAGGATCTAAATTGTTGAACTCATTTCTTAAAAAAAATCTTTGGGACGAAGCGAGAGTTTTTACTGCTAAAAAAAACTTATTTAAAATCTCAGGAGAGAAGAGTGGAGTAGAAGCTCCAAAATTGAAGCCAAAAATGGTTTTGGTTGTATGAATAATAAATAGCCAATTTTGTGTTCTATATAAGTATGGGTCTGCCACGTAATTGTGTTGACAAAGAAAAAGGGACTCCCCCATTAAAAAAGGGACTACCCCTTTTTTAATGGGGGAGTCCCTTTGGGCGGACTGGACGGGATTCGAACCCGCGACCTCTTCCGTGACAGGGAAGCATTCTAACCAGCTGAACTACCAGTCCGTTAAGGAGCGCAAAAGTATGTTTTTTTATTTCATATCCTTAAAAATTTTTACATTTGTCAGATGTCTGTAATACGTCAACATACGTCCTTGAAGGGTGGTATTGCATCTTTGTTGAGCATAATCTCTATTATTTTGAACATTCTTACTCTGATCTGCTGTACAGTATAATTGTTAAAAAATTACCAAATGAAACATAAGTCTTTATTCGTAACATGCGTAGTGGTTGCTTTTGGACATGGATTTTTATCGTGTGGCAATCAAAAGAAAGAAGAAATAAAAGAAGGGCAAGCAATTGCAACTGCAAGCTGCACCTATTCAAGAGATGAAAAAGATAAGGTGGGGAAAAGAATCCGTGTTGTTGCAGAAGAAGCGTTTATGACGATTCATTTCCCTGACAGTGTTTCGCAACCGAAATACAAAGGGGAGGATTTGCTGAAAGGGTATATGAGTTGCGTTAGTGTGGACACGGTAATTGGAGTGAATCTGAGTTTTTTAATACGGATGGCAGATGCAGACGAGTCTTATGGTGGTATTAAAAAGGGTAATAAAATTTCTTTTATTTTAAAGTCCGGCAAAACCATAGAACTATCATTTGGTTCTACATTTAGCGGTAATACGAATCTTTCCAAGGAATCAACCGAATACCTCTCATTCGCCCATCTTTCAAAATCTGCTGTTGAACAACTTAAATTGGAGGAACTGCAAAGTGTTATGATCTCATGGTCAAAAAAGGAGGAAACTTATGCAGTTATAAACCCAAAAGTATTTATTAACCAATTGCCTTGTGTTGAATAGTTGCAGAAAAAGAAAGTAGTAGCTATAATCACTTCACCTCCGGATAAAACTCATAGTAGTATTTTGTTACGCTTTGAGGCTCATCAAATGTATTATATTGAATTTCTTCTCTAAGTAACCCTTTTGAATTATAGTGATATGTGATTTTTTCTAGAATAGTGTTTCTGTCGTTTGTTTTTAATCCTTGTGTCATATTTCCCTTTGAATCATATTGATAACTCATTTTTGAAAAACCTGTTCCCTGATAAGTGGTTTCTTCAGAAAGCATCCCTTTGGCATTATAATTAAAAACAGTTTTGTAATTAATAGTACCGTCAGAATTATAGCATACCGTTTTAATTTTTTGTTCCATAGCATTGTATTCGTGCGAATATTTTGAGGTAATAGTGTCGTTTTTTACTATTGTTAAACTGGTTAAATTATTTTTTGGGTTGTATGTGAAAATCTTTTTTGTAATTACTTTTCCGAATGAATTCAGTTCGTTCTCACTTGCAATATTTTTTTTAACGTCATAAAAGAAAATCAGTTTTGACTGAAGTTTTCCGCTTGAATCTATGACGGCTCTTTCTATTTCTTGTTTTTGGGGATTATAGATGCTGGAAACACTGAATATTTTTTGTCCCTTCTGTCCATATTCTGTTTTCATGCTCAAAGTGCGGTTCTCATTATACTGATACTGGTCTTTATATAGAATATTTTTTTCTGTTGAATCATAGTAGGATTCTTCTACAAGCTTTCCCTGATCATTATACGTATAAATTATTCTTTCTGCAGGGGATAGATTTTCAATCGCGATTCCTTTTTGATTGAATTTTTTTATGAAGAGACAAATAGAGTCGGATCCTTTTTGCCCCATTTTGAATGTAAATTCAAAAGCACTTTGAGATTTTATATTGTTTACTTGTAAACCTGTTTTTTCTTTAGTCTGGGTCGGATTTTTTGAAGCAGTCTTTTGTGCAAAGAGAATGGTATTTGCAAAAATAAACAACAATAGAAATGGAATTTGTTTTCTCATTTTAATGATTTTTTTAGTCGAGGTAAAATTATGGTGTTTTATTTTCTGTGAGATAAAAGATATTAACCGATACAGGTCAGAAAGTTATTTACTCTCTCTTCGTAAGATGTTTTTAATTTGTAATATTTACAAAATTAGGTACATGCGTTTTTTCTCTCAATAATGTCTATTTTTTATCGTCAATCTTAAATAACTTCGATGCAAAGATGGACTCTTTTGACAAATAGATTCGTGTTATTTAGTAATGAATATTTATTTTAGACAAAATGATGTTTGAAGAGTTTGCTGCAAAACTTGTTTTTGAGTTAAAAAATCAACTTCCTGGATTTTCTGCCCAAAACATCATGGATCCTATTAAAAGAAAGAAAGCAAATGAGTATTTGAATGACACTATTTCGCCTAAGAAAAGTGCTGTTTTGATTCTTCTGTATCCTAATTCAAATGATTCAGCTATTCATGTTATGCTTATTATTCGAGCAAAGAGTGAACAAGGAAATCATTCAGGACAGATATCTTTTCCCGGTGGAGGATTTGATGCGTCAGATATTGATTTATCTGATACAGCGCTCAGAGAAACAGAAGAGGAAATAGGGGTTGATCGAAAGGCAATTAAAATTGTTGGTGAACTAAGCCCAGTTTACATCCCTGTAAGTAATTACCATGTTCGTCCTTTTATAGGTATATGCAATAGTCGGCCTGTTTTTCAAATAAACTCTTTAGAGGTTAATGATTTGCTGGAAGTAGAGATAACTCAATTCTTGCTGGAGAGTAATAGAACGACATCAGATGTCTTTCTGAAGATAAGAAATCAAAAGGTGCAGGTTCCCTGTTACCATATCGGAGGAGAAACTATATGGGGTGCTACCGCAATGATCATTGCTGAATTTTCGGAAGTAATCCGAAGAATAAAATAAATTTTATTTCTTTTTTATTTCTGCAATGGAATTGTCAAAACAGATATAATAACCGCCTTTTTGCAGATTTGCAATATCGACTCTTGAGCCGTATCCTTTTTTTACAATTGAGCCATAATAATCATAAACTTCAAATAGAGTTCCGCAGGTGAAATCAATTTGCTTCGAACCCTTAGACATGGAATAAATACATCTGGGCGTGCTTGATATAATTCTGATTTCATGAGAATATTTTGCTTGATATCCAGCCTGCTTGATCCTGAATCTATTTTCACCTGAGTGTAAAGCCGTTACTTGGAAAGTATAAGAGTGTTCTCCCGCTGTTCCAATGCCTTGAACTTCTCCAACATACACCCATTTGTTCCAGCGAAATTGTTCGATCAAATAAGGAAGGGGTCCTCCTTCCTTATTTGCTGTCCATGTGAGCAATCCTTCGTTGGTCATTTTCATCGCAATCACTTCAAATGTTGGAATAGGTTTTAATGCATCTGGATTAAGTACGCGGGGAGGTACGCTTCCGTCACGATGAAATATCTTTATGATAACATCTTGTCCGTATTTCAGTTGTAATTGGGAGAGATCAATTTCAAAAGCAGATGAGTTTATTTCGTCATTGGTGAGTTTTCCGTTTACATATACTGCGTATACAGAAAATCCAACCCCCGCTTGTTCATAAGCGTTTTGAATAAATAAGTTTTTATTCTGATATTTCCCCTCTGCAATAATGATTCCTGCATGGAGAAAAGTAGCAATAAATAAAAAAAATGTTAAAAGAAATACCTTTTTCATTTTCTGCATATTTTTATGTTGTTGGCAAATTTAAGTAAATTATTTTGAAAGAATCAAGTTTCTATGTGCAGTTATTAATATCGATGTGTTTAAACTCGGATTTTGCACTTGTTATGCATTAAATCAAGAAAAAATTCTATATCATAGTATTATGTATCACCAGTCAGAAGATCAGGAGTTTCTATGAATAATCAAGAGTTGAAGTTCTGAGCTTGTCTATGATACCTGTGATGGTTAAAAAGAAATTCACATGAATTCAAAACAGCCTCGTAGAGAAATAAAATTATATTTGCACTCGTTTCTTTGAAATATCATTATGTTGAGTGAATAGAGTTCTTGAAATGTTCGATTGGATATAGAAATCGGGGTGTAGCGCAGTCCGGCTAGCGCATCTGCTTTGGGAGCAGAGGGTCGTAGGTTCGAATCCTGCCACCCCGACACATAGGGGAAATGCCTTAAAAAGCGCTTCCCCTTTTTTTATGCGCTTTACACAAATAGTCCTTTATATTTATTCTTTGAACAGGGTGCGGATACTATCAGAAAGGCATCTATCTAGGAAAGTATATTTATACAATATAAATTTGCGAACACGAGTGGACTTCTTTATACCTTAGAAACCAATTTCAGCAATATGATTAGATGCTTCACCATTGCATTACTCATGGTATTATCTTCCTTTCTGTCTGCAGAGGTGTATGCTCAGGCAGGTGCGCGGGAAATATTTGTGCGTGGAATTGTTTTTGACCGGGACAGTGTTACACCCATGGCGTATGCCTATGTGGTAAATAAAAATTTCCCCACCGGAACTTTGTCGGATGAGAAAGGGAAATTCGCTATACACATCAAACTTGGGGATACATTGAGTTTTTCTTATCTCGGCTACAGCGTCACACAACTTTTTACAAACTCCCTGAAAGATTCGGTTAGAAATTCTTCGTTAAACATAAGGGTTTTCATCAAGCCGAAATATAATGAGCTCAGCCAGGTAACTATTGCAACTCATTCATTCAGCAAGGCGCAAAAAGAGTTTTATGTTCGAAAGATAGACGAATATAAAAGAGAGATGTCTTCACCATTTACAACAGGTCCAATGGGGGCTGGCTTGAACTTGGATGCGTTGTATTATGCATGGAGCAAAAAAGGGAAGGAGCGGCAGAAACTTTCAGTGATTTACCAGCAATTATTAATTGATGAAGTAAAAGAGCACCGATTAAGCGATGAGAGAATAAGAGCGCTCACGAAGAATGATACGATGGATGTGAAAAGATTTTTGAACTCTTGCTTTCTGCCTGATCAGTTTATTGTGAATGCTTCGGATTATGAGTTGTATTCTGTGGTAAATAAATATTACAAGGAGTATATAGAGATGTACAATAGGAAAAAATAAAGAAACCCATCCCCCGACCCCTTCTCGAAGGGAAGGGGAGTTAGTTCTGCAAGTCCTTCCCTTCGGACAACCGTAGGTTGCGCGCGTAGCGCATTTAGGATGGGCTGAGCATCTTCACCTTTTCCTTTAATATCTTCAAAAGTAAGTCTACCTGCTTGAGATGCGTCCGAAAAGATAAACAAGCAAATCGCAGTGTGAATTTTTTATCAAGCAGAGTAGAGGAGATGAAAATCCTTCCGTCTGCTACTACCTCTTTCATTAACTTGTTGTTGAATGCATTTGCATCACCTTTCTTAGGAATCCATCGGTAAGTAACCACCGAAAGTTCCGGTTCATGACTAACTTCAAATCCTAGTTTTTGGATTTCGCTGTGAAAATATTTTGCGAGCAAAAGTTTTTCTTCTAAGCAGGCGCGGAATGGTTTTACTCCCATCAGTTTCAGCGGGAGCCACAAACGCAATCCGCGGAAATGCTTGGTGAGTTCAGGCGATAAATCCGCAGGAGACATTTCTTCACTTTCAAAAAGTGCATCCTGCAGGTATTGTGCCTGGTAGTAATGCGACTCGCGAAGCTTTTGCGCGTCTTTCACAAGTATCACTCCCATTCCGTAAGGAAGAAACAATCCTTTGTGCGGATCAGCCGTTAGGGAATCGGAAAGTTCAATGCCTTTGAGTTTTTGTTTTCCTTCATCTGTGAGAATAAAAAATCCTCCGTAGGCAGCGTCAATGTGATACCATAAATTATTTTTCTTAGCGATCTTTCCGATCTCTTCCAGCGGATCAATAGTTCCCGTATCAGTAGTTCCTGCAGAGGCGATGACTAAAAAAGGATTCAGTCCGTCTTTTTTGTCTTTGTAAATTAATTTTTCTAATTCTCCTGCGTTCATCTTATAGCGTTCGTCCATCGGCACATGGCGGATAACACATTCTTTCAGCCCCGCAATGCGAATCGCCTTTTCAATAGAATGATGAACTTGTTTTGTAAAGTAAATAACGCTTTTAGGAATCAGCGCGGAGGAAATTTTTTTTGAATCTCTGGCAGTTACCACTGCCATTAGATTGGCGATCGAGCCGCCTGAAGTGAGATTGCCTGCAACCTTAGCCCTCTTCAAAGAAGAGGGAGAAGAATAGCCGAAAACTTCTGCCATCCATTGAATGAGCATGTTTTCCATTCTTACTGCGCCAAAACCGGCATAAAAAACTCCTGCATAGCGGTTAAAGACAGCTGCGAGATAATCTCCAAGGGCGGAATAATAAATTCCTCCACCGGGGATATAGCCAAGGTATCCGCCCGAAGCAGGATTTAATCCGGGGAAGTCTACATTCTTCTGAATAAGTTTTATTGCTTTATCTATATTAATCGGTTTTTCAGAAATGGGAGATTCAAGCAGCGCGATTCCTTTGTCAGGAGTAACATTGTATGCTTTTGTCTTTTCTATATCGTTCAGAAATCCCTCGCTGTAGGTAATAACTTTTTTTCTTGCCTCTTTGCGCTCATGGGCAGTGGGTTCAAGAAGGCGGGAAATCTTTTCGAGTTCTTTAATTTTCTTAATCATATTCAATTATAAATTACTCATAAAATAATCTGTGATTTTTTGATACAGATGTGCTCTGTCTTTTCCCAACACATTGTGTTCATGACCCGGGTACACAAAATAATCCGGCTGAGTTCCTTTATCAACACATTTTTTCAAAAACAAAATGCTGTGTTGCCATATCACCACATCGTCTGAAGTTCCGTGAATGAGCAGAAGTTTTCCTTTTAGGTTTTCTGCATAGTTCAGCAGGCAGTTGTTGGTGTATCCTTCGGGGTTTTCCTGCGGAGTATCCATATAGCGCTCGGTGTACATTATTTCATAATAACTCCAGTCAATTACCGGGACTCCGGCCACAGCCGTTTTGAAAACTCCTGCATGGCGTGTCATGAGCGAAGTAGTCATGAATCCACCGAAACTCCATCCGAAGACTCCAAGCCGATTGGCATCCACATAGTTTTTAGATTTTAAAAACTCAACACCTTTCAACTGGTCATTCATTTCTTCCGTTCCAAGATGGCGGAAGGTGGCTTGTTCGAATTTTATTCCTCTGCCTTCGGAACCACGATTGTCAACCGTAAAAACAATATAGCCGTGTTCTGCCATGTATTGAAACCACAGATCGCTTCCTGCAAGCCATGTATTCGTAATGAGCTGCGCATTCGGACCTCCATACAAATAAACGATTGCGGGATATTTTTTTGTGGAATCAAAATCAACCGGAAGGATCATTCTGCAGTAAAGTGCAGTGGAGTTATCCGCAGCTGTGAGCGGGAACAAACGCAGTTGTCCGAGCTTGTAATCTTTTAATGGATTTTCTGCTGTGAGAATATTTTGTATTTTTTTTCCGGATGTTGAAAGAATATTGACTCTTTTCGGAACACTCACTGAAGAATAGGTGTCAATTAAATATTTTCCATTAGGACTTAGTATAGCAGAATGTGTTCCTTCTCCCGAAGCAATGGTGTCATCAACAGTTCCGTCTGTTTTGCAAAATCTAATTTCTCTTCCAAGAACTTTTTTGGAGTTGATGCCGATGTAAAAAAGCTTTTCGCCCTTCTCATCAAAGCCAAGCACATTATAAGTTTCGATTGAATAATCTCTTTTTGTTTTTGATGTAGAATGATTGGTCAGCTGACGAATGAGTTTTCCGCTTGTATTGTATAGGTAAACATTATTGAATCCATCCCTTTCGCTTTGCCAGATAAAAAGATCATCGTGCTTTTTCACGAATTGCAAAGGGTGCATCGGATGAACATATTTCTCATCGGTTTCTTCAAACAAAGTCTTTTCAAGATCTCCTGTAAGCGCATTGTAAGAGTTTAGCCAAAGATGATTTTGTGCACGGTTAAGCAGGGCAATATAAATGTGTGTTTCATCCGGACTCCATGCAATGTTGGTGAGGAATTGTTCCTTGGGTTCTCCTGTCTTCAGGAAAATTGTTTTATGTGTTTTCATGTCAAACACGCCTACGGTTACCTCATGGCTTTTTCCTCCTGCCATCGGGTATTTTATATTTTCTGCCTGTGCCGGTTGTTTGGTGAAATCAATTATGGGGTAATCCGTCACCATGGTTTGGTCCATTCTGTAGAATGCCAGGCGATTTCCTTTGGAAGACCAAAACGTGCCTTTAAAAATCCCCCATTCCTCGCGGTGAACAGATTGTCCGTTTATAATATTCTTATTACTGTCATTTGTAATTTGTATTTGTTTTCCTTCAGTCCAGAGATAAAGATTGTTTTCTATTGTGTAAGCTGCGTCAACATCTGCCAAAGGATGTTCGTCAATGTTCTCGGCTTCTTTTGGGATATTTCTTGAAATGAAATTCGGTTTCTTCGTTGTTAAGTCAAAGATCGCTTTGTATTTATTGTTTTTAAAGACGACAGAATTTCCCTCGCAGGCAACAGAAGGAAAAGAACTGAGTGTGTCATTTTTAGAATCTTTCAGTTGAGTATTTATATCGGCAAGTGAAATTTTTCTTTCCGCCTTTCCTTTCTCCGCATTGCCAATCATCAGCCGGTTTTTATCCTCTCCATAGCCCAAATAGAAATAATTATCGGATTTGGAAGCCCAGTTGAGCTTTTCCAGTTTTTGAGGAGCAAGAGTGGTTCTTTGTTTTAGCACCGCTTCTTCCAGCGTAAGCATTTTTGTTTGGGAAAAAGATGCAAGCGGCAGGGCAAAAAGAAAAAAGATAAATAGTTTCTTCATAGATTTATTATTTGGAGTCAAAGATATATTATTGGGACTTACGCAGCCCCAGCTAAATCCTCCCCAAAGGACAACCGAAGGTTGCGAGCAAAGCTCCCTTTCACACGCAACTCTCCCCCTTTGGGACAACCGAAGGCTAGGAGCAAAGCTCGGGAGGGGGCTGCATAAGTCCTGATTTAGTATAAATACTAAATACATAGGTATTTAAAGACAAAGGAACAAAGGAAAATTTGTTTAGATTTGCCTTATCATTTTTTAATTTATCTCTTTCCTTCTATGTGATACAAATGAAAACACTTCCATCACCTCCTCAAACAGCCCTGCTTCCTTATAATATCCTGAGTTATGAGCATCTTCTTAGCATCTTGGCGTGTTTCTGCGAGAAAAAGCAATCTATTCCCTTAGCGTCTCTGCGAGAAAGAACTTTCTTCTTCACTAAAACCCTTGAAATAACGACCCCAATGCTCAACGAAGCGCCCCCAACGTTAAACGAAGCGTCCCCAACGTTAAACGAAGCGCCCCCAACGTTAAACGAAGCGCCCCCAACGTTAAACGAAGCGCCCCCAACGTTAAACGAAGCGCCCCCAACGTTAAACG
>JACRAL010000173.1 GCA_016213435.1 Bacteroidota bacterium
ATACGTGGATCTTCAATGCTTTTAAAGTAGTTGTTGATTTGCATTTTTCTGCCAATCAACAAAACTATTAACCACACACAAACACATCCTGCATATTTCAATGAACTATAGACTGTTAATTTAATGCGTAAAACCTGAGATTTTAACAGCAGGTCAACTAATAAACGCTAACTTGCAAACCGTTATCTTCCGTTGAACGTAGGATGAATTAGTTAAGCGTAGTCTGAGGCTGTGCGCAACAGGATGTTTATCAAGATTAAACATGGACAAAACAAATTCGCAGATAGTAGCAGATGGAGGTAAGAACTTTAGAGCAAGTAAAAACATATAGGGACAAGGTTAATGCAATAAAACTGGATGTGGAAACGCATTATAAGAATCTACTTGACAAAGAACAGAATTCTGTAAAACGTATCATCTTAAACATTAAAATGAGAGTTTCAATAGGACGAGAAATAGCCAAACTTGATTCCTTGGCTAAACTGCATTTAAAAGCAAAACAAATTTGATAGATCCAGTGCCTGCGAAGTGGCAGAGCAGTATTCACCTATTACCGTCCGGTTAACTCCCTCGCTTTATCTCTGTATTCTTCCGATTTATCTTTATTGCCCATGAGTTCGTAAGTAACAGCAAGGTTGCTCAGCGCTTGCACATTGGTTGGGTTAAGGGCAAGCACTTTATTCAGCACTTCAATGTTCTTGCTGTAATTTTTCAGCATGCCGTAGCAGTTGGCAAGGTTCACAAGCGCATCTACATAGGTGGGATTTAAGTCGGAAGATTTTTCAAGACAACGGGCTGCGTTTGTATAATCTCCCTTTGATGCGTAATCGGTTCCGAGTTTATAGTAAAACTGGAAGTCGCGGTTCTTTAACGGAGTGGAATTTTCCAGCGAATCAAGATTGTTGGAGGTGGGGAACAGACGCACATCCAAACCGGTTTTCTTTTTATGCGCTTCGCTGTTGTGTTTTCCATCCGGGAAGAAGGGGTTTACTTCCACCGCTTTGTTGTAATAATACGAAGCGAGTTCCTGTTTGCCGGTGCTTTCGTACAGAATGCCAAGATTGTTGTATGAAATAGCATAGCCCGGAGCTTCCTGTATGGCGCGTGTGTAATAGTATATTGCTGAATCATTATTTATATTCACAGTTTGATAGGCAACACCCAGTTTAAAATAAGCATCTCCAAAACGAGGGTTGATCCTCAATGCTTCGCGCAATTGTTCTGCTCCTTTGTTGAACCATTCGGTTTTCTTTTGAGGATCTTTTTCTGCAATGCCGGAGTTAATAAGTTCGCTTCCGTAATGCCTGCGCACCTGGCAACTGTTTGGAGAAGAATTAACATCCGTAGAGAAAAGCATCATGTTATCGTGCCACACCGGATTGCGGGTGATGGTCTTGAAGGAGTAGAGGGAGAAGATTAAAGAAAAGATACCCATCTCCAGCCCTTCCCGAAGGGAAGGGAGTTGAGCGAACTTTTGCATCCAATAGTGTTGAATGCTTTTATCTTCTCCCCTTCGGGGAGACAGGAGAGGGGCCAAGAAGACAATCGCAATACAAAACCCAAGCGATGGTGCATACAAAAAACGTTCGGCAAAAATACCGCCTCGGAGAAACACAAAAGCGAGAGCAGGTGCAAGTGTGATGCCGAAGATAAGCGCGCCCAAATTGAGAGGAGATTTTTTTTGCAATCCTTTAATGCTGAAATACGCAAGTGCTGCTGCGATGATAAATCCCAAAAGCACCAAGGGAGAGCCGAATGTTCCGGCAGGAATCTGATTGTATGAATAATCATACGAAAGCGGGTGGGGCAGAAGGATCATTTTGATGCACTGAATGAAAATCAAAAAGGTGGTAGGAAGTTTTGTGCCGGCTTCGGCATAAGGATAGTTTACAATGTCTTTCGGGATTTGTCCTGCAAGTGAGCCGAGCACTTCGAACTTGTGAATCTGGAAAATAAAAATCATCAGCGCGAATGGAATTGTTTTCAGCAGGGCTTGTTTGATGCTGATATTATAGGAGAAAAACAAAACCAAAGGAGCGATGAGCAGTCCGGTCATGGCGGATTCTTTTGAAAGCAAGGCGAGATAAAAGAAAAGGCAGGACAAAAGTAACAGACCTCTCCTCCTTCCCCTCTCCTTGGGGAGAGGGGAGTTGAGGGGTGAGGTAGATTTTAATAGAATGAATGTTGCAATAATGAGATTCAGAAACGCGAATATCTCATCGCGGCTTTTTATGTTTGCTACCACTTCGGTGTGAATGGGATGTGCGAGGAAAAGAAGCGTGACGATGAAAGAAAATATCGGATGAAAATTCTTGAAGAGATTCATTAATAGGAGACAAAGAAAAAATCCTGTCAGCGCATAAAGGATCACGTTACCCAGATGGCTCACGTGCGGATTATTCGGGAAGAACTGATTCTCAATCGCAAATGTTATCATCGAAAGCGGACGGTAATAACCCAGATTCACATTGTCGAAATGCCACATGCCCACGTTAAGTATTTTAGGAATGCCCCTGATGCCTTGCATCACAAACTCGTTGCCTGTGATTGCTCCTACATCGTCCAGCACGTAATCATGTTTCACCGTGTTTACATACAGACAAAACCCAACCACGGCAGAAATAACAGCAAGCCAGATGTTCGGTTTGAATACAGGCAGGGCAGGCTGCTTATTTTGTTTTTGCTGTGGTTTTATGTTTTTTTTCGGCTTCACAAAATAGAACTGTAAATATAATTTCAAAAGCGAATCACAGTAATTTTATTTTCCGGACAGTTGTTGCGCCTTCTCGTTATATTCCTTTGATTTATTTTTATCTCCCATCAGTTCGTAGGTCACGGCAAGGTGGCTATATGCTTGAGCGCTATTCGGATTTATAGTTAAAAGCTTATTCAATATTGCAATGTTCTCGTTGTATTTTCCCATCATCCCGTAGCAATTGGACAGGTTGATGTAAATAGATTCTTGCTTGGGGTCAAGAGTAATTGCTTTTTCAAAACATTTGATTGCTCCCGTGAAATCTCCTTGCGTTGCAACATTACTTCCAAGCGTGTAATAGAATAATGCATCCTTTTTCGCGGAGCTTTTCTCTATGGAATCCAAATTCAGGTGTGAAGGCAATGCGCGAACATCCAGTCCCGTTCTTTTCTTATGTGCCTCGTGGTTTTGAATGCCTTCCGGTAGGGGTGGATTTTGTTGGATGCTTTTGTTATAATAATAGGAGGCGTATTCTTGCTTGCCTAAGTTTTCATAAATCAAACCAAGATTGTTGTATGCAATTGAGTAAGCAGGCGCTTCGTGAATGGTGTGGTTGTAATAATAAATGGCAGAGTCATTATTGGGTTCAACTGTGTGATATGCGAATCCTAACTTAAAGAAGGCATCTGCATTGTGCGGGAATATGTTCAATGCTTCGCGTAATTGCTTTATGCCTTCGTCAAACAACTCTTTTTTCTTCGTTTCATCCTTTTCTGCCGAAGCGTAATTGATGAGTTCATTTCCGTAATGTTTCCGTATCTGGCAGCTATTCGGAGATGCCTTCACATCTTCTGCTGCTAAGGTGATATTATTCTTCCAATAGGGATTTCTGCTTATGGTTTTAAAAGAATACAACCCGACAAGCAGGAAGAGCGCAGAAAGAAACAAAGGATATTTTAAAAGCAGCCGGATGTTAAACTCCGGTGTTTGTAAATTTACTTTTGTAATTTTTACAAGCAGGAAAGTAAAAACGATGCACAATCCTAAAGCGGGTGCGTATAAAAATCGTTCAGCGAAAATTCCTCCTCTAAGAAAGACAAACCCGAAGGCAGGGGCAAGTGTGATGAGGAAAAATAAAATCCCAAAAGAGACAGGCGATCTTTTTCTAAGTTCCCAAATACCAAATCCTGCAATAGCGATAGCAGTAATAATTCCCATCCAAACAGCAGGAGAAGCGAACTGCGCAGCAGGAATTTGGTTAAATGAATAATCGTAGGAAAGAGGATGTGGGAAAAGCACAAGCTTTACACACCACATGAAGATGCGAAAAGCAGAAGATAGTTCGGCATGTGCTTCTGCATACGGATAATTCACAATGTCTTTCGGCACATCTATGGAGAGCGCGCCAAGAACAGCATGTTTCTGCCATTGAAAAAGAAGCATGATGATCAGGAAAGGAATTGTTCGGAGCAGGCATTGTTTTAGGGAATTATTGTTTGCAAAAAACAGCATAAGAGGAGCAATCAGCAACCCAACCATTGCGGTTTCTTTTGAAAGAAGAGCAAAGTAAAAGAAGAGGCAGGAAAGATACACACCTCTTCCCTTAACTCCCCTCTCCTTGGGGAGATGGGAAGGGGGTGAGGTAGATTTTAATAAGATGAATGTTGCAATAACAAGATTCAGGAAAGAAAGCAGTTCATCCCGGCTTTTTATGTTGGCGACTACTTCGGTATGAATGGGATGAGCGATAAAAAGCAGCGTTGCAATAAAAGCAAATGCAGGATGATAATTCTGAAAGAGGTTCATCAGCAGAAGGCACAGAAAAAATCCTGTCAATCCGTATAGAATTATATTTCCAAAGTGATATGCATGAGGATTATTCCCAAAGAACTGGTTTTCTATTGCAAATGTTATTGTTGAAAGCGGACGATAATAACCTAGATTGATATTCTCAAAATGCCACATCTCTGTTTGTAGGATTTTTGGAATTCCACTGATGCCTTGCTGCACATACTCGTTGTTGCTTGTAACAGCGCCATCATCTAAAATAAAATCGTTCGAAACTGTATTCGCATAAAGACAAAATCCAACCACAGCAGAAATAACAGCAAACCAGATGTTCGGTTTGAAAATAAACAGGGGAGACTGCTTTGGTTTCTGCGTTTTCTGCGAAGTAGATTTTATTTGCTTTTTCTGTGCCATTAAAAGATTGGCTAATTTACAAATAAGTATAGATGTATATCTTTACAAAATCAATGAGAAAACTATTTCTTGTCTGCTGTCTGCTGTTTACTGTTTACTGCTTTGCCCAGCCCAAACTCGTTGTAGGCATTGTAGTGGACCAGATGCGCTACGATTATATTCGGAAGTACTGGAAAAAATTCGGCAACGATGGCTTTAAGCGTTTGGTGAACGAAGGATATAGCTGCACGAACACAAATTATAATTACGTGCCCACCTTTACAGGTCCGGGGCATGCTTCCATATATACAGGTGCAACGCCTGTGGTGAATGGCATTGTTTCCAACCACTGGATAGAGAATGGAACAAAGGAGGTGACATATTGTGTGGATGATAAATCCGTGAGCGCTGTTGGCGGAAACAATTCGGCAGGGCAGATGTCGCCCAAAAATTTACTCTCGTCAACCATAGGAGAGGGGTTGAAAAAGTTCTCATTGAATAAATCAAAGGTTATTGGCATTGCCTTGAAGGACAGAGGCGCCATACTGCCGGCAGGACACAATGCCAATGCCGCCTATTGGTACGAGGGCTCAAACGGAAACTGGATCAGCAGCACCTATTACATGAAGGAACTTCCGCAATGGGTGAGCGACTTCAATAAAAAAGAATCGGCAAAAAAATATTTATCGCAAACATGGACTACTTTTCTTCCGATTGAACAATATACCGAGAGCGATGCCGATGATAACAACTGCGAAGAACCGTTTAAAGGAAAAGCCAAGCCCACATTTCCTTACAACCTTTCCGCTTTGATGAAAGAAAACGGAGAACTCGGCTTGCTCCGCTCCACACCTTTTGGGAATTCTTTCACAAACGATTTCGCCATCGAAACAATCAGGCGTGAGAGACTAGGAAAAGGAAACGCAACGGATTTGCTTTGTGTAAGCTTTTCTTCAACCGATTACATCGGGCATCAATTCGGTCCGCAAAGCGTGGAAGTGGAGGACTGCTACATCCGTTTGGATAAAGACATTGCCGCATTGCTGAAGTTTCTGGACGAATGGGTCGGAAAAAATAATGCGCTTGTGTTTCTTACTTCTGATCACGGTGCCGGAGAATCGTTTCCTTGCATGCAGAAAAAGAATATTCCTTCCGGAGTAATGGATGAAAAAACTATTTCTGATTCTTTAAAGAGATTTTTCTTGCGGGTATATGGTGATACCTCTTTGCTTGCTGCTGTTTTGGATTACGATGTTTATTTAAATAATAATAAGATAGAAGAGAAAAAAATAAACCCCGATGAAGTCAGAAATAAAACAGCCAATTACCTTTTAAGTATGAATGGAATTGCAGATGCCATTACTTCGGCAGATATTCAGAAGAATAATTTCGGAGATTCCATTCGTTCGAAAGTGAAAGAAGGATTTAATCCTCCCCGTTGCGGGGATGTAATTTTTGTGCTTAAGCCCCATTGGCTGGAAGGATACCGCAAGGGAACTTCGCATGGCTCGCCTTATATATATGACACCCATGTGCCGCTGCTTTGGTGGGGTGGAAACATACCGCATGGCAGTTCCAATGAGGCAATAACCATTACGCAGATTGCGCCCACTGTTTCTGCACTGCTAAAAATGCCTAACCCCAATGGATGTACTTCAAAGCCGATTATTTTTTCTCCTTTAGTGATTGAGAAAATGCGATAAATTATGACGATGAAGGAACGACCTTCTATGAGATTGCTTCACTTCATTCGCAATGATGAATTATAAAAAATGAACACACACAAAATATTCACCCGCACTATCTGGACGCTTGGTTTTGTGAGTTTGTTCTCGGATATTGCGAGTGAAATGCTTTATCCCATTATGCCGATTTATTTGAAGTCGATTGGTTTCACCGCGCTTTGGATAGGCATACTGGAAGGAATTGCCGAAGCAGTGGTTGGTTTATCCAAAGGATATTTTGGAAAGCTTTCGGATGAAAAAGGAATGCGTATGCCCTTTGTGCGGATGGGTTATTTCCTTTCCTCTATTTCTAAACCCATGATGACACTATTTGTTTTTCCGCTGTGGATCTTTCTTGCACGCGCCTCTGACCGCCTCGGCAAAGGAATGCGCACAGGCGCACGCGATGCTGTGTTGTCGGACGAATGCAGCAAGGAAAATAAAGGCAAAGTATTCGGCTTTCACAGAGCCATGGACACGCTGGGAGCGGCAATAGGTCCTATAGCTGCGCTTGCATACCTCTACTTTTTTCCGCAAGATTATAAATCACTCTTCTTAATTGCCTTTGCACCTGCAATGATAGGGGTGGTGCTTACGTTTTTCATTAAAGAAAAAAAGAAAAGCCCCACCCCAACCCTCCCCATTGGGGAGGGAGCGAGTTACCTAAATCCTCCCCAACGGGGAGGATTTAGGAGGGGCATGGATTTCCTCTCCTACTTCTCCTATTGGAAAAAATCTTCGCCCGAATACAGGCAGGTGGTGGCCGGATTGCTTTTGTTTGCCGTGTTTAACAGCTCAGATGTTTTTCTTTTGCTGATGGCAAAACAAATTGGCATTGCCGATGATAAAATTATCATGGTATATATTTTTTATAACTTGATCTACGCGTTGTTTTCTCTTCCCTTCGGGAATTTGGCGGACAGAATAGGAATGAAAAAGACATTCGCCCTGGGACTTTTCTTCTTCTGCATTACCTATGCCGGAATGGCTTTTGTGCAAAGTACCCTGATGCTTTTCGCGCTGTTCTTTATTTACGGTTTATATGCAGCCGCCAACGAAGGGGTTTCCAAAGCATGGATATCGAAAATAGTTCCGCAGGGCGAAACTGCCACCGCCATCGGATTTTTTGCCAGCGGATCCAGCATTGTTACCATGATTTCCAGCGCAACTGCCGGCTTGATATGGGTTTCTGCCGGTGCGCAAACTGCTTTTGTGGTTTCGGCTGTCGGAGCTTTTTCGGCTCTGATCTATATTGCGCTGAAAGCAAAATGACGGAGACCTCTAAACACTGAATTTTCACCCAGAGCTACAAAGAGTACAGAGTTTCTGGAGAAGTCTCTTTTTAGGACGAGACATGGGAGAGTTAGCAGGGATAAATGATCACACAACCCGACACTTATAAATAACATGCCATGACAAAAAGTAGAATGAATCCTAATGTTGATTTTTATTTTAGTAAAGCCAAAAAGTGGCAGGAAGAAATCAAGAAATTGAGAACGATCATTCTTGACTGCGGGTTGACCGAAGAATTGAAGTGGGGTTGTCCTTGTTACACGTTTCAGAAAAGTAATATAGTTTTAATACACGGATTTAAAGAATATTGTGCATTGCTGTTTATCAAAGGTGCATTATTAAAAGATACCAATGTTATTCTGATCCAACAAACGGAGAATGTGCAGGCTGGACGACAGATTCGCTTCACCAATGTTCAGGAAATACTGAAACTGGAACGCATCTTGAAAGCTTATATTCATGAAGCCATTGAAGTAGAAAAAGCGGGTTTGAAAGTGGAATTAAAAAAGACAACAGAATTCAGAATGCCTGAAGAATTTCAAAATATATTAGATGACATGCCTGAATTGAAAATTGCATTTTATAATTTAACCCCAGGCAGGCAAAGAGGATACCTGCTGTATTTTTCTGCACCCAAACAATCCAAAACTCGGGAGTCAAGGGTTGAAAAATGTATGCAGCAAATTCTCAAAGGAAAGGGATTGAATGATTAGTATATTCGAGGAGAAAGAAATTAATCAAATGCCCCGTACTGTATATCCATAAAATAAAAGCACGGAATATTAATTGCATGGTCAATCCATAGAAATTGCGAAGTTTCACTTCATTCCATAGTAGTTGCTAAGCTCTGCTTAGCCCAAGAAGTAAAGATGAATTTTTTTATCAGGTTTTACGCATTATAATTTAATAGTGTTTTCAAGTATGCAGTATCGTAGTTGGCTCTTAGTTTTTTATGGGTCATTGAGAGTTTGGATTCTATTTCTTGGTTTAACAGATTGATTGCAATTTTATTTGTGAGTG
>JACRAL010000177.1 GCA_016213435.1 Bacteroidota bacterium
ATGAAACTATCGGGTCAACGATGGACTAAAAAAGGAGCTCAACAAATTGCCAATTTAAGAGTGTCCGAAAAAAGTAACAACTGGGCGAAAGTTATTCAGATGATTAAAAATGCCGCTTAGTGCAGTTATGCGTACACCCAAGATAAGTGATGACTTTTCATACGTCCAATTTTTCTACATTTGTCCCGAAGGGACTCCTTCGGAGCCCTCCACAATTTGTACATTCGTAAAAATTTGTATTCGTAGATATGAAAACCATCCAATTCCGAGAAGCCCTGCGTGAAGCCATGAGCGAAGAAATGCGCAGGGACGCACGCGTGTTCCTTATGGGCGAAGAAGTGGCAGAATACAATGGCGCATACAAAGTGAGCCAGGGAATGCTTGTCGAGTTTGGCGCCAAGCGCATTATCGACACGCCCATTGCCGAACTTGGTTTTACCGGAATAGGTGTGGGTGCCGCCATGAACGGTTTGCGCCCAATCATTGAGTTCATGACTTTTAATTTTTCTCTTGTTGCCATAGATCAGGTGATAAACAGCGCTGCCAAAATGCTGAACATGAGCGGAGGGCAGTTCCCCATGCCTATGGTTTTTCGCGGACCTACCGGTTCTGCAGGGCAACTTGGTGCACAGCACTCCAACGCTTTTGATTCCTGGTATGCAAACTGCCCGGGGTTGAAAGTAATTGTTCCGTCTAATCCGGCAGATGCAAAAGGCCTTTTGAAATCTGCCATCCGCGATAACGATCCTGTGATCTTTATGGAAAGCGAGATGATGTATGGAGATAAAGGCGAAGTTCCTGAAGGAGAATATTTAATTCCTATTGGAGTTGCGGATATAAAACGTGCCGGAACCGATGTGACGATCGTGAGTTTCGGAAAGGTCATGAAAGAAGTTTACAAAGCTGCTGATGAATTGGCGAAAGAAAATATTTCTGCTGAAGTGATTGACTTGCGTTCCATTCGTCCTATAGATTATGCAACCATGATCGAATCAGTGAAGAAGACAAATCGTTTGGTTGTGGTGGAAGAAGCATGGCCTCTTGCGGCTATTTCATCGGAGATTGCTTATTACGTTCAGAGAAATGCTTTTGATTATTTAGATGCTCCAATACGCAGAGTAAATTCCGAAGATGTTCCGCTTTCTTATGCCGCAACGCTTGTTGAACCTGCATTGCCTAATGCGGGGAAGGTGATTAGGGCTGTAAAAGATGTTCTCTATCTTTCGTAATATTAGTTTGAAGTGACACTGTTTTTCTTCAGCGTATCCTTAACGATCACAAAAATTTCCTCGTTGTCTTTTTTCATCTGGTATTTTTCGCGGGCAAATTTTTCGAGGTTGGCAGGATTGGTATGCAGTTCGTTCATGTCGTTTTTGCTTTTCTCTATTTCAGTTTTGTAATAATTGCGTTCTTTTCTCAGATCATTTAATTTTTTTCTGAGCTGGTATTGCGAAAGTAGATCATCCTTGTCGAAAAAACTTACCCAAACAATTATTGCAATAATGGAAATAAAATATTTATTCAGGATAACCGGAACAAGCATTTTGAAAAATGATTTCTTTTTCTTTCCCATACAAGCAAAGGTAAGGACTGCCTTCGTCTTTATGAAAGGCGCCCCTTGTACTTTTAAACAAAATTGCTAACAGTAAGGTAAATAGGATATACGTCAGATGTATGATAATTCATCCATTTGGTATTCTGAATAACATTATAAGATTGTATAGTATAGCTCTTGTGCAATGTTAGTTTAATGCTAAAAATCACACCAAACCCTAATTATTATCATGTTTTAGTTGTTTTAATGTTCAGATTTTTACCGAAAAATATTACATGAATAAAATAAATTCTGCCTGTGCGCTTTGCGAAAACAAAAACTGTTTCATTCAAAAATTACCATCCCAAAGGTTGTCGTGGGTTGATGCAAAAAAATATACCGTATGTTTTCCGAAAGATCAAAATATTTTTTGGGAGAATGCCGAGGTGAATGGCATTCATTTTATAAAAAACGGCAAGGTGAAAGTGTTTTCATCAGGCCTCAATAAAAAGGATAAGGTTGTGCGTCTTGCAGGAGATGGCCATATTATAGGACATAGAGGATACGGTGCAGAACAATATCCTGTTAGCGCAGCCACGTTGTCAGAGTCAACAATATGTTTTATTGATAACGGTTCACTCTATGAGCTTTTTATGACGAATCCGGTTTTTACTTATACCATGATGATGTTTTACTCACAGGAGTTGAGGAAATCAGAACAGCGTGCAAAATATAATTCCCAAATGTCAAGCAAAGAACGAATTATTGCTGCTCTCTTGTATGCAAAAGAAACATTTGGGTACTCTCAAACGGATTTGAATGCGCAAATTCTAAATGTGTATTTGACGCGATCAGAAATAGCAAGCATTGCAGATACTACGGCAGAAGAGGTTTCGAGGACTCTTACAATATTAGAGAGTGAAAAACATATCTTGAAAAAAGGAAGGAACATCCAACTTCTTAATGAGAAAAAACTCTTGGATTTGATTAGGGATTATGGAATATATGATAATGCTGATTCATAATTTGATAATTTGTGCATGACTCATGAGGAGAAAATATATTGCGTATTTCTTACTCGCGGCCGACATTTTTTTTTCACTAACAATTATGCGATAAAGCATTTTTCTGACTGATTGAAGTCATGCTTCATGATTTTTCATAATGATATTTTTGTTTTGTAAAAATGAAGAAAATGAAAACAAAAAGTAAAAAAAGGTTCACGTTTTTATTAATTATTGTGTTTGCCATGTTGAGTAAAAGCATAAAAAGTGATGACTAATGTCATATATTAAACATTACATTTGTCACAGTTTTGCAATCGTAATAATAAAATACTTGTCGTAACATTTAAAAAATAAAAAACAACGGTAAAAATAAAAATCACTTATGCGTAACAAAATTACACTTCATCACTTGCTTCTTGTAGGAGCAGTAGCATTGGGTTCCTGCCAAAAGGAATATGTTAAAGCTCCACCACCACCACCGGTGATTACTAGATCGGTAACTTTTACAGCAGATATTTATCCGCTGTTAACTGCAGCGGCACATAATTGTACTGATTGTCACAATAGCGGTGGACAGGCTCCCGATCTTTCTACAGATAATTCAGCGTTTACTACACTTACAACGGGCGGCTACGTTAATACTTCATCTCCATCAAGCAGTACATTTTATATTGCTGTTACTCCTGTGTATACCGGCTCCTCGGGTCAAATGTATCCCGGTGGGCCGTATTTAACAACTTCAGAACAAGCAACTATTTTAGCATGGATTACACAAGGTGCACAACATTAATATTTTTTTAAATGTATAATGATCAAAATAACTACACATATATGAAACCAAAAACATTTCTATTCATTTCCTTGCTTTGGGCGGGAGCGGCAGTTGCCCAGGATTCTACTTCAACAGAAAAAACGGGCAAGGATAATAAGCCGGTAAAAGACGCATTTGAAAGCAACTGGCTCATGAACAACCAAACGATGATTGTTCCTTTTGCACACACATTGGAGTTTGATATCAACCACCGATTTGGCACAGTAGAGAACGGTTTTAAAGATATGTTCGGTTTGTATGCACCTTCTAATGTTCGTTTGGGAGTAACGTATACCCCGATGAAAAATCTTCAATTGGGAGCAGGGATTACCAAAGCATCCATGATGAATGATTTAAACCTCAAATGGAATATTATGCAGCAAACCCGATCAGGCAGTTTCCCTGTCTTTATAACGTATTATGCCAATATGGTGATTGAAGGTACTCAAAACACAGTTAATTGGACAATCAAGGATATCAGCGGCAATGATAGTATAGTAAACAGAAAATTCCCTAAAGATGCCAGCCGTTTTTCTTATTTCAACCAGTTGATCATCGGAAGAAAATTTAACGACTGGCTTTCCTTGCAGACCGCAGTTTCTTTTTCACATTTCAATTTAATTGACACCACAAATGGGAACTCTCATGATCGCAAGCATGACAATCTGGCGGTAAGCCTGATGGGACGTGTTAAGACAACAGCAACCATGTCTGTGCTTTTTGCATGTGATTACCCTCTCAATGCGGTAAAAGATGTTAAGCCGAACTTAGCTTTGGGCGTTGAGTGGTCTACCGGCTCACATGCGTTTCAGATATTTTTTTCTCCCTATACCTCCATTATGAATCAGCGGGATATTGTCTATAACACCAATGATTTCACGAAAAAGGAATTTGCCATTGCGTTTAATATCACAAGACTTTGGAATTTTTAAATTTTAACAATCAATACTTACAAAGTAAAACCCTCATACACTAACCGCCTCTTAATAAAAACTATCATGAAAAAAACAACTACTCTCTTATTCGCAGGCATCATTACTATTGGTGCTATGTCATTTGACATTTATAATGAAGATGGTACTAAAACAAACAGAACAGGAGGACACGGAGAATCAGGTTGTACCTGTCATTCGGCTACTACTTCTGCCATTTCTATCACTTCTACCCCTGATCTTTCAGCAGGGTATATGCAGGACAGTACTTATACATTGCATTTAACCGTGACAGAAACAGGTAAGACTGTATTTGGTATTGACCTTCAGGCATTGAGCACTGCTACTGTGAACATAGGAACATTAACTGCCGGAACCGGTACTCAGAAAATTACAGCCACAAATGGCTTAGATAATATTACACATGTGTTGGATGGAGGTTTAACAAATGACGCTCATACTTTTGATTTTACATGGAAAGCTCCTGCAACCTCTGCAGGCACAGTTACTTTTTGGTATTCTGGTGTTGCAGGAAACTCTAACCAAGCGACCTCAGGTGATTCAAATTGTAAAGGTTCATGGGTAATTAACAATGTAACCGCTATTGCAGAGAATGCAATCTCAAATATTTTGGTTTCCGTATTTCCGAATCCTTCTTCTGAAAGTATGAATGTGAAATTTTCTTTGAAAGAAACATCATCTGTTGTGGTTGATCTGATGGACATTAACGGGAACAAGGTTTCTAACCTGATTTCAGAAAGTGGAATGAAAGGAGACATTAATAGAACTTTTGACGTTTCTTCTTATTCTAAAGGAGTTTACTTTTTGCAAATTCGAGATGAAAAATCTTCTTCTTTGAAAAAAATAGTTATTGAGTAATATTCGTTTTGTTGTGTGAAATCTTGGATACTGGGGATAACCTTTAACCAAATAAAATTGATAGCTTATGAAAGAGAACGACAACAACACCGACCGCAGAAATTTTCTGAAGGCAGGGTTGCTTACAGGCGGTTCATTGTTAGCAGCATCTGCGTTGCAATCTGTTTTTTCAACTGAAAAAGATTCAGGGGAAAAAGTAAAGGTGCTCACCACAGATGGAAAACTGGTGGAAGTGGATTCGTCTCATGTCAAGAAAGCGCAATCCTGTTGTGTCGCTCCCAAGGAAGCAAGGGTAGGAATACCCGGAAAGAAATTTGTCATGGTGATAGATCTTTCCCGCTGCAAAGACGCACTCAAATGCCAGAAAGCTTGCTCCAAGCATCACTTATTGCCTGAAGAGAATAAATGGCTGAAAGTTTTTAAAATGCAGGAGTCTGCAGAAACTGCTCCCTACTGGATGCCCAAACCATGCTTTCACTGCGACCATCCGCCTTGCGTGAAAGTATGCCCTGTTGATGCGACATATAAAAGGACTGATGGAATTGTGCTGATTGATAATGAACGTTGCATCGGTTGCAGATTCTGTATGGCAGCGTGCCCATATTCTACCAGAGTATTTAACTGGAAAGAACCAGAAATACCTGCCGAATATGCGAATGCAAGTTATTCTCCTGAAACCAGTGTGCCAAGAAAAAAAGGAACAGTAGAGAAATGTGATTTCTGCCCGGATATGCTCAGACAAGGCAAACTGCCTCATTGTGTTACAGCTTGTCCGAACGGTGTGTATTATTTTGGCGATCTGAATGAGGATACCGTTACCAATGGAGATGAGACGGTTCGGTTCAGTGCGTTGATGCGTGATAAGGCCGGTTACAGATATATGGAATCACTTGGCACGGAACCAAGCGTATATTATTTGCCGGCTGCCAACAGAATATTTCCATTTAAAGATAGAGTAGTAGAGGAGAATAAAGAGGAAAAAGAACATCAACATTAATTTGAGATGCTTTTTTTTGTTCAAGCAAATTAAAAGAGCAATTTGAATAACTAATTTTTTAATTATGAACGACATAGTAAAACCAGCAAATGAAGCAGAGGCAATAAAAATGCTGCATCAGTTTAATGAGGACTTATTGCCTAAGAAATTCGGCAAGATTGGTGTAACATGGGTACTGTTTCTTTGCACTGTAATTGCAATCGGACTTTTTTGTTATATCAAACAATTAAGGTACGGCTTAAGTGTAACGGGATTAGGAGATACTGTTTCATGGGGGATTTATATATCCAACTTTGTGTTTTTTGTAGCAATAAGTTTAGTGGGTTCCTTAATTACTGCTGTACTTTATCTGCTGAATGTAAACTGGCGATCTCCGCTTACAAGGGTTTCAGAGATAATTGCAGTTGCTGCAATCGTTTTTGCGGGACTTATTATAATAGTGGATATGGGTCGTCCGGATCGCATATGGCATATGTTTGTGTATGGTAGAATACAATCGCCCATTATGTGGGATGTGATCGTGGTAATGACTTACATGACAATTAGTGTTTTACTTCTTTATTTTCCATTGTTGCCGGGTATTGCTTTTTGCAGGGACCGCCTCACCGAAATTCCCAAGTGGCAGAAATGGATGTATAAAACCCTGTCTTTTGGATGGCAAAACAAACCGGAACAATATGAAATTGTAAAAAGAGCCATTGCGATTTTGTCTGTCCTCATTATTCCTGTTGCTCTTAGTATACACACTGTGACTTCGTGGTTATTTGCCACCACATTTCGTCCGGGATGGGACAGCACTAATTTTGGTGCTTACTTTGTGTCCGGGGCATTTATGGTAGGAGCCGGAGGGGTGATTGCGGCCATGTATGTTCTTGTAAGGTTTTACCCGCGTTACAATCAGTATATCACCGACAAGCATTTTGATCGTATGGGCAAATTGCTTGTTCTGCTCTCCTTGGTGTATTTCTACTTCACCGTGAACGAATACATGATTCCCGGTTATAAAATGAAAGGAGAGGAAGCCGCACACCTTACAGAATTATTTGTTGGAAAGTTTGCTTTAATGTTCTGGGGGGTGCAAATTTTTGGAATGATACTGCCCATTATTTTGCTTCTGTTTAAAAGATTCAGACGCCCTTTTCCGATGTTTATTATCGCAATTTGTGTTATTGTAGGAGCATGGTTCAAGCGTTTCCTGATAGTTATTCCTACCTTGCTTCATCCTTTCCTGCCTATGCAGGAAATTTCTGAATCTTCAAAAATTTACATGCCCACTTTTGAAGAATGGTCTATCACCCTTGCTTCATTGGCGGGTGCCTTATTAATTATTACTGTTTTTGTTCGCTATTTCCCCATTATTTCTATTTGGGAAGTGGCAGAAGAAAGAGGGATTGGGCATGATGTTATTTATAAACACTTAAATGAAAAATAATGAAAAATAATCTATCATTTCAGAAGCAGATAGCTTCGCGCTTTTATTCGGCATTAATCTTGCTGCTAATAAGTGTGTTTTTTCTAACAGGAAATAAAGCAAGGAGTCAGGATAAAGAAACAAATGCATCCAAAATGTCTGCATCCATGAGTGTAAGTTGTAAAACATCAGATGGAGTAAAGCACGTGAAAGTAACTGTTACGCGGAAAGAAAATAAAAAAAGAATCCCTGTCGATAATTTAAAATCACCTATTGCTTTATATCTTAATGAAGTGAAATCGAAAGATCCTTCAAATGGAACAGGACTTATCACCAACCTTTTTCTTAATGATGAAGGAGAAGTGGTTTTTGACCTCCCCGCTGATTTTAATTCCATTACATCAGGAATGCATGAATGTAAATTTATTGCCCGAATGGAATCTGATCCCTTGTATGAAGATGCAGAGGAAGAAATAACCATTGCAGATGCAAAGATCAGCATTGAGTATTCAGGTAAAGATTCAATAAAAACAGCTGCTGCAACATTAACTGAATGGAAAGACAGTGCATATGTTCCTGCTGCCGGTGTGGAAATGAAACTTTCCATTAAAAGAGCGTTTAGTTTATTTCCATTTGGAGAAGAAGGGCTTACTACAGATGAAGATGGTAAAGTATCTGGCGATCTCCCCCTCGATCTTCCAGGAGAAGCAGGAGGGAAAATTACAATCGTTGCAAGTGTTGTTGATAATGAGACATATGGTTCGGTTGAGAGCACCAAGCAAGTGGATTGGAGCGTTCTGCCAAAGGTGAACGAAGAGATGGGGCGTACGCTGTGGTCAAGCGGAAGAAATGCACCTATTCCATTGGTGGTTGCATCTTGCTTGATTATTGCGGTAATTTTGGGGACGCTTATATATCTTGTCTTTCAGTTATTTAAAATCAAAAAAATAGGTAAGGAACACGCATCATAAAAACGAAACATAAACCACAAATCAATATAAACTAAAAACAAAGGAGGCAATTATGAAAACAAAATCCAATAACAAAATTATCACAGCAGTTCTCATGCTGTTTATTTTTCTCGGAATGCTCAGCATGTCGTTTGTTAATAATTCTCAGGATGATAAGAAAAAACCATGGGTAGTGCCTGAAAAATCAAAGGCAATGAAAAGCCCTGTGAAATCAGACGCGACATCAATTGCAAGCGGAAAAGCGCTATACACCAAGCATTGCAAATCCTGTCATGGTGCTACCGGAAAAGGCGATGGTCCTAAATCAAAAGAATTAGACACACCAACCGGTGATTTTACCGTTGACTTAAAAGGACAAACCGAAGGTGAGATCTTCTATAAAATTAAAGAAGGAAGAGACGATATGCCAAATTTCAAGAAAAAACTTCCTGATGACGCTGATATCTGGGCAATGGTTAATTATGTTCGTTCATTAGCTGAAGCAAAATAGAATAGGTCATTTTTACGATTGAGGGGAAAAGAGTGTAAAATTCTTTTCCCTTTTTTTTGCTTGCAAATCTTTAAGAACACTGTTAATGAGGCATCTGAATTAAAAAGTAAAATACGTTATTTGTAAAGGCATATCCAGTATCTTTGGTTTTGCGTTTACTATTAATAACGGTGAAAAAGTTCCCCTATTCCCTTTTGTTTTTCCCCCTTTATATCCTTGCGCTTTTTTGTTTCTCATCCTGCCAAAAAGACATCTCTGTTGATCTTCCCCCTCTGAAAAATAAAATCGTTGTTGACGGTCGCATCGAACCCGGATTGCCACCTTATGTTATCCTTACTCATAACATGGAATATTTTGGCAGTCAGGATCAGAATACTGTGCAGAATATGTTTATTCATGATGCCGTAATTAAAATTTCAAACGGAATGAATGCAGTTACACTCATCGAGTTTTGCTCTAAATCAATCCCAGATTCTTTGATTGCAATCATGTCCGGATTTTCAGGCGTAGATGCCTTGATACTAAAGAATTATAATTACTGTATTTACACTACGTTCGATCCTTCAATTTTCGGTCAAGTGGGGAAAACATATTCTCTTTCGATAGAATCAGAAGGAAAAACATATACTGCTTCCACTTCTATTTTACCTCCTGTTCCCCTTGATAGTATATGGTGGCGTGTGGATAAAGATGACACGCTCGGGTATATCTGGTCACATTTTGCCGATCCTTCTGCGGAAGGCAACGCCTATCGCTGGCTGGCACAAAGAATAGGTAAAGATCCTGCCTATGTGTCTTATTCCCGTTCTGTTTTTGACGATAAGTACATTAACGGGAAAAGCTTTGATTTTCCGGAAGGGTATTTTAATAAAGGAGATACAGTTTCTGTAAAATTTTGTTCTCTTGATAATGCCTCCTACAAATTTTTTAGCAGCATGGATGCATTAGCAAATAGTCAGGGAAACCCTTTTGCAGCACCTGCTTCTGTGCTCTCAAATATTTATCCTCAAAATGATGCGCTTGGAGTCTGGTGCGGGTACGGAGTTACACTGGATACGGTAGTGTGTAAGCAATAAGCTCTTATCCGTCCGCTCCAAGAAACGAGAGTAAAAAAAACTTACTTCAGTTGTAAATCATTTTATTATTTTTGACCGAATCAGGAAGTTGTTAAGTCATTTAATAAATGTATGAGAAAGACAAGTTGTGAATTGTGTACAAATGTTAACTGCTTTGTTAAGATGTACTGCTCTCCCGAATGGATTCATAAAATAAGTTTAAGTAAGAGTCAGGTTTATTTTAAGCAAAATCAGGAAATTATTAAAGAGGGAGAACTGGTATTAGGTATGTTTTTCATTCAGCAGGGGAAAGTGAAAGTAGTTTCCACGGGATTGGATGGAAGACAGCAAATTGTTCGTTTTGCCAATGACGGACATATACTTGGTCACAGAGGATTAGGATATGAGCGATATCCAATCAGTGCAGTAGCTATGGAGGGTTCACTGGTTTGTTTTGTTGTAAATGATCTGTTAAGCGAAGTATTCATGGCTAATCCTAAATTGTCCATGGGATTGATGGTGTTTTATTCCAGGGAACTGAGAAAAATAGAAACCAGAATGAAGAACATTGCCCACATGAACCTTAGAGAAAAAGTGGCAGAAGCACTGTTGTTGATGATGGAAATGTTTGGTTTGAATAAAGAACACGAATTAAATGTGCCCTTCACGCGTGAAGACATTGCAAGCACAGTAGGTACCAATGTTGAACAAATATCAAGGCAGCTTACCGAATTTGAATCAGCAAAGCTTATTCAGAAACGCGGAAGAAAGGTCGTAATACTCAAAAAAGCGGGATTAGAACACATTATCAGTAAGCACTTTATGCAATACGCTAAATGACAAGGTAAGTTAAAAGGCAAATTGAAATAATCTTCTAAAATCCTCATTGACTAGATCAATATGATATACTTGAAAACAGCAGCATATCCATTTTCTAGTCCTTTTTATACTTGCGAAATCGCATATTTTTAACTAATCGAAGTCATTGTCTGATTTCTAATATATGCGGTATTTTGACTATAGATAACTAAGAGAAAAATTAAAACTAAAAAACAATTAAAAATCAATACTATGAAAACAATTAAAATTACCCTCACGTCCATCGTTGCACTGGCAGCCTTTGGATTAATTTTTTCTTTGTCAAAATGCAAGAAAGAAGTTCAAGTTGTTCCTGTAACGGTACACGACACAATAAAAGGAAAGTCAATCTCCGGAAGTTGTACCTATCCGGATTATACAGGAGCGATGGTAGCTGCCAAGGGCGCGGTGATCTCTCTTTATCTCGGATCTTCTGTGAGCGGTTCTCCGGTTGCAACAACTACTTCTGATGCATCAGGAAATTATACCTTGCCTTATTTATTGCCTAACACCTATTATCTGTATGCAGTTTACAATACAGCAAACGCAAACTATAAGCCTATTAACGGAATAGAATTTAAAACGGATGCCACCGATCCTACGTATGCAGTTACAATGGGATCTTCAAATTTAAGCAAGAATCTTGTGCTTGCTGTAGAAGCTCCATCCGGAACAAGGATTCTTACCATCACTGTAGCTGATACCGCTGGCAGCATGGGAACAAAGAAATATGTTCCATTTGAGTCACATAGCAAATGTGAATGGTGGGCAGAGTATTCCGGTGCTGGTTATGACGGAGGAATTAATGGAACAACACTTCAGGGAGGTTTTTCAACCAATGGAAACAATGCTAATGGATATGGCTGGGGACTTACTACCTTTTATTTTGATGAAGCCAATCCCGCAAATACTGTTATTAAAGGATATGCTCAGCTTTCTCATATCAATACCTTTGAATCAGTACGAGACACTTTGTACAGCGGTTGTGTGCCCAAAACATTGCAGGTTGATACATCCGGCAGTACAAGGGCAACTTGCTTGCCTGTTCCAAAAACAGATACTGCTTGGTATTATGCACCTGCAGGATCAGTTGTGAAATACGGTAAAGGATATCTTGCTCATGGTTACATGACTGCTTTCTACAAGAGCGCAGCCGGTGAAATTGAACCGCCACGCGTTACTGCTTGTACTATTGATTCTGCTAATGCATGGAACGGAAAAGGACCTGGTTATCAAGGACCTTATGGTCAAAAGATCACTAAGCAGATTGACATGTACTTTGAATTTCAGGGAGTCAATACAGCTTGGAATGCTACACATACAACATACAATAAGTATGCTGTGTTTGAAGGGCAGTTTGATTTCAATCGTTCTGATTATTATGTAAAAACAACAAGCATCGGAAATACGATACACGTAACTCCGCACGTTCAGTTGAAAGGAGCTAACAATTTTAATTTCTAAAATTGTTGATAGATTATTGAATAGGATATAGTAATTCACACAATGCCCTCCGATAATATCGGGGGGCATTTTTTTTGCAGTACTTGCATGAATTTATGAAACAGATATTAATGAGCATATCTGTAAATTGAATAATTTTGGATATGAGAACAAAAATCATTTTTTATTCTATTCTTCTTTTCTCCATTTCCTCTTGCAAAAATCAGACAGACAGAATTGCATCTGATGGAGAAGGCAAGGTGGTTTACAAAATTACCTATGCTGACGATAATCCATATAATAATCCCATGCTTCCGGGACAAACACAACTGGCTTTTAATTCCACTCGGGCTTGTTTTGTTACCAGTGGAGGAGGAGGGCTGATAACCGTAGTGAATTTATTGGACTATGAAAAGAAGAAATATTCATCGCTGTTCATCAATAGCTTTGGAGAAAACTATGCCTTTACCGACACGCCAGAAGATGTGCAAGAGCAGGAAAACAACCCTCAGTATAAAATAGAAACTACCGATGAGAAGAAAATAATTGCAGGGCTCGAATGCCGCAAAGCCATTGTGAATGATCTCACTAATAAGAACAAGTTTGACATCTATTTCTATGATAAGGTAAAAGTATACTATGGCGATAGTCCATTTAAAGATTTTAATTACCTGCTCATGGAATACCGGCATACCAAGTATGGTTTGCCCATGAAACTTGAAGCCGCTCAGGTTGATTTCAGCCCTATTGATACAGGTATCTTTAGCGTGCATGGAGAGTTCAAATGGGTGGATAGAAAAAGATTTATGCAGGAGATAATGAGTTTGAAAGTTCCGAGGTGATGTACAAGACCCAAATGCAAAGCTCCAAGTCTCAAATTCCAAGCTCCAAACCCCAAGAGAAGAACTTGGAGCTTGAAAAATAAATTTATGACAAGAAAAAACGACCTTTGTGAAAGATTATTTCGGTTTTCAGTAGATGTGATTTTATATTTGCGTACGGTAAGAAACAGTATTGAAACAATGGATATAAAAAGGCAACTCATTAAATCGTCAACATCCAGCGGGGCAAACTATGAAGAATCTCAGGGTTCTCCAACAAAACCGGATGCTAAAACTAAAATCGGCATATCGTTGAAAGAAATGAAGGAATCAAATTATTTTTTGAGAGTATTTAATTCTCTGAAACTCGGAGATGTTGAAAAAAGTTCTTACATGGTGAATGAATCATCAGAGTTAAAACTTATCCTTGCTTCCATTATTAATAAATTATGAGAGACTCAAATTCTCAATTCCCAATTCCCAATTCCAAGTTATGTTCTTGGAACTTTGGACTTGGGGCTTGGAACTTGAATCTTAGTCTCTGGTTCTTGGTTCTTGTTTTGCTTTCCTCCTGTTCCTATCACCTAAAAACTGAAGAAGAAGCAGAGCGTGAACTCATGTTGCGCAATAAAGTGAAAAGCATAACGGAGCTCACCACACCTGTGCGTGTAAGCCTAGATGCAGAAGAATACATCAGCAAGGAAACTATTTTTGATCAGAACGGTTTTAAAAGAAAGGTCGTTAATCATAATGCTGACGGAAGTATCGAAAGCACCGTTACTTGTGGCTATGATAAGAACAACAACCTGATTCTTACGCAAGGCGCTAATTCCGATAAAACTTCTTTTAAAGAAACCCGCAGCTACGATAACCATAATAACCGGATAGATTTATATCATTACCTCTCCGATGGATCTTATAAATACAGAAATAGGGCAAGCTATGACAGCAAGGGAAGAATGATTGAGCTTGACTGGTACTGGCCTACAGGATTATCTGCGAAGCGTTTTTATGTGTACGATGGAGAAAATATGAAAGAAGAATCAGAGTATTCTCCCCAAGGGCAACTTCTGTATAAATGGAAATACAAACAGGATGCAAACAATAATTTAATAGAAGCAGTTCAATATAAACCCGACAGCACAATCCTTAGTAAAAAGGTTTTTTTTTATAGTAATGTTAACCAATTGATAAAAAGAATATTTTATTCGGGAGAGTCAATACAAAACTCTCAAACGTATGAATACAATAAAAACGGACTCATGTCTGCGAAAAATGATTTTAATCCTTTTGGAAAAGTCTCTGTAAAGTACAGGTATCAGTATGAATATTTTCAATAACTTTTGTTTCTACAAATATAGTTTACGAATGCGCACACTATTTTCTTTCTTGTCAGTTCTCCTTCTCTCCGGCTGTTTGCAGCCACAAAAATCCGATGAGGAAAAAGAACGGGATAGGTTGATACGCAATAAGATCAAAAGTATTACAGAATATAAAACTTTATTCACTTCCAATATGGCGGCAAAAAAAGAACAGCCGAGTCATTTAAAGATATTTAACGCAAAAGGATTTACTGTTAAAGAAATTAACTACAACGAGAGCGGCACTGCCGAACATATACTTACGCATGAATACGACCGGAATGATAATCTGATCTGCTCAATAACAAAAGCTTCCGACAGCAGTTTGCTGGGTAAAGCAACACGCAGTTATGATGAAAAAAATAACCTGAAAGAACTGATTTATTTTCTCCCCGATGGAACAATAGAATATAAATACACCTATTTGTATAACAGCGAAGGGAAAATGACCGAGATGAATGTCTATTGGCCTGATGTGTTGTCTGCAGTTCATACATATATCTATGATGGAAAAAAGAAATCAGAAGATGCAGAATATTCTGCTGAAAGGAAACTACTCGGCAAATGGAACTATAAATATGATGCACACGGAAACTTGCTTGAAGCAATCCGTTCCGATTCCGATAGTGGAAAGAATAAAAAGATCACCTATTTGTATAATACGATCAACCAGGTGATCAGGCAAACCACATATTCAGGTGAAGCACTGCAAAACACACAGTCATTTGCATACAACAAAAAGTATTTTCTCTCGGTAAAGAATGAATTCTCATCCGATGGAAAGATCACAGCAAGATACAGGTATCAGTACAATTTTTTGTAATCGAGAATACACTATTGGATATTTTTGGCTGTTAGCACCCATCCTGAAAAGGAGGGGTGTCCGCAGGACGGGGTGGTTGAAACCCTCCTTCCATGTATCAGGGAAAATGAATGTGAACATTTTTTTCTTCTTATTTCCTCGTACCCGCGAAGGTTACCTTCGTGGGTTGTTAGTTTGTAAGCTCTGCTTACATGTACTAAAAATAAAATCGGTGAGGTGCTTCATCCATTTTTACCGGGCTGTCTTTGTTTGCACTGCTTAGCCGCCACTCATGCGGCTCATTTACAAATCCGGATTCCACAGGATTAAAATGTATGTAATCCACTTTCTGCTGGATCATTTTGTTGCTGTATAAATAAAACGGATGATTATCATGTTTCCAGAATTGCCGCTCTTGCTTTTGCGGGCTTATTTTAGCGTAATATTCAAACTGATGTATCAGCCATTCTTTCCGGCTTTCCTGCCGGTTGTTTTCAATTGCATCCATCACTTTTTTTGCTGTAAACGATTTAAAATCTCTCAGCACATCCGACAAACTTCCGTTCTCGGAATAGGTAATGAAATGAACATGGCTGGGCATGATGCAGTAAAAAAACAGTTTCAACTCTTTGTTTTTCTGACAGAAAGAAATGCTGTCAACCAAAATATCCTGGTATTCTCTTCTTACAAAAACATCCATCCATCCAACTACACTGAAACTTACAAAGTACAAGCCATCACTGTGTGTTTTATAGGACTCCGACATGGTTGTACAAGTAAATAAGTTTTTTACTTTTGTGTTATGGAGGATGTTGAAAATGTTCCGAAGGGATGGAAGATCGTAAGCGCAGCTTACGGGCTATTACCCACGAAGTGCAACTTCGCGGGTACAACAACAAATACCTTAGCGGCTACGGGGGGGTACAACAACAAATACCTTAGCGGCTACGGGGCTGGAACCGCTTGCCGAAAATTTAACAAGCTGCGAAACCCAAATACTGCAGCTGCACTGCGATGGATTTGACTGCCCGCGCATAGCTAAAATACAGGAAACAACTACCGGCACTATTGAAAAGCATTGCGAAAATATCAGGAGAAAATTAGATTCAAAGAGCATGCTGCGCGCAGTGGTAATAGGTTTGGCATATAAACTCATTGTGATCCGATTTGTGAATGAATGAAAAAAATCTCTGCATAAGCTACCCATTGTGTAAAGGCACTTCCGTTTCGCACATATACTTCAATATCCGCATTGTGAATTATTTCCTGTGAGTCTCGCATTCCTCCCGCTTTGGTAGATTGAGAGATAGTAATGAAAGCAGAAGCCGGATAAAGAGTTTTTAATTCTCTCAGTTTTTCCGCATCTATGCTGAGCGTATCTAAACTGTCAATGAAAATGAAATGAAAATTATTTTGCATGTTTGCTTTTATTTCATCAAATGATTTGAGGTCGGTAAAGAAAAGACGCGGATGCTCTGCATTTGTCATATTCACCTTTTGCTGAAGCGTTTTGGAAAACCCTTCCTCACCGCTTATATAGATCGTGTTGCCGTGATGCCTGGCTAACAAATAAAATTGCAATCAATCTGTTAAACCAAGAGAGAAAATCCAATCTTTCAATGACCCTAACTGTTTGAGCATTTGGGAGTTGTTCGGTTTATTTATCTTTAGCTTAATTTTGCGAATTTTTGATTCGTATATTTGCAATAACTTGAATAGAATACTTTGCGAAATCGCATATTTCGAACTAATCTAAGTCATTCTCCGATTTTGAATATATTCTCTCTTTTGCATAGAGTAAAAATATAAATAGAGTTGAAAGGGAAAATGAAACGTAAATCTAAAACAAAATAATAATAACTATAACTATGAAAAAGAAAATCTTTACATTCTTGTCGCTTGCGAGCGTTGCGCTGACAATCAACGCGCAGACAATAACATCATTAAATTATTTTAACGCATCCGGACTTACCCAAAAAGTAGATACCATGCCTGCAGGAGGCATAGTACCTGGCAGTAGCGGGTCGGCACAAACCTATGATTTCTCGACACTAAATTCTCATCTCACATCCACCAGCGCTTACATTGCTCCGGCATCAGGCCTGAATGGTTCTTCCTATCCGATGAGTAATGTTTGCATGCATCAGGATACCATGTATGTGTATTTAGATTCATCTTCCACTAAGGTGGATATGTGGGGACTTGCAGGCAACCTGCTTCAGAATGGAGCAGACAATGCACAGGTGTACAGCAACCCGCAAACGGTGATTACATTCCCATCGATTTTAAGCTCCAGCTTTACGGATACAGCAGAGTATGACAGTAGCTTTCCTTATATGGACTATTATATGGGCTTTTGGGTTGACTCTCTCCGAAAGAAAGAAACCATTATTACCACATCCACAATGGATGGAGCAGGAACAGTAATTACACCTAACCGCACCTATACTTCCTGCCTGCGTCAGAATGTGTTAAAGCATTCTGTGGATAGCACATGGGCTAAAATTGTCGTAGGAGGTCTTCACTACTGGATCAATCTGACGGGTGATACTTCAAACACACAATCTTACTCCTATATTACAGACTCCGTAGTCGGCCCGGTTGTAAATATTCAATACTATCCCGACAGTAGTGCCATTTATCAGGTAAGATGGAACAGTTTGGAACTTTCTGCAATTACTGCTCAAACTAATAGTACATGCAATGGAGACAATAATGGAACTGCATCCGCAACCGTTAGCGGAGGAACACTTCCGTACACATATGCATGGAGCACAGGTCCGGTACAAACTACCGCAACTGCTACAGGATTATCAGCAGGCAGTTATACCCTTGCCGTTATAGATGCTGCTACTCAAACGATTACCGCTACCCTTACTATTACAGAACCAACAACACTAACAGCAAGCGTATCAGCATCAACCAATGTACTTTGCTATGGCAACAGCACGGGTGATGCAACAGCAAGCGGCAGTGGAGGAACAACTCCTTATGCTTATTTATGGAACTCGGCACCTGCACAAAACACAGCAACCGCTACCGGATTAATCGCTGGCGATTATGTTGCAACCGTGACAGATGCCAACGGATGTATAGCAACAAATTCTGTTACAATTACAGAACCTGCAGCAGCCCTTACAGCAACTGTCACTGCATCTACCAATGTTTTATGTAGAGGATTAAATACCGGTGATGCAACAGCAAGCGGAAGCGGAGGAACAGGCACGCTTACGTACTCATGGAACACCAGCCCTGTGCAAAACACAGCAACTGCTGCCGGACTTGCAGCAGGAAATTATATTGTAACAGTAACGGATGCCAACAGCTGTGCAACTACTGCATCCGTAACAATTACACAACCTGCATCAGCGGTGAGCGCATCGCTTACATCACTTGTGAATGTTCTTTGCCGAGGAAACAGTACAGGCAGCTTAGGTGTAACCGCCAGCGGAGGCACAGGAACACTTACTTATTTATGGAATGACGCAGGTGCCCAAACCACCGCCACCGCAACCGGTCTTGCAGCAGGAAGCTATACTGCAACTGTTACAGATGCAAACGGATGTGCTAAATTAGTGACAGCAACCATTACCCAACCTGCAACTGTAGTAACGGCTTCAGTTACTGCTTCTGCCAATGTAAACTGCAACGGAGGCAATAATGGAAGCGCTACAGCAAGCGGAAGTGGAGGCACAGGCGCAATCAGTTATTCATGGAACACCACACCTGCACAAAACACAGCAACCGCCACCGGATTGATAGCAGGAGATTATATTGCAACAGCAACGGATGCAAATGGATGTGCTTCTACTGCATCTGTAACTATTACTGAACCTGGAACTGCAGTTACAGCATCTATTACCGCTTCTGCTAATGTACAATGCAACGGTGGAAATGATGGAGGTGCTGTTGCAGCAGGAGGCGGAGGCACTGGTTCATTTACATATTTATGGAATGATCCTGGAGCACAAACCACTGCCATTGCAACCGGATTTACAGCAGCAGATTATGTAGTTACAGCAACGGATGGAAATGGATGTGCTTCTACTGCATCTGTAACCATCACTGAGCCAACGGCAGTTACCGCTTCAGTTACTGCTACTACCGATGCTACTTGTAGTAATTCTGATGGAACTGCAACTGTAACGGCAAGCGGAGGAACAGGAACACTGGCTTATTTTTGGAATGATCCGGGTATGCAAACCACTGCCACAGCAACTGGTTTATCAGCGGCAATCTATACAGTAACTGTAACAGATGCTAATGGATGTTTTCTGAATGATATTGCAACTATTTCTAATATTGGAGCAGCTACAGTAAGTGTTACAGCAACTACGGATGTAACTTGCAATGGAGGAAGCAACGGAGACGCCACCGCCACCGCCAGCGGAGGCACCGGCACGCTTACCTATTCATGGAACACTTCACCGGCTCAAGCAACACTTGTTGCTACCGGATTAACAGCAGGTGTATATGACATTACGGTAACAGACGGTGCAGGATGCATCACGATACAATCAGCAACCATCAATGAGCCAACAGCAGTTGTATTTGCTGCTCCTGCTACTACCAATGTACTCTGCAAGGGAGGAGCTAACGGAGATGCAACAGCATCAGCAAGCGGAGGCACAGGATCAATTGGTTATGCATGGAACACCACACCTGCGCAAAACACGGCAACTGCTACGGGACTTATAGCAGGCGATTATATTGCAACCGCAACGGATGGAAACGGATGTGCGGCTACTTCAACGGTAACCATTACCGAACCAACAGCAGTTGTATTTGCTGCTCCTGCTACTACCAATGTACTCTGCAACGGAGGAGCTAACGGAGATGCAACAGCATCAGCAAGCGGAGGCACAGGATCAATTGGGTATACATGGAATACCAGCCCTGCGCAAAACACAGCAACCGCTACCGGACTTATTGCAGGCGATTATGTAGTAACAGCTACTGATGCCAACAGTTGTGCGGCAACCGCTACGGTTACTATTACTGAACCTGCAGCAGCACTGAGTGCAGTAGTTACAGCTATCGATGAATCAATCTGTGGTACAAACGATGGAAGTGTAACAGCAAGTGTTACAGGCGGAACAGGTACTTATACCTATGCATGGAGCAACTTGGAAACTACCGCTTCTATTACCGGACTTGCAGCAGATACATTCTATGTAGCAGTTACGGATGCTAACGGATGTGCAGTGGCAGGAAATGACACGGTATTCTGCACAACTTCAGTCATCAATGCACAAATTGAGAGTAAGATATCTGTTTATCCGAACCCGAGTCTCGGTGAATTCAATATCGAGTTAAACTATTCTGTGAGCAATAACTACACGATTGAACTTAGCAACGTACTCGGTCAGCTTATGTACAGCGAAACGCTTACAAACTTCAGCGGCAAGTACACCAAACACTTTGATATGAAGAAATACGGTGAAGGTATCTACTTCATGAGTGTCCGCAGCAAGGATAGTCAAATGACGCGTAAGGTAATTGTCTACTAAACGCAGGATCTTAATAAAGAAAAAGTCTTCCGAAACTTCGGAGGACTTTTTTTTTGATCCGTTTGAACAATTATAGCATTTGCGGAGGAAACAATAGATTTCTGCTCTTTTTGAATAGTATTCGCGCAGGAAACAATTGACTCCTTCTCTTTTTGAATAGTATTCGCGCAGGAAACAATTGACTCCCTCTCTTTTTGAATAGTATTCGCGCAGGAAACAATAGATTTCTTCTCTTTTTGAATAGTATTCGCGCAGGAAACAATTGACTCCCTCTCTTTTTGAATAGTATTTGCGCAGGAAACAGTTGACTCCCTCTCTTTTTGAATAGTATTCGCGCAGGAAACAGTTGACTCCCTCTCTTTTTGAATAGTATTCGCGCAGGAAACAATTGACTCCTTCTCTTTTTGAATAGCATTCGCGCAGGAAACAACTGACTCCCTCTCTTTTTGAATAGTATTCGCGCAGGAAACAATTGACTCCCTCTCTTTTTGAATAGTATTCGCGGAGGAAACAATAGATTTCTTCTCTTTTTGAATAGTATTCGCGCAGGAAACAATTGACTCCCTCTCTTTTTGAATAGTATTCGCGCAGGAAACGATTGACTCCCTCTCTTTTTGAATAGATTCGGTAGTGTCTCAGTTTCATTTTAAGATTTCTTCGCGCTCTTTGTGGGCTGATTCTTTGAGTCCTTTGTGGTTAATGGCTGTTAGAATTGCAGAAACCACAAAGAACACAGAGGAAATTTACACAAAGGCGGCCACAAAGAAAAATTCAAACTGAGACACTACCATAGATTCCGTCACCATGATTATTTTATGGTTTTTGTTATATTCTAAAATGCGAAAAAGCAATTTTTTATATAGTGAAAGTCATTCTTCATGATTCACATTCTTCTCATACTTGCGCCATAATTTAAAGAAACACAATCAAGAATAATTAAATATTTTTATTATGAAAAAGTCAACCATTATAGCATTAATAAGTGTAATTGCTGTGGGCGCTATGTCGTTCTCTATATTAAGAAGCAATGGAAATATACCAGGACGCACCAATTCTCCCGGTGAAACTACTTGCACAGGATGTCATGGAGGCACTGCTCTAAATGCGGGTCCGGGTTCAATTACCATTACATCTTCTCCATCCCTTGCTTCCGGATACACTGCCGGAACGTCTTACACTATAACTGTAACAGTTGCTGAAAGCGTTGCTCCAAATAATGCTTTATTTGGCGTTTGCGCTGAAGCATTGCTTGCTTCAGGAGCAAATGGTGGCACAATAGCCATTACGAATGCAACCTTAACGCAATTGCTGACTCGAACAATAGGCGTAAATGTCCGCAATAGCGTGACTCATACCGGAACCGGTAATGTTGGACCCAATTCACAGGCATTTTCTTTCAGGTGGACAGCTCCAGTTACTGGAACAGGCGCAGTTACTTTTTATGCGGCAGGACTTGCGTGTAACAACGATGGCGGCTCAAATGGAGATCATACGTATACCACCACCTTGGCAGTAAGTGAATCTGTTTCTTGCACTTTAGCGGCAACAAGTACAAAAAATGATGGCTGTAATAACGCAAATAACGGAACCGCAACAGCGAGTCCTACCGGAGGAACCCCTCCTTATACCTATGCATGGACAGGCGGGCAGACAACTGCTACCGCAACAGGGTTGGCTCCGGGAGCATATACTTGTACTGTAACAGCAGGTGTTGGTTGTACTAGAACTACTACTGTGAGCATCGTTAATCCTACAGTAGTAGTTGCATCAGTTTCTTCTTCCACAAATGTAACCTGCAACGGAGGAAGTAATGGAAGTGCCACCGCGACAGGCAGCGGAGGCACAGGCGCGATTAGTTATTCATGGAATACCACACCTGTACAAAATACAGCTATTGCCACCGGACTAACAGCAGGAAATTATATCACCACAGTTACTGATGCCAACGGATGTGCAAAGACAGCATCCGTAACCATTACGCAACCTGCAGTAGTAGTTGCTTCAGTTTCTTCTTCCACAAATGTAACCTGCAACGGAGGAAGTAATGGAAGTGCCACCGCAACAGGCAGCGGAGGCACAGGCGCGATTAGTTATTCATGGAATACCACACCTGTACAAAATACAGCTATTGCCACCGGACTAACAGCAGGAAATTATATCACCACAGTTACTGATGCCAA
>JACRAL010000176.1 GCA_016213435.1 Bacteroidota bacterium
CGTGAGGAAACAAGCTTGAACAACGAAGTGTCTTTTTATCAGGATCACATGAACAATACGATCACCCTTGTTCCTGCACACACACTCAAGAACACAGAACTTTTTCTTTTCAACCTGATGGGACAAAGAATATATTCTGAATCGTTAGGTGATTTTTCAGGACAACACCAGATAAGCATGAATTATCCGGCAGGAATTTATTTCCTGAAACTGCACACAGGAGAAGGAATACTCACTAAAAAAATTATGAATGTTGAATGATAAATTATGAATGAAGAATACAAACAACAAACCTATGAAGCTATTAACTAAACTCACAATCTCAATAATACTGACACTCCTCAATTCGGCATTCTCGCAAGCTCAACAACCCGATTTAACACTTGCCAATGGAATGTTTACCTATAATTCTCCCACACACGAATTAAATATAACCATTGATGTTAAAAATATTGGTTTGGGTGATGTTGGTTTTGGCACCGGAGCCAGAGCGGGGTGTTTTCTTTCAACGGATGCTGTGGTGAGTGCTGATGATTATTTAATTACTTCTTTTAATCTTTCTTATGGAATATTTGGAGGGTCCTGCTATTGCAGCAGTTCTACCGGTAACATTGATCTGACCACAGCCGTGCAGGCGCCATCCGGAACTTACCATGTACTTGTAAAAGCAGATGATACGAATGTGATTACGGAATCAGATGAAAACAACAATGCTGCTGATCTGGGTACGCTTGCTTATTCAGCAACAGGAATATGGGATTTTTCGGGCAAGGCAGTCGATGCCGCAATGCTTGAACAAAACTATCCTAACCCTGTTATCACCAACACCACTTTTTCCTTTCATGTTCTTGAACAGGTATCTATCTCATTAAAGATTTATGATGTTGTTGGGAAAGAAATCAGCACAGTAGTAGATCAGGAATTAAAATCGGGAACATACAAATATGAATTTAACAGAAAGGATATTCCGGCAGGGATTTACTATTACACGCTCCGCTCAGGCAACATAACCCAAACAAAAAAACTTATGATACGGTAATGATAAAACTGAAATTATTTAACCAATTTAGCAATAATAAATCACAATGAAAACATCAACAAAACTTGTTATTCTCGTACTGACGAGCATAACTTTAAACATTGGACCCAGAACATTAAACTGTTATGCCAATAAATTAACCATTGGCAGTTTGACTATCGATCAGGCAGCACAAACAATACAGATAAAAGTGGCTTGGGAAAACAGTTGGAGATTTAATTCCTCCACATTACCTTATAATTGGGATGCCGCATGGATATTTGTTAAATTCAGAGATTGCAGCAGCGACCCGCAAACTACCCAATTCACACAGGGAATTGTAAGCACTACGCTAACCGATCATAACTGGGATGTGCTTGGCGATGGACAAAGATTTGAGGCAACTAAAGCTGATGGCACTGCTGGGATTGATGTTGCAACAAACAATACGGGAGTGATGTTGCGGCCTAATACAGAAGGAACATTTGCTCAGATAAGCGATACCATTCTCTTGAAAATTACTAATCTGCCCACATCAGGCACCTATGATATCCGTGTGTTTGGTATCGAAATGGTTTTTGTTCCCTCATCAGGCGGAGGATTTTCTTCTTTTAATGTAGGAGATGGGAATGGAGTTACTTTTTCTACAAATGCTCTTGGCCAGCCCTTCCCGGTAGGTGAAGCCACGCCTCTTACCATTTCATCAGAAGCTGCGATAATTGTAAATTCCACAAGTAATATATCTTCTTGCTGTAATAATGGAAGTAGTTCTACAGTACAAGCTGGTTTTCCAAAAGGGTTTAATTCATTCTATATCATGAAATATGAAATAACACAGGGACAATATGCTGATTTTTTAAATAGCGTATCAGAAGATATGGCTACTAACACATTATGGACGGGAACATACAATCAATTCCGTCACATGATAAACAATACAGGCACTGCTCCACAGAAATATTCTACTACAAGAGTGGACAGAGCATGCAATTATCTTAGTTGGAGCAGAGTTAGCGCTTATCTTGACTGGGCTTGTTTACGCCCTTTGACAGAAATGCAGTACGAAAAAGCAGGAAGGGGCTTTGCTGCAAAATTACTGAATGAATTCGCATGGGGAACAACAAGTATTACCTATCCGGCAGCGGGGGGTATTTCCGGAGCAGAAAACGGAACGGAAACCATTACTACGGCAAATGCAAACGCAAATGGGAATGCTGTTGCATGGTCAAGCGGTGATGGAGGAGGGATAAGAGGTCCTTTACGGGCAGGTATTTTTGCTACCGCTACAAGCACAAGGCAGCTATCAGGAGGAAGCTACTTTGGAGCTATGGAACTTACAGGTAATGTAAGAGAATTCTATATCGGAATATGTGCCGGTGATGCAGGGGGAGAAGTATGTGCAAGTGGTATAAGTTTAGGAGACGGTACATTAGCTGCAACCGGTTATCATAATACTGCTGACTGGCCAAGCGGCTCGGCTCCAGCAGATGGACATGTTGTTGTCAGAGGTGGGAGTTGGAATGCGGTAACATATCTTTCTGACCGTAACAACGGAAATCCTTGTGTTGTTACACAAGATAATACTATTGGAGGCAGAGGTGGAAGATGAAGGCTGCATGAAATACGATTATAGAATTAAAGGATTTATTCTAAAAATGCAGGAGGCACTGATAAGCTAACAAAAGTCAACTTTACAAATGAAACATAAAACACTCTACTATTTAATTGGAGTTTTGCTTTTTTCTTTAAATGCAAAAGCACAATGGATAGGTGGCTCGCAAGATGGTTACGCTATGGTGAAGAATACCGATTGTGCTGCCTATCCTGCTTATCCAAATATGTTTTTAGGTGGCTCCGAAGATGGTTACGCTATGGTAAAGAATACTGATTGTGCTGCCTATCCTCCCTATCCGAATATTTTTATTGGAGGTACTTGCAGCGGAGAATCCAGTGTGGCAAGAACATGTTCCACATTATGGGTGGTGCCAAGCTGCAGATTACCTTTTGGTCCGCTACCAATTGAATTGCTGTCTTTCTCAGCAAAGTGGTTAGACAAACAATATACTACCGTGATATTACAATGGGCAACTACTTCAGAAACAAACAATGATTATTTTGTGATAGAAAGGAGTATTGACGCAATTGACTTTAAACCAATTGCACAAATAAATGGAGCAGGCAATAGCAATATAGTGATTAATTATTATGCTTTTGACAAGGAGCCTTACAAAACATCTATTTCTTATTATCGACTGAAGCAAGTTGATTTTGACGGGAAATACACACATAGTCATATAGAAGTCATCCTGCCAATTGATGGAATAGACCTCATCAGCATCTTTCCGAATCCTGCTCACGATAAGTTTGAATATGAAATAGGAAGCATAGAGAAAATGACACTGCAGGTAAGAGTTATGAATATGCTGGGACAAATAACAATTAACGCAACAGAAAATATAGATAAAGGCATTAGCAATCATACTTTA
>JACRAL010000174.1 GCA_016213435.1 Bacteroidota bacterium
GAAAAAATAATTTTGAGGCAAAAAAAAACGAAAAACTGAAAAAAAAATAATGAGTCGTAAGAAAAATATTTATGGACAGGAAAACTCTCAAACAAAATTTTTGAAAAATGCGACTTTATGGACAGACACTAATTAATATATGTTGATTTCCTTTTCAAGAGGCAGGGCTGCTCACAGGCAACTCAAGGGACACAATATTGAGTTTGATAATTGCTGTATAACTAATCCGGTTACATCTTTGGAAAAATCATTACTATTATTATTTTGCGGTTCATATAAGTCTCTTAGAGATTGTTTTAATTTCATATTATTAAAAGTTTGTGTTTTATGATATTTCCCTGTAAAATCAATTTGTCTGCCCCAAACCCTGAAGGGAGCAAATTGATTTTCAACACACCCTTTAGGGCCGGGGCAACTGTTGAAAATCATAAAACCAAAACCGTTGCTGAAAGATTTTATTCCAACCGATTCTTTGCGGTTTGTTCCATTTTTTTTCTTTTAACTTTCTTACTTTTTAACCTTCATACTGTCGTCTCCGCTCAACCCAAAAATGAAACAAGGGCAGTATGGCTCACAACCGTTTATAATATTGACTGGCCCTCCTCGTCTTCCCTGAGCGTCGCATCACAAAAAGCAGAAATGATAAGCATTCTCGATTCTCTCAAAGCGGCCAATTTCAATACCATTATGCTGCAGGTACGGGCCCGCGGCGACCTCCTTTATCCGTCTGCCATTGAACCCTGGGGAAAAAGCCTCACGGGAACTCTCGGTCAGAATCCGGGCTATAACCCCTTGCAATTTACCCTTGACGAAGCGCATAAAAGAGGGATCGAAGTGCATGCCTGGTTTGTTACTTATAAAGTGTATGACGGGCAATCCATACCTGCCGTCACAACGCCTCTTCATGTTTTACGAAGCCATCCCGAATGGTGCACACAATTCAATGATGCAGGCACGTATTCATGGTGGCTCGATCCCGGCATACCGGAAGTAAAACATTACCTCACAAGTATTGTAATGGAAATGGTAAGGAACTATCCGATAGATGGAATTCATTTCGATTATATCCGTTACCCGGATGTGAATTTTAATGATTCTGCCACCTATGCAACGTATGGCGGAGGAATGAGCCTTGGCAACTGGAGGCGCAGCAATGTGAACCAGTTTGTTTATGAAGTGTACGATTCGGTAATGTCTGTTAGGCCTGATGTAAAAGTGGGCAGCGCGCCGATCGGTATTTATAAAAATATTCCGAATGCATCAGGCTGGGAAGGATATTATGATATTTACCAGGATTCGCGCAACTGGCTCAGTATGGGAAAGCATGATTATGTGTGCCCGCAGATTTACTGGGATATAGCGAATCCGCCCAGCGATCCTTCGTTTCCCGCCTTGGTCACAGACTGGGTGAATAATACTTCAAACAGGCATGTTTACACGGGTATTGCCGCTTACCGGATGAATGTAAAATCCGGAAAAATTTCAGGTAATCATGCAGAATATTTTTATGATGTATTGGGAAATTTCACTAAAAACAACTGGCCTTCTTCTGAGATCACGAACCAGGTTGACACATCCCGCGCTCTGGGCGCAGAAGGGCAAACGTATTTCAGCAATACCGACATTGTGAGCAACCTGAAAAATATTTTCACCATGCTGAAAACGGGCGAATATCACTATCCGGCCAATATACCTTCCATGCAGTGGAAAGACAATATTCCGCCCAATGCGCCGCAAAATCTTACCATCACAAACATTGACAGTCTGCATTATTTGCTTTCATGGAACCCCCCTTCTCTGCCATCGGATAATGATACTGTAAAATATTATAATATTTACCGATCGGATATATCGCCGGTAGATATTTCTGATATTAAAAAAGTAGCGAAGTTCCATGTGATGCACTCGAACAGTTCGCTTATCGCACTGAATAATCCGCAGTCAAACCCAGTGTATTTTACATTGACCGCTTATGATAACGGGTATAATGAGAGCCAGCCGGCAAATACAGTAAATACTTCCAATTGTGCAACGATTTCAATAACTGCCGGAAACTGGCAGACTGCTGATTTTACCGCTTCGTTTTCTGATACTGCTTTCTGCTCTGTTGCTCAGAAATTTTACCAGGCGCTTGACTGCAATAACAACGAATGGAGAGCCAATGGCATGCAGGGATTTTTCAATGATAATTTTGAAACCGCTGTAAATCCTGAATGGACCAATGCAACCGGAACATGGAGCATTTCAGGCGGGCATCTGCACCAGGCCGATCAGGCAAATTCCAACACCAATATTTATGCAGCCGTAAATCAAAACGGCAGCGACAGCTATTTATATCACTGGCATATGAACATCAGCGGCAACGGAACAAACCGGCGTGCAGGAATTCATTTTTTCTGCGATGACGCTTCGCAAACCAACCGGCAGAATTCTTACATGGTTTATTTCCGCGCCGACAACGACAAAGTCCAGATATACAAATATACCAACAACACCGGCGTTCTTGAGACCGATGATGCCTGCAATGTAAATGTTAACACATGGTACGACTGTAAAATAATTTATAATAAAACAAGCGGACAGATAAATGTATATTTGAATAATGCCTTAGTCTCTTCCTGGACTGATCCGGCACCTTTAGTTACGGGAATCCAGATATCGCTCAGGACCGGGGAATGCGATGTATTATATGATGATGTTAAAGTTTACAAATCACGTTCTGCCAATGAAATTATTACAATAGGCGATCAAACCGCCGATGTGCGTTACCAGAATTCAAATCCGGCGAACCCGTCGTGCAGGATAAAGACGATTATCACAAATCCCGACGGGTATTTTTCTCCGCTTGCATCAAAAAATATAAATATTGACTGGACGCCGCCGCAGGCTGTTTTGATAAACGACGGGAGTTCGCAGGATGTTGATACGGTTTATACCAATTCCATTCTTCAGGCCAACTGGACCGCATCATCCGATACAAATTCCGGAATCCTGAAATATATGTATGCTATCGGTTCCGTTGCAGGCGACAGCGATTTGGTAGCCTGGGCCGATAACGGACTGAATACTTCAGCATCCGTAAATGGACTCAATCTTACTAACGGGCAGCAGTATTTTTATTCTGTAAAAGCGGTTAACGGCGCAGGACTTGCAACAATTTCAACTTCTGACGGAGTTTGTGTGGCAATCGCTCCGCTTGCATTATTCAATGCTTCGGATACTGTGATATGCGAGGGCGATGTGGTTGCATACAACAATTACAGTATGAATGCCGATAATTTTTACTGGAATTTTGAAGGCGGTTCGCCGCCTGCAAGCGCTCAGGAAAATCCTGCCGTAACTTACGATTCATCCGGAGTTTTCAATGTGGAACTTGAAGTGGAAGGGCCCGGAGGAAGCGACACTTTGGTAAAGCAGGGCTATATCACAGTGAGTCCGAAACCGCAGGCGCATTTCACTGTAAGCGATACTGTATTGTATCTTCCAAATGCATATGCAACGTTCTCAAACCTGTCGGCAGACGCAAGCTCTTATCTCTGGAATTTCGGCGATGGAATTACCTCTGCCGATGAAAATCCCTGGCATCTGTACACGAGCCCGGGTTTATACACAATTACTTTGATTGCATTCAATACGCATTGCGGATCGGATACATTAATTTTACAGGATCTGGTTCATATTGAAAACCTGAATTATATCGCAGGAAGCAATAATATGATTTTTCTGAATGTTATTCCAAATCCGCTGAATGAAAAATCTGTTCTTTTCTATGAACTGTATAGCCCCGAAGAAATTACGGTAAGTATTTGCGATGTCCTCGGAAAAGAAATCACACTTTTAAATAAAACCTTTCAGCAGAAAGGCCCGCATACCATTTCGCTTTACCCGTTCATGAACCGCATCTCTTACGGAATCTATTTTATAAAAGTTATCGCAGGAGAAAAAACTTCTGTTCTGAAGATACGGTATTAAATAGTATAACAGTCTGGATTTAGTTGCCGGTATTTTAAAAATTTGAACGATATTTGTATGATGAAAAAATGCAACTATTAATAAAGCAACCGTATGAAATTTTTTATTTTGATTTTTGTATTGAATATAACCTGGCTTTCGCTGTTTTCGCAGGAATGCGGGAACATAAAAGCCGAATTCGATAACCGGAAAGTGTACATTTATTATGACCTCGCAGGAAATGAAAACGAAACCTATTTTGTCTCTGCAAACTGTTCGAAAGACGGTTTTAAAGAAACCTTAAAATATGTGAGCGGTGCGGCAGGGAGAAACATCAAACCGGGAAAAACCCGGATGATCATCTGGGACTGCAAAAAAGAATTCGACCAGATTGACCTTGCCCAGATTGACTTTAAGGTGTCAGCATCAACAACCGCGCCAGCGAATTATTATACCGTAACCATTACAGGCAAAATAAAAAGAGGAAACAAAATTAACATCACTTGGTTAAGTGGCAGTTCGGGCGAAGATATAACCATTGATCTTTTAAAAAAAGGAAATTATTATAAGAGGGTCGTCAATACGCTTGACATGGGAAGCTTTGAATGGACAATTCCCGGTAATGTGGAAAAAGGAGAAGGCTACCAGATCAGGGTCACCACGCCTCAGAAAAATGAACTTTTCAGCAACTGGTTTGAAATGAAATAAACAACATGTTATACTTTGAAAGGCTTTAATTTTATAGGTATACTGCAAACGGTTACAAATTTAACTTTTATTGAACAGACATTGTCAAATTGTTATATTGCTATATTGCTATATTGCTATATTGCTATATTGTTAAGCGGATATTCACAACAATTTAACCATTGAGCCATTCAACCATTCAGCCATTTAACAATGTCAACAATTTAACCATTTTTATTATTCTTATTTATGCAATCATTTGAATCAGATTTTAATAATACGAAACAAACCAAACTCTATGGCCTCATAGGTTATCCCCTTGAGCATTCTTTTTCACAAAAATATTTTACAACAAAATTTACTGAAGAAAATATCGGCACCACGGAATATAAATTATATCCCATTAAAAATATCAGCGAACTGCCGTCGTTGATTGAGTCTCTGAAAAATCTCCGGGGGTTGAGCGTTACGACACCCTATAAAGAATCAGTGATTGAATACTTGGATGAAATCGATCCGACAGCAAAACAGGTTGGCGCGGTGAACACAATAAAAATAATTTATAAAAATAAAAAAACTCATTTAGCTGGTTTTAATACCGATATTTTTGGTTTTGAAAAATCTTTTACAAAGCTAAAAGGAATATATGGAGAAAAAGCCCTGGTACTGGGTACAGGAGGGGCGTCAAAAGCGGTGGGATATGTTTTGCGAAAATTAAATATTCAATACCTGAATGTATCAAGAAAACCAAAAAATAAAAATGAAATTTCCTATTCAGATATTGATGATACAATTATAAAAAATCACAAACTTCTCATAAATACCACGCCGCTGGGAATGTATCCTGATGTCAAATCCTTTCCTGCCATTCCCTTTGAAGCGATCACAAAAGAGCATATACTTTACGACCTTGTTTATAATCCGGATGAAACCGAATTTTTAAAAAAGGGAAAAGCGCAGGGGGCGGTTACCAAAAACGGATTGGAAATGCTGATCTCGCAGGCCGAAAAATCATGGGAAATCTGGAACCGGGATTAGCATTTATTCGTCTTGATATTAAATATATTTTTCTGGATAATAATCTGTTGCATAAAGTACCCATTGGTATAGAAAACTTATAGAAAAATGAAACCTTTTATGATTTGAATTCGTAAATACTTTACAGTTAAAACCATTTAAAAATGGACAACGTATCAATAAAAAGAGAAATGGCAAATCATGCAGATGAGATTCTTACAATAAAATTATTACCTGATTTCGATTCGGGAACATATATTTTGGCATTATAAACAATTGAAAAATTTATTAATTATGAAACCAGATATACCCATAACAAGGCAATTACGAAAAGCTATTTATTATTCCAACGGATTGGCAAGATTCGGCTGCTGTTATATATTACTATTATCCTGCTTCGTATCAACCATAACATATAGTCAAACCCCGTCTGCAGATTGTTCAAGCGCAGGCGCCCAACAGTTTACAGTAGGCACATCCGTAGCTTTCAATGTCAGCGCAACACTGGGCAGCCCTGCGCTTGCCACTTGTACCGGCGGCACAGGAAATGACGGATGGTGCTGGTTTACCGCAACAGCAGACAGAACCACAATTACGTATAGTTCTGCAAGCGATCCTATGATTTTTGTTTATAATACACCTTGTACAGGTTCATTAGTTGGTTGTAGAGATGCCGGTGGCAGCGGAACAACCGAAGTATTAAACATTACTACTGTTTCCGGAACAAGCTATGCTGTGAGGATTGTTAATTATAATGCCGGGGCAATGAACGGAACGTTAACAATAGCCAATTCTGCCAACTTATGTGCTGATGCTATTTCATTAACAGTTTACGGTTCATGCACCAACACCTTAGGAACATACGGAGGCGCAACTCTGACAACACCTGCGACATGTACCGGCACGGGATCAAATGACGTATGGTATAAATTTACGGCGAACAGCACAAGTCAAACGATTACGGTAACGCCAAATTCAGACGATATTGTTTTTCAATTATTTTCCGGCACATGCGCGTCATTAGTATCAAGAGTATGCAGGGATCTTGGCGGTGCTGGCACTGCCGAATCGTATACAGATGCAGGGTTAACATGTAATTCTACGTATTATATCAGAGTAATGTCTTATGGTGCCGCTCCGGCAAACCCGCTTTTTAATATTTGTGTTTATGGCACACCATCAACACCCAACTGCGCGATTATCTCTTCTCCTTCAAACGGAGCTACCAACCAGTGTCCAACTACGACAACCTTAAACTGGACTGCCGGCGCTGCCCCTGCTCCCACGGGATATAAAGTTTATTTTGGCACGGACGCTGCAGCAACAAACATTCAAAACGGTTTGGATGTGGGAAATGTTTTAACTTGGAACCCGGGGGCTTTAACCAACAATCAGTTATATTACTGGAAAATCGTTCCGTATAACGCTTGTGGAAATGCGGCAGGCCCTTGTACTATATGGTCATTCACCACCGGTACAGGCGGGGCAATTGCCGCTGCCGGCAGTATTACAGGCACAACGCCCGTTTGCCAGAGCAGTACGGGTAATCCATATTCTATAACTGCCTTAACAAATGCTTCAAGTTATGCCTGGTCATACACTGGAACCGGACATACGATTAACGGCAGTTCTAATTCTGTTACTATTGATTTTTCCGGAACTGCTACAAGCGGCAACCTTAGCGTATATGGGACAAATGCCTGTGGAAATGGTTCGGCATCGCCGAATTATGCTGTTACTGTTAACCCCGCCTCCCCGCCTGTTCCCACGTCGAATACTTTCAGTAATTTAGACGCCACTTCTTTTACGGCTAACTGGTCGGCATCAGCCGGAGCAACCGGATACAGATTAGATGTTGCAACAGATGCAGGTTTCACAAGTTTCGTCAGCGGATATAATAATTTAGATGTTGGAAATGTAACAACAAAAAATGTTACCGGTTTAGCTACTGGCACAAAATTTTATTACAGAGTGAGGGCTTACTCATCTTGCGGCACAAGCAGTAATTCCGGAACTCAACCAGCATTCACGAAAAAATATTTATTTACCGTTGGAAGCGCCCAGGAATATTCAACTATTCAATCTGCCCTTGACGATGTATATATTTGCTGGACAACAACTGCTTTTGACGCCGATGTTGAAGTGAGAGTATATAATGGCACTTATACAGAAACTGTGACCACTAACTCTGCATTGGTACCAGGCGTTTCCGGCAGATTATTAATTAAGGCAGCTTCCGGCCAAAGCCCGGTAATTGACGGAGCAAGCACAAGGGCGAGAGCTTTCGATATTTCTGAAAGTTATGTTACTGTTTCAGGATTCGAAGTGAAAAATCATACGGCAGACGGAATAAAAATAGCCGGCGGGAATAATATCATAACCCAGAATATTGTTCATGACAACACGGCTTACGGCATTCTCATTTATGGTGGGGGCAACAGCAATGAAGTCAGTTATAATAAAGTTTATAATACTACATCCGGTACAGGAATAAAAATAATAGCAAGCAGCAGCGGCAATATACACCATAATCTTATTTATAACAACTATCAGGATGGTATCCAGATAGGAGAAACAAGCTTTGCTGCAAATAGCGCTACAGTTAAAAATAATACCTGTTATGGGAATGGAAATAGTATCCCCGGTACTGAACAGACTATTTGGTCAGAGAATTTTAATGGGGTTACTACACCCAACCTGCCTGCTACTATGGTAATTGATAATAATGGGGGAAATACTACTGCAACATGGTTTACAACTCCAAACGGAACAGGCGGCTGTGCATGCGGAAGTATATATTTAAGTTGTTATTCTGATTTAACATGTCAAACATTACCATCAGGTTGGCCTGATAATATTACCCAAGATGACAGGATTAGAACTGTTACAATTAATTGTTCTGGATATACTGGTATAAAATTATCAATTAAGCATGCATACGACTATTATGGTACTGCCACTGATGCAGTCACTGTTGAATATAGATTGTCTACATCTGGAGGATTTACCACTATACAATCATATACTGCTGATAGAAATGCGGCAGCTCCTGCAGTTGATCAATACACTGTTTCCGCAGCAGACAACCAGTCAGTAGTTCAATTTGCATTCAGATATCAAGGGAATAATGATTATTGGTGGAATATTGATGATATTACAGTGAAGGGTACTCCTGCACCAACCTATACCGGCTCAGGATTATATATTAGTGCAAGTACTGGAATAGTATCTACCAACAATATTTTTTATGCAAAAGCAAGCGGCGATTATTATGCCACTTATGTAGATGCATCTTCTACTCTTTCCACTTCCAGCGGTTGGAACAATCAATACAGCAGCGGTTCAAAACTATGTAATTATCTGGGTACGGATAAGAATAATCTGACCGACTGGAATGCTTGTGCCTGGAGTTCATCTAACGACGACATAAACAACGATCCGAAATTTGTCAGTACTTCTGATTTTCACCTACAGAGTGATGTAACCAATGGCACTTATGTTGGAGGTAGCTGGCCTCCTACAACAGCTTCAGGCGGCTCATGGACAACGCAGGCTAATTATTCTCCTTCAATTGATGCCGGAAATACCGCTGACAGTTATTCAAATGAACCGTCTTATAATGGCAACAGGATAAACCAGGGCGCTTATGGCGGTACAGTGCAGGCATCCAAATCAAGGCCCGATAACAATTCAAAAATTGAAGACCCTGCTTCCCAGATTGCCACTAATGCAGGCGATATTCCTTCTACCTCCACTGCTTCCGGTTCTGCTGTGGGAGTATTCAAATTCAAAGTTCGTGACCTTGGCGCTACCGGAGATGGTATTTCCACTTTGCCAACCCAAATAAAGATTACAAAAGTTACCGGCCCTGCTGACTGGAGTACCATGATTGCCGGGGCAAAACTATATAATAATGGTACTTCGTTGGATGTGGCAGGGACTTCATCTGTGGTAAATGCAAGCGACATTACAATTACAATCCCCAGCGGGAACCTCACTGTTTCTAATGGGGGAAATGTTGAAGTGACCCTTAAAATCTGGTTGCAGACAACTGTTACCGACAATACCAATCTTCAATTCCGCATAACCCAGACATCGCATGGTTGCATTGCCGACCCATCAGGTTCTACATTTACTGCTGATTTCGGAGCGGCAGTTACTTCAAACATTCAAGCTATCCGGGTAACAGCTACCAAGCTTATTTTTGAAGCCAACAAACCACCCGCTACAGTGCCAAACAATAACACCTTTGTTGTTAAAGTCAAAGCTGTGGATGCCAATAATAATTTAGATGTAGATAATACCTGTTTGGTTACCCTTGTACGTGGAAGTGTTGGCACAGGCACGCTTCAGGCTAATGGTTCCCCTACGCTTACGCAAAATTTAGCTGGTGGCTTTTTTGAATGGTCTAATATACTTTACACAACGGTTGAAACTTTCAATATTTATGCTTCCTGCCCAACTATTAACGGTACTTCTATTAGTATTAATTGTATCGCGCCTCCAGGCACTTTCAGTATCACGGCTCCTTTAAATGCAGCCAACTGCCCGGGAAATATTTCTATAACATGGGACGCTTCATCCGGAGCAACCTCTTATGATTTATACTGGTGTTCTGTTGCGAATTGCGATCCGATATCAGGCACTATTGTAAATGGCGTTACCAGTCCATATGTTTTTAACGCTTCATCTGGCCAGACTCAATACAGATTTAAAATAAGGGCAAATAATGCAGCAGGTTTTGCGTGGTCATCAAATGCAGGCGCCGATACCACATGGGGAAGCAGCGGAAGTTTTGCTACCTGGTCGGGCGCAGTCAGCACGGTTTGGAGCAATGCTTCCAATTGGTGCGGTTCAGTACCTACAAGCGCTATTGATGTTAACATTCCCGGCGGCGCTCCAAGGTACCCCACATTAACCGCTGATGCTACAGTAAAAAATCTCACTATTGAAACCGGGGGATCGCTTACCTGCGGAGCCCAGACTGTAAATATTTACGGTAATTTCACAAACAATGGAACATTTACTGCCGGTACCGGCACAGTAAATTTCACCGGTACAGCTACCCCTCAAACTGTAAATAACGGCGCTTCCGGTTCTTTCAATAATTTTACCGTTAATAAAACAAGCGGCTCTGTTGTGCTGCAAACTAACAATGCAGATATTAATGGCAATCTCACCATCACTGCCGGAACCCTGGATGCCAATAATCTGAATATTACTGTTGCCGGCAACTGGACGAACAACGCTACTTTTACAGCCGGAACAGGTACTGTTACTTTCGATGGAAGTTCAAATGCGCAAATGACATCAACAACAACAAGCACAACTTTGACTATTTTTTCTGATGGATTTGAGAGCGGTAACAGCGGTTGGACATTGGGGAGTGTGGCTAACCATACTGACTGGAGGATATGTACCGGTTCTGCTCACGGGGGGTCAAAATCATTGGGTGCCGCTAAACTAAATGGAGGTGTTGTTGAACAAAGTTATTGGCACAACACCAATTCTGCAAATAATGCTTACATTGATGTCACTCGAGAGGTAGACATGACTGATTATTCACAGGCCTGGCTTGGTTACTGGTATAAATGTGATGCCAGTAGTGTTAATGAATATTCAGGGATGGTAAAAATCAACGGGATAGATATCATACCAAATGCAGAAAAACAATATTATGCAGTTTCGGGCTGGACCCAACAATCTGATATTGATATTTCATCATACTGTGGTTCAAAGATATTACTAACATTCAGATTTAACCTTGTATATCAAGGATCTTCAATGTATGATCCCGGCTTTGTAATTGATGACATTTTAATTCACGGCAAGTTGAATAAAGAGACTTTTAATAATGTGCAATTTAATAAAACAGGAGGCGCTAGCGTACAAATCAATTCAAATTTTCTTGTTAATACAGATTTAAACATAGATAATGGCTGTACACTCAACTTAAACGGCAAACAGATGTTTTGCAAACACAACTTTACAAACAACGGGCAGTTCACAGCCGGAACTAACAGTGGTGTTACATTTAATGGGTCCTCAACCCAAACTATTGCTGGCTCTCAGAATACAACATTTTATAATCTTACTAAAAACACCAATGCCGACCTTGTAATTGGCGATAACACTACAGCCAGTAAAACAATAGAGGCGACAAACAGTTTTACATGGACAAATAACTTTGATAAAATCACTGTTGGGAATGGACAGGTAACCACATTTAAAATACCCAACGACCTTTATATTAAGCAAACCTGCACTTTGATTACACAAAACAATTCAGTAGTTTCAACTGCCGGCAATTATACTGATTATGGCACATACACTGCCAATAACGGTATGATAAAAATGCATGGCAGTTCAAATGCGTCTATTTTAAGAGAACCGGCTTTAACTATTCTTAATGAAACCTTTGAAACAGGTACAACTGGCTGGACTTTAGGCACTGTTTCAGGTGTTTCTGGATGGGTTTGGTCTACCGGCCTTGCGCACAACAGCGATTATGATTGCGCAATTAAAGATTTATCTGTAATTGTACCATATGATTACCTTTGGAATCCTGCTTCAAGCAACTCCGTTGATTTGTCAAGAACTATAAACCTTGCAGGATATACTGCAGCCGAACTTAGTTTCTGGTGGAAGTGCAGCGGCGAGCCGGGTGCTGATTATGGACAAGTATTGATTGATGCCGTTGTAATTATGAATAATATGAACAGCCAGCCTATATATACAGAATCGCCAAGGTTTGACCTTTCGGCATATTTAGGAGGCACCCATACCCTGACATTTCGATTTAAGTACAATACAAGTGTCGGAAACTCTCCGGGTCTTTGTATTGACGATGTTTTAATTACATCAACCTCAACCAACACCGAAACCTTTAACGATTTGACCATTGAAAAAACCGCAGCTTCCGGTATCCTTAGGTGCCCGATTGATGTAAATGGCGATGTGTTGATTTCTTCAGGTGATTTTAAATCAAACGGAATAAATTTTACCGTTGGCACTGACTGGACAGGCGTCGGAACCAGTACATTTACACATCAAAATAATACAGTGACATTTGATGGAACAGGGGCACAAAGTATTATCAACGGATCTTCAACCTCGTTCTACAATGTTGTGGTGAACAAATCGGGAGGAACTGCTACACTGAATACCAATACACTGAAATTAGACAATAATTACACGCTGACAGCGGGTACATTTGATGCCAACACTCAGGATATTGAAATTAAAGGGAACTGGCTGAACAATGGCGGAACATTCAACGGACAAAGCAAAACCGTAACATTCAATGGCGCCGGTAATCAGAATATAACATCCAACGGCGCCACACTGAATACATTTAACAGCATTTCTATGGAAAAAAACAGCGGCACAATATTCCTGATCGACAGTTTAACCATGAACGGCAGTCTGAAATTAATTAAAGGGACATTTGATGCAGCCACTAATAATAAATGTATCAGACTAAAGGGTGACTGGTTAGTTGGCGATGGCGCCACTTATGGCACATTCTATCCCGGCACGGCCACAGTTACTTTTAACGGCACAGGCGCTCAGAATGTAAATAAAACTACAGCCGGAGCATTCAACTTACACGATTTTTCTTTTTATGATGTAAGAATAGACGGTTCGGAAGTATGGTTTTATTTGAATTCCGGTTCATATAAAATAACAATGAGAGACCTTAAAATAATAAGTGGCAAAGTAATTAAAATTGACGGACAACCTTAATGATAAATATTATGAACATATTAATTAAATATTCAAAACTTGCTGTTGTAATAATAGCATGTTTTCTCCCGCAATTGGTTTTTGGGCAGGCGCAGGAGCTGATCAATACAAATGATGATATCTTTGCCAAAATGGGTAAGGGAAATGATGATATTACAAAACGTACCCGTACTGCCAAGCATTATAAAATGACTGACGGCACTTATAAGGCTATAATTACAGCTGGTGAGTCGCTTCATTATTTAGATGGCGGAAAATGGCAAGATATTGATGAGAAAATTGTACTAAGCACACAGAAATCCGGTTATGAATATGCCAATACCGAGAATTGCTTTAAATCGTATTATGCTGCCGATAACAAAAAGGGCATTAAAACAGTTTTTGATGAAGGGGAAATCACGGAATGGAAAAACGTTAAAATAACCTGGCTCGATGCCAATGGAAATGAAGTTAGTACTGTTCCTTCAAATAATTCAACCGGTCATGTGATTCATAAATCAATATCTTATTTTTCATTGTTTAACGAAATTTCAGCAGAAATAACACAAGGAAGTGATGGACGAAAAATAGATTACACAATACATAGTCGTAATGCTTTTTCCAATAAACCCGCTTCTGCAGCTACTATGATTTTTTATGAAACTATAGAAATACCAGCGGGATGGAATGTAGAGCAAGAAACATTTTTCAATAATAAGTCAGGAGCGGAGGAAATTATTTCTGTTACTTTAACAGATGGAACAGGCAAACAAATTGTTAAATACCAGCGGCCCTTTTACTTTGAAAAAACTATTGCTCCGGGTAAGAAACATCACAGCATGAGGGGCTCGTATCAATTAACAAAAGAAGGTAATAACCTTCACATCGGAATGGCAATCCCTGTTTCATGGCTTATTGATTCGTTACGTAATTACCCGGTAGTGATTGACCCGACAGCAACAGTTTATCCTTCGAATACATCCCGTTGGTCAACCAGTGTTTACAGACGTGATGACGATGGTTCTTTATATTTACAGGATACTTACATAGATGTCGGATGGTATGATATCGGCTGGCCCTCATCAAATGAGCGTTCACATGCTTATTGCAAATATGATGTAACTTCCATTCCTGATGCGGCTCAAATTACTAATGTAAAAGTAAGGCTTACCGCTTATGATTATGGAAACGGAGGCGGAAACACAACGGCTTATTTCGGCTCTTATGGCGGTAATTCCACTGACCCTGTTCCAAGAACAGTTTCACAGGTTTACAGCGATATTGTAAGTGGGACTACATACCCGGGCATGTTTACTTTTTCATCAGGTTCGCCTGTAACATACACGTTAGATGCCGTCACTATGTTTAATAGTGATGTGGAAGCAAAACTTGCTTCTAACTGGTATGCCATGAGTTTTTATTGTGTGAACACTGGAACGGGCGGTTCTATATTTGATGACAGTTATTATTACTATTTTTATGGTCACACACAAGTTGATAATGCAAAAAAACCTGCCCTTATAATAGATTATTGCGACTACCATCCCAATCCGCAGGCAGGAACTGATAAAAATATATGCAATACAAATTCAGTTGCAATGACAGGTACTGCTCCTCTGGGTACTGAAACGGGTTTATGGACTATAGCAAGCGGCTGTGCAGGTTGCACTTTCACTGACAACACTTCTGCTACTACAACTGTAAATAATATTCCTCAGGGTACAAATACCGTTCGTTGGACAATTACTATTGCAGCCGGCGGTTGTTCTGCTTATGATGATGTAATAATTACTAATAATACGCCAACAAATCCAGATGCCGGCGCTGATGCTACTACATGTACAGGTTCTTATCAATTAAGCGGGAATTATGCCACAATCGGAACAGGAACATGGACTGTAATAAGTGGTGCAGGAACTTTTTCGCCTAATAACAATACTTATAATGCTACAGTTTCAAACCTTAACAGCGGGGCCAATGTATTTCAATGGTCTATAACAAATAATGGCTGTACTTATACTTTGGATATTCCTTCTGATCAGGTAACCATTACATTGAATTCTGTTCCAACAGCAACAATTTCCACTCCTGCTTCTTCCCCTTATGCTCTTTGTGCTGACAACATGGCCATTGTTGCAAATGATCCGGGAACTAGTACCGGAACATGGTCTGTTGTCAGCGGTACAGGGTCTTTCGGTAATCCAAATGCTTTTTCAACAACCGTATCGGGTCTGTCTCAGGGGAACAATACTATTCGCTGGACAGTAGTTGCAACCGGCCTTGGTTGCACTAACCAAGCCAATGTGATTATTGTAAATAACCTTCCTACAACTGCTAATGCAGGGCCAGATGTAACGGCCAGTTCTTCTTCGGTATATATGCAGGGAAATTCACCCACTATCGGTACCGGTACATGGACATGTATTACAAATTGCGGTGGTATCGGTTTTGGAACACCCAATGCTTCCTCTCCCGGCGCCCAGGTAACCGGAATTTCCGGTGCCACTGTTACAATGCAATGGTGTATCAACTACGCTGCAGGCGGCTGCCCCCAATCCTGCGACCAGGCATTGATTTATTATGATGCTGCTGAAATTGGGCTTATCATAACAAGGAATTTGAATAATAATGGCGGTACGTTCACTCATACAGATGATCCCAATTATTTTATTATGAACGGAACCGGGGATATTGACGGAACCAACGGAACATACACAGATGCAAAACTTTTAGTTAAAGGAATAATAACGTATAAAGGCTCTATAAGCACCGGGGGCAGTGGGGAATTCAGCAAGGTTCTGATCAATGGTTCAAAATCTTTAACAATTAATGCCACTAAGATTTTTAAAGACCATTGGTTTATGAATAATGGAACCCTTACCATGCAGGCAGGATCTTTCTGGGAAAATTCCGGCGATTTTACCAACAGCAATATAATTTCTTATGCGGATAATACACCAACCATAAAATTTAACGGTGAAGGAATTCTGCAAACCGTTCACATGAATAATGCAGATGGCACAGGAACAAAATTTAAAAATATTTATCTTGATAATAAAGATGGTTCTGATGTACCTGGCATCGTTACTATGGATGATATTTGTACTGTTGAGAATACGGCAACATTTAACCGGGGGATTTTAGCAGGCAAATTAACTTACTCAACAACTGGATCTGCAAACCCTGCTGCAACCGGGCCATTTTTTAACCAGTATGAAAACAACCGTACGCAAATGCTTTTCCTGCAATCAGAATTAGGCGCAGCTAAAACAATTACTAAAATAACATTTGACATAACAAGGGCTTCTCCGCTTGCATACAGGAATTTAAAAAACTTTACGGTTAAATTTAAACAAACTGCTACAACAGCATTTGGTACAGCCTATGAAGACATGACAGGCGCAACTACCGTTTACACGGCAAATGCAAAATTTGAAATGCCCCTTTGGACAGGATATTTCACCATTGATATTAGTGATTTTGCATATACTGCTACAAATAACCTGATTGTTGAAATAACATGGGGCGATAATGGAACGGCTTGCGGTGCGAGTGAATATTACCAAGTGAAAGGAAATGATTTTGGAGGGGCAAATTATTATATGGTGTATGGTTTTGATAATTCAACTACACCCCCAGCTTATACAAACAGGACAACAATCAGGCCCAACATAATATTCCATTCACATATCCCGGCTTATCCGTATCCTGTATATTTTGCAGATGGTTCTTCAGCAACAGCTTTTAATGCAAAAGGATTTGCAGATTGCAAAGTTACTAAAAAGGGATCCGGTGAATTTACTTTCCCAAGCGGAGATTTTGACGGGTTTAAAAAAGCCGGCTTTTTAAAGATAAACGGCACTGGCGCTGCCGGAGATCAATTTTCAGTTGACTATACACTTGGTTCACCCAATTCAGCAAATACCCCGTATGATCCTCACATAGTCGGATCCGGTCTTGACCATGCCAGTTTAATGGAATATTGGGATGTTTCCACAACAGGCGCTGTTAGACAAGTTACTCTTTACACTGAAAGTAATTCCCAAAGTGGCATTTATGAAAGTTCACCTTATAGTAATTTAAGAGTTGCACATTGGGAGACAAGTCAATGGGTTGACAGATGGAATACCATTCCTGCCTCTGATTATGGAACGGGCGGGGTTAGTATTACAAGTGCCGGATTGACTACCTACAGCCCTATCTCCTTTGGTTCAAAATCCGTAACCAATCCGTTACCAGTTGAACTACTTGATTTCTCGGGCACATGCATTAATAATTTTATAGACCTCACCTGGTCCACAGCATCAGAAACCAATAGCGATTACTACATCATTGAACGAAGCTTCGATGGTAAAAAATGGGATCTGGTCACAAGCGTAAAAGCTGCTGGGAATTCTAACCAGATACTGAACTATGAGTACTTTGACAGGGTATTACACAGCGGAGTGTTTTATTACCGTTTATTACAAAAAGATTTTGATGGAAATATCACTGAATATAAAACCAATGCCGTTTCATGTGAGGGAATCGAAAACAATATATCCATATGCGTCTTTCCCAATCCGGCAAATAATACCATCAATCTTTTAGTTTTAGGTTCATTTGATGATGCGGGTGTAATAACTATATATAACAATCTTGGCACTGAAATAATAACCCGGAAAGTCAGTTGTTACAGTGAAACTAATAAATATACGATTGATATCAGTAACCTGAGCATTGGCGCGTATTATCTGAAGTACGTTTTAAATAAACAGGTATTTCCGGTTGAAAAATTCATTATTTACAGATAGCCGATATAAAACTTACATCAGCGCCCTGAATTTTAATCTACCTGATACTGCCGCCCCAGATAAAATCAGTGAAACGGGCAGAAGCATGCCTGCCTATAAGCCGGAATTGCTTTATACCCGCTTTTTCAGAAAAATTTTTCAAATACTTTAAATCATATACTGCAGGCGTTTCCTTAACTTCAAAAGCTGTTTTATGATCCTGGATAAAATCAATTTCTCTGCCGGTTTTTAATGAATAATACTGAAGTTTGCCAAAATGTTTAAGCTGGTTAAATACGGCATTTTCAAATAAAGACCCACTGTTAATATTGCTTAATACTTTAACAAGTCCGGTATCATTAAAATATATTTTTTGCGCTTTCACAATCTCTCGGTCCGGATTAACCGTGAAAACAGGAATACGTGAAATTAAATATGTTTTTTCAAATAAATCAATATAACCTTGCACGGTAGGCCTGGATAAACCTGTTAAACTCGA
>JACRAL010000175.1 GCA_016213435.1 Bacteroidota bacterium
CTTAGCGCCACCGGAGGCGGAACATACTCATGGTTGCCTGCAACAGGATTGAGTTGCACTACTTGTTCTAATCCTACTGCCACTGCTGCTCCCCTTTTGGGTGCAGGGGGGCTTTATTGCGTAACCGTAACCGATGCAAACTGGTGCAGCAACAGCGCCTGCGTGAAAGTAACCGTAGAGATGCCCTGCGGAGATGTTTTTGTACCCAGCGCCTTCTCTCCAAACAACGATGGCATAAACGAAATAGAATGTGTGCTGGGAAATTGCATAGCCACCCTTCACTTCTCTATTTACGACCGATGGGGCAACAAAGTATTTGAAACCACCGATCCGCAAACCTGCTGGGATGGAATGTATAAAGGCAAAGCGATTAACAGCTCAGCATTTGTGTACTACATGGAAGCCACACTAACAAGCGGAGAGAAGATAAGTAAGAAGGGAAATATAAGTTTAATAAGGTAATTGTGGATTATGACAATGCGTCCTCATTACTCAAAAGCATTATGAAACTTAACACATACAAATCATCAAACTAAACACCAATGTTGAACGCCTTATTCAAAAAGAAATCTATAATCTTCCTCTTAGAGTATAGTAACTACCTCATCTCTTGCAGAGAGATGGGTAAAAAATGAGCCAATGAAACGATCAAACAAAACACAAACTTTTCTGTGTGCCTTAACAATATCTATGTTGAGCATGCAGGCAGTGGCACAAATAACTTTTGAAGAACTGTTCAAATTTAAACGAGCAACTCCTCTAGATGTAAAACAGACAGAAGATTTAGGGTACTGCATTACCGGATATACCATGTATGCAGGATTCGGTAATTTCGATATGTTTCTGATGCGATTAGATGATACAAGTGGAGTGAAATGGGTGAAAAGATACTATAACGCAGCCGCTTTCACTCATGGAGATTGGGCTTATACTCTGTGCGAAGCCCCTGATTCAGGATTTGTAGTAGGCGGTCATATTGCCGCATCGGGTTTCAATCCGGGAACATCGTATGCAGTAATTTTTAAAACGGACAAAAATGGTAATCTTGCATGGGAAAAAGAACTAAATGTGCCCAATATCAACATCAGCAAAATTATTCCTACAATGGATAAAGGATACCTTGCAGTTGGAGGATATGGATCCGGTTGGTCTTTTTGGGTGAACACCGGTGGTATCAGTTTGATAAAATTCGATGCTTCAGGTTCAATTCAATGGAGCTATCAGTATTCCGATTCATCTTTCACTGCAGGAATATCATCCGTCATGCAATTGCCCGACAGCAGTTATATTGCAACAGGTGGTGCTCCCGGAGGAATGTTGTTGATAAACCTTTCCTCCTCAGGAAATGTTCAATGGGCACGAAGTTATGGAGGAAGCAAGTTGAAACCTTCTGGAAATGATATAACCAGAACAACTGATGGCGGATATTTAATAACGGCCCAAGTAGACAGCATTATCGGAGAAGGTGATTTTTGTGTTGTGAAAACAGATGTATCAGGAAACTTTCAATGGACCAAAGTGTTCGGTACCTCCAAAAAAGAAGAAGCCCCCAAAATAAATAAAACAGCAGAAGGCAATTACATTCTTCACGGAGAATCTTATGGTGTTCCCGGTGCATGGGAAGCAATCTTGGGCATCAAAATAGATGACACAGGAAAAATGCTTTGGGCAAAGGGATACAGAGGTGGAATTCATTCTGAAAGCGTGTCCAAAGATGTAACCAAAGATGGGGGGCTTATTATGGCTTCTCAATATTACAATTCAGATACTTTTTATCTTGTCAAGACGGATATTAACGGAATAAGCGGATGCACAGATACTTCCATAACAATATCAGATACTTCGCTGACATTTATTAGCACTATTCCTACAATTACCAAACAAGCCGGACCCAAAGACACATTAATTGGCTTAACTGTAAGTAATATAACAGCAACAAGAATCATCTTGTGCTACAAAAATCAACCAGCAGTTATTCCTAATGCAAACTTTAGTGGAGATTCTGTTATGTGCATAGGCAGTTGCATGAATTTTACAGATCTGAGTATTAATAACCCTTCCAGTTGGAAATGGAAGTTCACCGGAGCATCCATCAGCACCTTTAATGGAAAAACTCCCCCTGCTGTGTGTTACAACACTTCAGGAAATTATACTGTTTCTTTAACCGTATCCAATGCAAATGGCTCGGATTCCATTACAAAAACAATAAAAGTACTGTCTGTACCTGCTGTTGCAATGACCGGAAATACGACTATCTGTAGTGGCAATACGACAAGACTTAAAGCATCGGGAGGAACAAGCTATAAGTGGAATACAGGCGCAACTACTGATTCAATTACCATTACTCCATCTGTAACAAAAAAATATTTTGTAACAGTGAGTAATGGAATATGTGCAGATAATGATAGCGTTCTGGTAACTGTCAATCCATCTTCTTTCCTTATGGCTGCAAAAGATACTGTCATTTGTAACGGAAAAACAATTACACTTACCGCTTCGGGAGCAACGAGTTATCAATGGAACACGGGAGAGATTACAAATGCCATTACAGTTACACCATCCGCTACAACCACTTATACGATTTCAGCAAAAAATAAAGGATGTAATGATACTGCCATTGTAGTGGTAACAGTGGGTGCTATCAATATCTTGATTAATGGAGAAGCAAACATTTGCAGCGGGAAAAGTACAACCCTTACCGCTTCCGGTGGAAATAATTACTTATGGAGTACAGGAGAAACAGCCAATAGTATTCAAGTATCTCCAGCAACAAAAACCACTTTTTCCGTAACATCAAGCACAGCTTCCTGCACCGATACTGCTTATTTTACTGTTAATGTCCAGGCAACAGTATTGCCTGTCATCAGCTATTCTCCTGACACAATGATTACTTCCGATGGGGATAGCGTACAGTTGGAAACAGGTTCTTATCCGTCTCTGTTATGGTCACCTGCTTTAGGGTTAAGCTGCACTAACTGCAATAATCCCGTAGCCAAACCTTCCAAAACAACCACTTACTGTGTTCAGATAACTTATACAAATGTGTGTGCGGAAACTTCCTGTAGGACAGTTTATGTAGATATTCCCTGTGGAGAAATATTCATACCCACTGCATTTTCTCCGAACAATGATGGAGTAAATGAAATAGAATGTGTGCTAGGAAATTGCATAGCCACTCTTCACTTCTCCATTTATGACCGCTGGGGCAACAAAGTATTTGAAACCACTGATCCGCAAACCTGCTGGGATGGAACGTATAAAGGCAAACTCATGAACAGCTCAGCATTTATTTATTACATGGAAGCAACATTAACAAGCGGAGAAAAAATAACTAAGAAAGGAAATATAAGTTTAATAAGGTAATTGTGGATTATAACAATGCATACTCCCATTACCCAAAAGCATTATGAAAAACAAAACAAAACAAATGGGCACAACTAAAAACTGCGTTCGGCATCAGGGAATAGATAGTCACATCCTTCGGTATTCAAAGGGACAGGATATGGCGGAGCTTTGTATCCAAAATCATTTCATCATGAAAAAATCTACAATCTTCCTCTTAACAGCTATTTCTTTTGTATTGATAATTTTTAATTTAGAATTCTGCTCCGCCCAAGCCACCGACTGGACCTGGATGAAAGGGAGCAATGCGATAAGCCAGTTTGGCACCTACGGCACCATATTAGTCCCTGCAGCGGGCAACAATCCCGGAAGCAGATACGGTTCTATTAGTTGGACAGACAACTCCGGCAACCTCTGGCTCTTTGGGGGATATGGTTACTCTGCTACTGGCACTCTTGGTTTCTTAAACGACCTTTGGATGTACGACATC
>JACRAL010000179.1 GCA_016213435.1 Bacteroidota bacterium
GGGCTTTTCATACAGGACGGATAATTCGATCATAGCGTTGCTGGGAGTGAAATATAACATCTACTACTTCGGATATGCTTATGACTATACGCTGAGCAAAATATCGAATTACACCACCGGCTCGCACGAGATCATGATCGGCGTGAACATAGGGGAAAAAGAGAACAAGGGAAAGAGTTTGTTGTAATAAAAACCATAATCGAAAATTAATAGGCCGCAAGTCGGCCTTTTTTTATTTCTTTTTTCTACTTTAGGGCAATTATTTAATGAAGAAATAAATCATAAATTTTATATTATGTCAGAACATGAACAAGCGACAAAGAGCTTACCGGAAAATGCATACCGGGAGCTAAAGGATGGAGAAGAGTACAAGCCTGTGATGCCGGCGAGCCGGTTATTCCCGGAAGTAACAGCCTGGTCGGTATGCATTGGTTTGCTGATGGCTGTGATTTTTTCCGCAGCGGCTGCCTATTCGGGATTAAAGATCGGGCAGGTTTTTGAAGCGGCAATACCCATTTCAATTATTGCAGTTGGGGCTTCTGCCGCTGCACGAAGAAACAATGCATTGGGGCAGAATGTCATCATCCAGTCCATCGGGGCCAGTTCAGGTGTAATTGTTGCCGGCGCTATATTCACGATTCCTGCACTGTATATTTTACAATATAAATATCCTGAAATAAAACCCAACTTCTGGCAGATCTTTTTTAGTTCTCTGTTGGGCGGTTGCCTGGGAATTTTATTTTTGATTCCTCTCAGAAAATATTTTGTAAAAGACATGCACGGCAAGCTTCCGTTCCCCGAAGCAACGGCTACCACAGAGATTTTAATGACCGGTGAAAAAGGAGGTAAACAAGCACAACTTCTTATCGTAAGCGGAATCATTGGCGGGCTTTATGACTTTATGTTCTCCTCTTTCCGATTCTGGGAGGAAATGTTCACTTCGCGAATACTGCCATATGGTGAAGCGATTGCCGTAAAAGCTAAGATTGTATTTAAACTTAATATAAGCGCCCTGATTTTTAGTTTTGGGTACCTTATCGGCTTGCGGTATGCAACAATTATTACCGTTGGTTCTTTGTTATCATGGTTTGTATTTATTCCTTTAATTAATGAAATCGGACATATTGTAGCTATGGCAAGCCAGGGAGGCGTTAATCCTTTTGAAGCGATGAGCGCAGAGCAAATTTTCAGAGCATATGTAAGACCCATTGGAATCGGGGCAATTGCCATGGCCGGTATTATTGGAATTTTAAGATCTGCAAAAGTTATCGGAGGATCATTTAAACTTGCATTCAGCGGCCTTTCGGGTGGAAAAGGTAAAGAAGAAAATGTAGAAAGGACCCAGAAGGATATTAAAATGAGTTATGTTCTTTTACTTATTTTAGCTTCCATTGCAGCGATTTTTGTTTTCCTGCTGATTGGCGTGAATATCACACCGGTTCAGGCTGGAGTTGCTTTGCTTGCTGTTATTGTCATTTCATTTTTATTTACCACGGTTGCAGCGAATGCAATCGCTATTGTAGGCAGTAATCCCGTTTCGGGAATGACCCTGATGACCCTGATTTTATCATCGTTTATTTTATCTGCCGCCGGTCTTTCGGGATGGCAGGGAATGGTCAGCGCGCTTATTATAGGAGGTATTGTTTGCACTGCATTATCCATGGCAGGCGGTTTTGTAACCGATTTAAAAGTGGGCTACTGGCTGGGAACGTCACCATACAAGCAACAACGGTTTAAATTTCTGGGCACTTTACTCTCTGCTGCAACTGTTGGTTTAGTGATCTATGTATTGGGCAAAGCATATGGTTTTGTGAATACTGAGGCTACACCTAATCCTCTGGTTGCTCCCCAGGCAAATGCCATGGCTGCCGTAATAGAACCCCTGATGTTATCAGGCGCAAACGTATACTGGATTCTTTACCTTGTCGGCGCAGTAATTTCTGTATTATTATATTTTATCGGTATTCCGCAATTAGCATTTGCATTAGGAATGTTCATCCCGCAGGATTTAAACACGCCTCTCGTTGTCGGCGGTTTATTATCCTATTATATCCAGAAAAGTACTAAAGATGAAAAATTATCCAATGCACGACTGCAAAGAGGAACCCTTATTTCGTCGGGATTCATTGCAGGAGCGGCCTTGTTCGGTGTAATCGGCGCATTGCTTTTATTCTTTGGCGTTGATATTAACATGCATTGTTTCCAGGAATTAAAAGAAAATGTCTGGGTATGGAAAGAAGGTAATATCTGGCCTCAGTTGTTTGCATTCATATCCTTTGTGGTTCTTTTGATTTATTTTGTATGGGATACTATGAGGGCGAAGGTGGAGAAATGAGGAAGTAGGAAGTAGGAAGTAGGAGGTAGGAGGTAGAAAATAGCAGATATGTGCTAATGTGCCGATTGATCAATGTATTAATTGACTAATTTGGAAAAAACTTAAAACTATTTTAAGGAATATTTGATTTAAAATTAAATAGTAAAACCATGAAAAATTTACTGGAACGCTTTTTAAAGTATGTGAAAATAGATACACAGTCTGACGATAATTCAAATACATATCCGAGCACGGAAAAACAATTCGATCTTGCACGGATGCTGGTAGGAGAACTTACACAGATAGGTTTAAAAGATGTCTCGGTGGATGAACATTGCTATGTAATGGCAACTTTGCCGGCAAATACTGAAAAAAAAATCCCAACCATCGGATTAATTGCGCATATGGATACTGCGCCGGATATGAGCGGAGCAAATGTGAATCCACAAATCATTAAAAATTATGATGGAAAGGATATCATGCTCAATGCTGAAATGAATCTTGTGTTATCGCCTTCTGAATTTCCTGAATTGTTACATTATAAGGGCCAGACAATTATTACAACAGACGGCACAACCTTGCTTGGCGCAGACGACAAAGCCGGCATCACAGCCATCATGGAAGCGCTGCAATACTTGATAGCTCACCCTGAAATCGAACATGGAATTATACGAATTGGATTCACTCCTGATGAGGAGATCGGCCGCGGCGTAGATAAATTTGATGTTGCAAAATTCAATGCAGACTTCGCGTATACACTTGATGGCGGAAGGGTGGGAGAGATCGAATTTGAAAATTTTAATGCCGCTATGGCAAAAATAACCGTCCAGGGAAGGAATATTCATCCCGGCTATGCCAAGGATAAAATGATAAATTCCATGCTGGCCGCCATAGAGTTCAATGAGCTGTTGCCGGTGAATGAAAGGCCTGAATACACTGCAAATTATGAAGGATTTTATCACCTTACTAAATTTGAAGGCTCTGTCGAGAAATCGTTAATTCAATATATCATCCGCGATCACGACCGAAAGAAATTTGAAAAGAAAAAAGAATATATTCAGAACGCTGTGGAATTCATGAATAAAAAATACCGTGAGCAAACTTTTAAGCTTGAATTAAAAGATCAGTATTACAACATGAGGGAAATGGTGGAACCGCAATATCACATTGTGCAAACGGCTATTGACGCTATGAAGGAAACCGGAGTTGAGCCCATCGTGGTACCTATACGCGGAGGCACTGATGGATCAAGGCTTTCGTATATGGTTCTGCCCTGTCCGAATTTGTTCGCAGGCGGCCATAATTTTCACGGGAAAATGGAATATATTCCTCTTGAATCCATTCAGAAATCTGTTGAAGTGATTGTGAAAATAGTTGAATTATATGCGAAAAAATAATTTCCGGAAATTATGAAATACTTATTTTGTTTCGCATTTTTAGTTAATACTTTTTTATTATCGGCCCAGTGCCTGAAGATATGCACATGGAACCTTGAGAACCTCGGAAAATCAAAGACGGATGGTATTCTTGAATACATTGCAAAAACGCTGAAAGATTTTGATGTGGTTGCAGTCCAGGAAGTATCTACTTCGCCCGCCGGCGCTCAAGCTGTTGCGAAGATTATAGATGCGCTTAACAGGAAAGGTTCGAAATGGGATTATAAAGTAAGCGATCCCACTATAGGGAAGGGAACTGAACGTTATGCTTTTCTCTGGAAAACATCCAGGGGAAAATTGTTGAAGAGCTGGCTCGAAGCCTCGCTTGCCGAAACCATAGACAGGGAGCCGTTTCTGGGAGTTTTTGTTTCAGGAAAAGACACCTTTCTGCTGGGTTCGTTTCATGCCGTACCCAAAGGTAAAAATCCAGATCTTGAAACCTGCCAGTTTTATAAAATTGATGAGAAATATGAAAAATACCATTTCCTGATCATGGGCGATTTTAATTCTCCGGCAAAAAGCATGGGCTTCGGATCATTACTGAAAAGAAATGTTCTGAATACATTTTCGAGCCAGAAAACCACTCTCAAGCAAAAGCCTTCTGCAGCCGGGGAACATCTTGCCAATGAATACGACAATATTTTTTATGAAGTGGACGAGATTATTTTAAATGATAAAGGCGTAATAGATTTTTCCAAAGAATTTACAGACCTTATGAATGCACGCAAAGTTTCCGATCACCTTCCCGTGTGGGGTTGCTACAGCGTGAAGAAAAAATGAATTACCGATTAAATAAAAACAGCAATATACTTAAAGGCTTCATAACCCTGCCTGCCTCGAAAAGTATCAGCAACCGGATATTAATTATAAGGGCATTGTGTGATTCCTGTTTTCCCATAAAAAATCTTTCGGAAAGCGAGGATACGCAGGTTTTAAAAGCCATATTAAATTCCGGCAGTAATATTCTTGATGCGGGACACGCCGGCGCTGCCATGCGTTTTCTCACTGCTTTTGCTTCGACTGTCGTGGGGCAATGGATCATCACGGGTTCCGAGAGGATGAAGCAGCGGCCCATCGGAGAATTGGTAGAAGCATTGCGCAACATGGGAGCTTTGATTGAGTACACAGAAAAAGAAGGATTCCCTCCATTAAAGATTACCGGAACAAAACTCAGGGGAACTGAGATTGAAATTGATGGAAGCATCAGCAGCCAGTTCATAAGCGCCCTGTTGATGATCGCTCCTGCCATTACCGGTGGCCTCACGTTAAAAATAAAAGGCAGGATTGTATCCATGCCCTATATTGAAATGACACTGAAGCTGATGGAATTTTTTGGCGTGAAATTAAGATGGCAGGATGATACAATAAATATTAGAGAGCAAAATTATACCTGCAGGGAGTTTACTGTTGAATCCGACTGGTCTGCCGCATCCTACTGGTACGAAATGGCTGCATTATCCGGTGAGGTTGATATTACTTTATTGGGATTGAAAAAAAACAGTTATCAGGGCGATAGTATTCTTCCGGATATTTTTTATGAACTTGGCGTAAAGACTGTTTCGGTTAAAAACGGAGTGCGGTTATCCAGAAAAGAAATAACGGCTAAATCGTTTGAGATGGATTGTTCCGGGTACCCGGACCTTATACAGACATTAGCCGTAACCTGTGCGCTATTAAAAATTCCTTTTCATATCAAAGGAGCGAAAACATTAAGGATTAAAGAGACCGACAGGATTCATGCCTTAAAAAATGAACTTGCAAAAATAGGAGTATCGCTGAAAGTGAAAAATTCTGATGAACTTATTTGGGATGGAAAAGCAAAGAAAGTTCAGCCGGGTATTAAAATAGAAACATATTCGGATCACCGCATGGCCATGGCTTTTGCTCCTGCTGCCATAAAACATCCGGGTTTAATGATCTGTGATACCGGAGTAGTAGGTAAATCGTATCCGCATTTTTGGGAGCACCTTAAATCAGTTGGTTTTTATTTGAATAATAACCTGCAAAATTAAATCAAAAATTGCCGGTTAATCTGCAAAATTTTATTTAAATTTGCAGGTAAAAAATAATTTTATGCTATTAAAAAGAACCGTCGAAAAGGAAATTTTGAGAAAACTCAAAACTCAAAATAAAGTAATAATTATTTATGGCGCAAGACAGGTCGGAAAAACAACTCTTGTTGAGCAGATAATCCGTCTCCGGAAATTTAAAAAGGTCCTGAAAATAAATGCCGATCAGCAGAAACATATTGATATTTTTTCAAAAAGAGACTTTTCTGCAATGGAGAAAATAGTTCATGGGAATGATCTTGTTTTTATTGATGAAGCGCAGCGAATACCCGAGATAGGAATCAATCTTAAAATTTTAACGGATAATCTGCCGAAATTAAAGATTATTGCCACAGGCTCTTCGTCATTCGATCTGGCAAACAAACTGGCAGAACCATTGACCGGGCGGAAATGGACATTTACATTGTTTCCTTTTTCGATTAGTGAATTATCAGGTTTCTTAAATAAATTCGAAATAATACAAAAGCTGGAAGATTTATTAATTTTCGGATTGTATCCTGAAGTAATCCTGACCAAGAGCGTTTCACAAAAAATTTCGTTACTTGAAGAATTAAACGGTTCGTATTTGTACAAAGATATTTTCTATCTGGCTAATATTAAACAAACAACCAAGCTGCGCGACCTGCTTAAATTATTGGCTTTTCAGATAGGACAGGAGGTTTCTGTTCATGAATTAAGCAATTCCTTGGGCATTAGCCGTGAAACGGTTGATCGCTATATTGATTTGCTTGAGAAATCATTTGTTTTGTTCAGGCAACCTTCTTTTAGCCGGAATCCGAGAAATGAGATTACCAAAATGAATAAAATTTATTTTTGGGACATCGGGATCAGAAATGCGGTAATTGATAATTTTAAGGGACTTTCTGACAGATCGGATACCGGTCAGCTTTGGGAAAATTTTCTAATTGCGGAGCGTTATAAATTTTTGCATAATAAAGGAATAAATCATTACGGATATTTTTGGCGAACGTATTCAGGCGTTGAGATAGATTATGTCGAACAAATCAAAGGAAAACTGTATGTATATGAATTTAAATTTTCAAAAACAAAAGCCAAAATACCGCAATCATGGAAAGAAAAATATCCGGACAGCAAATTCAAATTGATAAATAAGGACAATTTTATGGATATTCTGTTTTAGTCATAATTTTAAGGATCAACTTTCTGCACGCTTCTCACATCTTTTATTTTTTTCAACCTTATAATAACCCTTCCCAGGTGGTCTTTCCCGTTTACCTGAAGAGCTATTGTGAAGGTAACCATACCGCCTGCCTGATTTTCTATCTGTGAACTCCGTAAATTCAGCTTGAGATCATCTTTAATAATTGAATTTATTTTGTAAGCCGTATTCAGGTTACCCTTTGCCGTGATTTTAATAAATGCCGTCAGCGGAGAATTTTCGCTTAGTTCTCTCCACCGTGCTTCAATGACCCTGTAAGGATAATTTTTGATCAGCGTCTTTGCATTTTTGCAATTGGTCTTGTGAATTTTTATGCCTTGCGAAACTGTGACAAAAGCGAATATTTTATCGCCGGGGATAGGGTTGCAGCATTTGGAATATTGGTATGCGTAGGCGATGGACTGGTTATCTATGGTAAGAAAATCTCCTTTAGAATCTTCGAAATTAGCCTGTGAAAAATGGGTTTCTTCAGTTACAACAGGAATTTTTCCGGTTTCGTTTTTTTCTGCAGACAGGAGTGCTTTTTTAATTTTTGTTGCATCGAATTTTCCTTCACCCATCATCTGGTAAAGGTCAAGTATGGTTTCGCATTTATAAAAAGTAACAAGTTTATGAATATTTATGTCTGTAAATTCAATATCAAGGTATTCAAATTTATGTTTGATGATTTCTTTTCCTTCGTCGGCATACTTGTATTCTTCAGCCTTTAATGCCTGTTTGATTTTTGATATGGCTTTGGTGCTTTTCACGAAGTCTAACCAGGAATGATTGGGTTTTTGGTTTTTGGATGTCAGGATTTTTATCGTGTCGCCATTTTTTAAAACGTGCCGGAACGAAACCATTTTTTCGTTCACTACTGCGCCGGTGCAGGCGTATCCGATATCAGAATGAATCTCAAAAGCAAAGTCCAGAACGGTGTGTCCGGCTTTAAATTTTTTGAGATCTCCCTTGGGCGTGAACACAAAAATTTCATCTGTATAAAGCGCTTTTTTTTCCTTACCGGATGAAGACTTCAAGCCGGTTGGTTTTTGCAGCGCGTCTCTTATTTTTGCAAAAAGATCTGTCTGTTTTTCAGAGGAATCTTTGTCTTTATATTTCCAGTGCGAAGCGAAACCTTTTTCTGCTATTTCGTCCATACGGAGGGTTCGTATCTGCACTTCCACCCATTTCCCTTCCGGCCCGATTACAGTCGCGTGCAGCGATTCATAACCACTCGATTTCGGAACCGTAATCCAGTCGCGCATACGTTTCGGATTGGGCGCATACTCTTCGGTTACTAAGGAATAAACTTTCCAGCATTCCGCTTTTTCGTTTTCGCAGGCTGTATTGATGATTACACGTATTGCAAACAGGTCGTACACTTTTTCGAATTCCACTTCCTGCGCCTGCATTTTTTTCCAGATCGAAGGGATTGATTTTACCCTGCCGAAAATTTCGGAATCCACACAATGTTCTTTGAGTTTTTCTTCGATGGGTTTTATGAAATTCGAAATATATTTTTCTAAACTATCTCTGGTTATTGCAAGTTTCGTTTTAATTTCAGCATATTTTTCAGGATAAAAAAACTTCATGCACAAATCGTCAAGTTCGGTTTTGATATTGTATAAACCGATCCTGTGAGCAATAGAAGTATATAGAACGGAGGTTTCGGTAGCTATGCGGGTTCTATGAGATTCTTCTATTGAAGATGTATTTCGCATCTGGTATAAACGTTCTGCTAACCGGATAAGTATAACCCGGAGATCATCAGAAATAGTGAGAAGCAGTTTGATGAAATTATCCGCCTGATGGGTATATTTTGTAGTATCTAATTTGTCAATTTTGCTGAGCCCGTTTACAATTTCAGCAACATATGTATTATAGTTTTTCCTGATCTCGTCAGGAGTTACAGAAATCTCTTTGCATATTGAGAAGAGTAAAAAACTTACAGATGAATCCGTGTCAAGATTTATTTCATGAATAATAATTTTTGATATCTCAACAGATGCCGTGAGGAGGGATTCACATTTTTGATTGCCGCTAACAGCATTGAATTGTGTTATAATTTTTTTCAGGTGTTCCTGTTGCACGGGAATGGTAATATCAGCCTCATTGAGGAATTTGTTAAACAGTATTTCTATATCCGTTGATAAGGGTCTAAGCAACATTCAGTTTTATGGGTTAAAATTGTTGGTTGCAAAAATATTCAAATATTTTAAAGTAAGCACAGTTTTTATAATATACAATTCAAATACATAAACAAATTTGCGCGAAAAGTTGCTTTTCCCTTTCTGCACGGATAGAGATAATCCGGGCTTTTTGTATTTATTTGAATATTTTGGAAGGTTATTTCATAAATAATATTTGATTATTAAATAAAAATTTTCAATTTTGTTTTTGGTATAATTAATCATTAAACTATAAATGTCAAAGCAACTTATCAATCAATATTACACCAACCTTGAAAGGGTGCTTCAGTCGCTTCGTTCCTTCGCATACGGCTGTGCTTTTTCAGCGTGGTGAAGAAGTTATGCTCGTACTTATGTAAAATATTCCTGTGCAACAAACAAAGCTAATTTGTATGATATATACACACGGTTTTATCGCTGGGCAAGTGATAGAATAGATTAATGATGAATACATTTAATAATATAATAAAAACATACGACTGGAAAGAAGTTCAGCAAAGCATCCTTTCAAAAACTGCAAAACATGTTGAACAGGCTCTTGCAAACCCAAAGCATAACCTCGAAGATTTCAAAGCGCTGATCTCTCCTGCCGCTGCCCCGTATATTGAGAAAATGGCGCAGATCAGCCAAATGATTACACAGAAACGGTTCGGAAAAATCATTCAGTTATACAACCCCCTCTATCTTTCAAACGAATGTTCCAATTGCTGTAAATATTGCGGATTCAATGCTGCAAACCGGATCAAACGGATCACCCTGAATAATGAACAAATCCTTAAAGAAGCGGCAGTCCTAAAATCCTGGGGATTCGATCATGTGCTGCTTGTAACAGGAGAATCATCTGCAAAAGCCGGATTTGATTATTTAAAAAATGCATTAAAATTAGTGAAGCCGATGTTCTCGCACATATCCATGGAAGTTCAACCGCTTAAAAAAAATGAATATGAAGAACTTGTATCGCTGGGACTGAATACGGTTTACATTTACCAGGAAACCTATTGTAAAGAAAGCTACAATGAGTATCATCCCAGCGGTGTAAAAGCAGATTACAACTGGAGGCTTGAAACACCAGACAGGCTGGGAAGCGCGGGTATTTTTAAAACAGGCCTGGGCATTCTTATCGGGCTCGAAGACTGGCGCGCCGATAGTTTCTTTACGGCCCTGCATCTCGATTATCTTGAAAAGACCTACTGGCAGACCCGGTATTCCGTTTCATTTCCGCGGCTTCGTCCGGCCAAAGGAATCATAGAACCCAAGGTGCAAATGTCCGATAAAGAATTAGTTCAATTAATCTGTGCGTACCGGATATTCAATGAAGAAGTTGAGTTATCCATATCTACACGCGAAAATCCAAAATTCCGCGATAACATCATTAAATTAGGTATAACTGCTATGAGCGCAGGATCCCGTACAAACCCAGGGGGCTATTCGACAACTGATGATTCACTCGAACAATTCGTTATTGCAGATGAGCGCGCAACTGGTGAAATTGTCGAAATCATAAAAAAACAAGGTTATGAACCGGTGTGGAAAGACTGGGACCGCACTTTGCAATAAACAAATTATTGAGTTGTTCATTTAAACTTGAAAATTTTAGAAAGAATTTATTTGGTTATATTTTTATATGTGTTACTTTTAGTTCCCGGATAAAATAAATTTTCTGATGATAATGCACCCAGATATTCCGGCAGATAGTTTTAACAGAATAAAATTCCTGGTTATTGAAGGCAATATCGGCGCAGGCAAGACTTCGCTTGTAAAAAAGATTGCTGAACAGTTCAATGCCAAAACCATTTTTGAGCAGTTTGCAGAAAACCCTTTTCTCCCTAAATTCTACGAAAACCCTGATAAATACTCATTTCCTCTCGAATTGTCTTTCCTGGCCGACCGGTATCATCAATTAAAGAGAGAAATCGAAAATCCCGATCTTTTCAAGACATTTACCATTGCCGATTATTATTTCATGAAGTCGCTGATCTTTTCCAAATCTACTCTTCAGGATGATGAATATGCTTTATACAGGCAGATTTTTGATATTATATACAGCACTCTTCCCAGGCCGGATTTATATGTGTATTTGCATGTCACGGTTGACAATCTGCTGTATAACATAAAAACAAGAGGCAGGAATTATGAACAAAACATTAAAGCAGAATACCTTGAGAGCATTCAAAACGGTTATTTTAATTTCTTCAGGCAGCAGCAAGACTTAAAAATTCTGATAATAGACACAAATAATATAGATTTTGTGAACAACCGGGAAGATTACAACCAAATCCTGAAAACCATATTCAGTAAGCAATACGAGATAGGTATCAACAGAGTAATATTCTAAAATTCAAAAATATATAATTAAAAAATATATTGAATACAATAAAATATTTGTTTTTTTGAAAACATTATTAATTTTGTAAGTCAAAATTTTTATAAATAAAATTATAACAAATAATTAATTGCTATGAAAAAGTCCAGATTAGTTTATGTTGCTTCCTTATTTATCGTGGCCTTGATAATTTCAAGCTGCGGCGGCTTGAAAAAAATGTTAAAAGAAGAAGGGAATATCAAATATACAGTAGACCCTCCGGTATTGGAAATGCATGGCGACTCTGTGAAAGTTACCATCACCGGGACCATTCCCCAGAAATTTTTCCATAAGAAAGTGGTTGTAGAAGGCACACCGGCGCTTGTGTGGGAAGGCGGAGAAAAATCCATGAAAAAAGAAATTTACCAGGGTGAAAAAGTCCAGGGAAATAACAAAATAATCAAGTACGAATCGGGCGGCACATTTAATTTTACCGATAAAATCGCTTACGAAGAAGGCATGAGGGTATCAAAACTTGAAGTCAGGCTGCAGGGTTATAAAGGCAAAGACGCCAGCAAACCCGATAAAAAAGTTGTTGATTTCACAAAGAAAGAAGTTGCAAAAGGAGTAATTGCAACTCCGGGTCTGGTACAGATGGATTCAAAAGTTATTTCTGCAAAAGATAATTTTGTAAGAACCTCCAGCGAATCGAAAGATGCCACCATTTTATTCGATATGACCAAATCCAACCTGAAGCCTACAGAATTAAAGAAAGACGAAGTAAAAGCTCTGCAGGATTTCATTACCCAGGCACAGCAAGACAAGAGACGCGAATATAAAGGGATGCAGGTTGACGGGCAAGCTTCACCTGACGGTCCTGTTCAGCTTAACGACAAGCTATCGAAAGACAGGGCAAAAACCACCGAAGATTTTGTTAATAAAGAATTCAAGGAACAGGAGAAAAAAGAAAAAGAGGTATTCATAAAGAAAAATCCCAAAGACAAAGACTTAATTAAAAAATTCCAGCCTAAGCAATTCGATTTCAAAACCATGTTTAAATCTGCCGGAAAAGGCCAGGACTGGGACGGTTTCAAAGCAGCAGTCCAGGGTTCAAACATCCAGGATAAAGATCTTATCGTAAGAGTTCTCTCCATGTATTCTGATCCGGATCAGCGTAACAAAGAAATCAAAAATTTAAAACAGATCTTCACCATCCTGAAAGATAAAGTTCTTCCCCAGTTGAGAAAATCAGCCATCAATGTTAAAGTTGATATAGTAGGATATTCTGATGAAGAATTATTGCAACTCGCTGAATCAACTCCAGACAGCCTGAAGATTGAAGAGATTTTAAAAGCTGCAACGGTTACCAAAGACCTGAACCGGCAATTAAAAATTTACCAGGCTGCTGCAAGGAAATATGGCGACGACTGGAGAACGCACAACAATGTCGGATACACACAATTCATGTTAAACAATACTGCAGATGCAAAGAAAGCATTCGAAGATGCAAAAGCAAAAAAAGCCGAGACTATGGTGTTTAACAATCTGGGCGCATGTTATCTGAAAGAAAAAGACTTTGCAAAAGCAAAAGAACTGCTCACCTCGGCAGGCGGAGCCGGAAATGAAGTAAACTACAACTTAGGTATTATCAATATAAAAAAAGCAGAATACAAAGATGCAGTTTCAAACTTCGGTTCATACAACACAATGAATTCCGCATTAGCAAAATTATTGAACGCCAATGTTGACGATGCCATTAAAGCCCTTGACAATGCAGAAAATAAAGACGATGCCATGGTATATTACTTGAAAGCCGTTTGCGGAGCAAGGAAGCAAAACGCAGAAATCCTCTTTAACAATCTGCGTTCAGCAGTTGGCAAAGATGCCTCTTTAAGCGCCAAAGCAAAAACAGATATGGAGTTTTTAAAATGGTTTGAGGATGATACATTCAAAAATATAGTTAAATAATTTAATTGGTATGCAGTAACAAAAAGCGGTTCTCAGGAACCGCTTTTTTTATTTTCAGGATGCGGGTTTATTCTGCAACATCCCAATCAGCAAAGTATTCAATTACTACATTTGTTTTAGGATCGGTAGTATAAAACTCATGGGAATTATAGGTCCATTCTAAAAATTCAGAGCCGCCGCCGCTTTCGGTTGTAATGTAAAACCTGTTCACTAGAGCTCCGAAAGAATCGGCCTGGTCGCGGGGCAACTCATCGTCTCCTCCGCTGGGATCAACGGGTATCCATCCATAGCCCGGCAAATACACTTCCACCCATCGGTGAAACACATCATCCATCGAAGCTTTGTCTCCCCGCTCCACAACGGAACCGACATACCTGGCAGGCAACCCTGCCGCCCTGCACATAGCAATATAAACAAACGAATATTCCGAACATGATCCTGTGCCTCTTTTCAATACAGTGGGAGCCGTGTTCCAACCGCCAGTCATCTCGTACTGCATAGTTGCAATCACATAATTAAAAATTTTGCGCGCTATCCAATACGGATTTTTTTCATCACCCAACGCTTCAGAAAGAGCAGACTGAATCACCGGATTATCATATTGGAACTTTTCGTTGTTTTCGAGATATTTTGATTTTATTCCGGCAGGGATTTTTTCAAGCCCTTCCACCTTATCGGGATAAATAAAGTACCGGACATCATACGTAGTAACAACTGATGTCATCTGAATTTCGTTGCTGCCGCCCGCATTAATATCTTTAACGCTGTAATGCGCAAATTTCTGTCCCCATTTATCAGTTACAACATCAGAATACTTCGGAGAATATTTTATCTCTCCTTTGATTTCCTGGTTATCCCTGTCTATTGGCATGGCAAAATACACATCCAAGGTATTCACTTTGCCGGGGCCGAAATTTGTTGCCAGATGCGTATAGGTAATCTTTGCTTTACGGGCATTATCGCGTTTGAACTTTTCACCGTCATTCACTTTTAACTTGTACAATTTCTTGTTCTGGTAATCTGCAGCCCATAAAAATTTCCCATCATAACACAGGGCTTCACAAAAAGGGCCCGGGGCATTTGCAATGAGTATCACATTTCCATATTCCGTATCCATCATATAAATTTCGTCTCTTCTCCTGTCGGATATCCACAAATATTTACCGTCAAAAGCCAGTCCTCTCGGATCCTTTGCAGGCGCTTTAAACGATTTAATGGTTGTTCCGTCCTTAGGATCAAACTGTATGATCTCGGCAGAATGACTATCCGTGCACCAAAGATATTTCCCATCCCACACAAGGCCTCTGGGCGTGGATGAAGGAGCCTGTACCGTGTTTAAAATTTTCCCGGATTTAGGATCCATCTTATATATCTTGCCATTATAATTTTCCGCCAAAGGAATACCGCCTTTCACATCGGCATTCCATAAATTTGTACCATCCCAGGCTAAGCCGGTGGGCCAGTAAGCAGGGCTTGGAATTTCACGGATCACTTTCCCGCTGGCAGTATCTATACAATATAATTTATCGGTTTTGCGGTCGGCAAGCCAGAGATACTTTCCATCGAATGTGAGACCTGTGGGATGCGCGCCCGGCGTGTTAAACGATTTCACAACCTCTCCCGTATAGGCAAATGTCAATACCGGGAAACATGTAAAGACAATGATTTGTTTTAAGATGGTTTTCATTTGTAAAGTTTTAATATTTGGATGTTTTAGGATTGAAAAAAAATGGTACACTGATATGACTGATTATACTGATTAATTTTAGAACATTACTTAGTGATATGGAAAAATTAAATGTAAATATATGCCTAAAATTTTAAACTGAGATGAACGGAGACCATTGATTTCATCAAGCGTAGTCAAAGGCTACCTTAACGGAGGGTTCAGAAATTATTTTTTTGGCATCGTTTAAATGTTTATGCCCATTGAGTAATTGAATTGTCGGTTGTTCAACTAATAATTTCTCAGCTATAATTTTTACAATCTTTGAATTTACTGCATTGCCTAATGCCTTAAATGCTGTATTGTCGTTGTCGGGTAAGGTAATTCCTTCGAGAGATTGAAGTTTTAATCCTTCGTCTTTAGTGATATATCTTTTTTGCCAACCAATTATTGGTATTTGAGTATTAGTGCAAACAAGAGAAGGGAAAAAGTCAACTTTTTTAATTCTTATTCCCGATGCTCTGAATTGTAAAATGTAATTTTCAATTCTCCGTTCTAAACTACCAACATTCCATTCAAGTTTTTGCCAACTTTGTGATGGAAGTTTTGCTATTTCATTCATCACTTCTTGAATGTGTTTTTTGTTTTCGTTGTAAAATTTTCTATTCTGTTCTATATATCGTTTTTTCCAGTCAGGAAATCTCCTGTTTACTCTTGCATAACTTGGTAATAAAGCAAACTGTTCTTTCTTTTGAAGTCCTTTCAAACTCACACCAAAATTTCCTTTGTATTTTCCAAGTTCCTTTGCTGTCATTCGAAATGGATGTGTCGTATCATAAGGGTATGTTGCCCCGAATTCCATACTCCAAATTGGAAAACCGGGCAATTTTATTTTTTGTGGAATACTGTCAATAAACTGTTGCCATAGTTTTAAGCACTCAATATTTTTTTGCGGTAACTTTTTTGCTGTCACTGGATTTTCTTCAATGAACTGGAAAATATCGTACCCATTTGTTTTGAGTTGATTTATTTCATCAAAACTAAAATGAGAAAGTCTATTTCGAGAACCTACAATAAAAACTCTTTCCCTGTGTTGCGGAATTCCAAAATCCTGTGGTGAATATATTTCATGGTCAACATCATATTTTATCCTTTTTAATTCCTTCTCCATATACTTCCATGTTTCCTCATTGTCATGTTTTTTAATAAAAGGAACGTTTTCAAGAATAAAATATTTGGGCTTTCTATACTCAAGAATTTTTACAATTTCATCAAACAAATTACCTCTTTCTTCATCCTCTCTTCCTAACTGTTTACCTGCTTTACTGAAAGGTTGACAAGGAAATCCAGCACATAGTATATCGTGATCAGGAATAACTCCAATATTTTCTTTTACAATTTTCCTTATGTCGCCATGAGGTTTTATTTTCCACGAATTTTCGTATGCTTTTAGTATAGTCGTATCAATCTCGCTCGCAAAAACGCAAGTATGACCTAACTCATGTAATGCTTTATGAAAACCACCGATGCCTGAGAATAAGTCAATAAATCTCATTGTTAATTATTTATTTCTGCTATTCTGTTTTTACACCAATTAAGTAAAATAGGTCTTAAATCAATATCTTTAAATTCATATTGAAATGTTTGCTTGTATATTCTTGGTCTATCAATTATTAATCCTGCATCAGTAGAGATTTCGTGCAATTTTTCTTTATCAGAAATAACAACGGGAACAGAAAATCCTTTTATCGGTGATGCAGCAAAATGTATATATTTTTCCCACGCTCTCATATTCAAATCCTTGATTTTTCCTTTCCAATTACTACCAGCAGCACACTGAATAAATAAAATAATCTGGCTTGCTCTATTATCTTCCCAATCTTTCCATGCTATTATATCTAAATCCCTATCTTTTCTATAAGCAGGAGGCAAGTAATTAAATTTTTCTTTTAAAAAATTGTCAGCAATAGTTTGAATATTTTGTTCGGTTGGAAAACCATAAATCAAGGAATTCCCCTTTATGTAATTTTTGATTGCTTCATTAGAAATTCGTTCAAAATACTTGCCCGCTTTTGCTGCTGATGTGGAAGAAGTATTAGGATTACCTTCCAAGGCATATATTAAGCAAGCTAAGTATTCGGGATACTGTTCCCAATCAATTAGGGAATTTATACTTAGGGGTTGAACTTCTATGGGGGGATTACTTCCATATAATTCCACCCTGCAAGCAAGAACATTCCAAACGCTGTCAATAAAACCGTCTTCTGGATCGCTGCCTTCGGATGCTTGTATATAAGAAGCTATTTGGGATTTTGAAATGCTATCCTTTAGATATGTTACATATAATTCAATCCAGTCCGCCACAACTTCAGATGAGGTTGCATCTGGGATATTGTATCTAAGCATAAGTTAATTTTCAATGATTTTATCAATAGTTTGAATGGTTTCCTTACATTTGTCAATTTCTGATTGAACACTTTCAGATTTTTTATGGCGATGTATGAATTGTAATGATTTTTCAAGATTATCATTTGCTCTTTTCAAATAAGTTGTAAGCAAATTTTCTTCTCCGCCACTTCTATCATAAGCATCTAGTAATTTTCCATTTGCTTTTAAATGCTCTAAAGCAATTGGACTTTTAATGATATGGGTCAGGTAATTTGTAATATCCCTACTTTCTTTTAATACTCTTGGTGTCCGAGTCCCTTCACCATAAAGCCAAGAAAAAAGTAACTTTAGATTTTCTGTTTTTTCTTTGGGAACGGGTTGATCGAAATTTACCTCAGACAAATTAGACGGAATTCCTAAAAAATCTTTTATTGCACCTTGTCCGCTTGCAAGCAATAAATATGAAAACTCATTTCTTGCAAGAGAAGTATCTATACCAAATTCATTCTCCACTTGCTCAACTAATTTGTAACATAAATAAAATTTTCTTGCTGAGTTACTTCTATCTGCAACAATTTGTTGAATTTCCTTTAATGTTTTTCCTTCTTGAACCATATACGCTACATATCGTGCTTTTGCGTAAGGGTCCCATTTTTTTATTCCTGTAATATGCCTTACTCCTAAATATGGTAATACTTCTTTCCTATTTGGATACACAATTACAGGTAATTCGGAAATGTCTTTTATTACTTCCGATGAAATTTCAGGAAAAGTTTTAATTTTAAACTTTGTTTGTAATTCAAGGGACAAGAGGACTTTGATAGTAGCAAGTCGTCTGTTACCTTCCACTACCGTAAATTGAGTTTTAGGTTTACTAATAAAATCAATATACTCTTTGTTTTTTTTCAACTTGTCCGCCCTTAAATTTTTAAATTTTTCCGGCAATCCCATTGGAATGGCTACTAATGGTTCTTCATCAAAATAACCATTCTCCCCTATTGAAAGAGCTAATTCATCAATATCAAAAAATTTATAGAGACAATAAATAATGTCCAGTTCATCTTTTTCTTGAGTTTCTGCTGGTAATCTGGGATTTAATGGGTCAAGATGTAAGTTGTCTGGAACAATATTTAGTTGCGGTCTTTTTCTATCTAACCCTGCAATATTTTTAGACATAATTTTGTTAAGTTACAATTTAGATTTCAATCTGCAAATATAGTGTTTTGATTTTTGATTTATACAAAAATATGTGGGTTGAAAATTTGGCTCTTTTGCACCCCAACTGGTGCTCGATTGCATCGAGTGCCCACGCCAACCGCCCAGGCTAATCGGAGTCTCATGGCACCGCTTCCTGAGTTTGTCCTAATGCAAATATACACTTTTATAGAATATTAATCCATAAAAAGATTTTTAAACAGGATCAATTTTTTTTAAAAAATAAAAACAGGTAAGCAAATGCATCTCTCGTTAAGCGTAGTTATTAAATCTTTATTGAAAGAACTTTTGCCAGGCCAATTTTGATTTCATCAATTAATGATTCATTTAACTGTCCTATTCGCCTGATAAATCTTTTCTCAGAAACCGAACGAACCTGAAAACAGTCTGCCCCTGATTTTTTTGAAAGCCCATTGGTTGATGCAGGTTCAATGCTAACCATCCATGGAGCAATTTCATATCTGTCTTTCCAATCTGTTAATGGAACTATTATTTTTAAAGGCAACTTCCCGAGTGCGCTGTCATTAACTATAACCGCAGGTCTTTTCTTTTGAATCTCTGCTCCAACTGTAGGATCAAGATTGATTAACCAAATTTCACCTTGCTTCATAAAAACTTTCAAAATCAAGATTAGTGAATATAGTTAATTCCTTATCATTTTTATAGTCTGGATATAATACATTCGCTGCATACTTCAATTCATTGTTTTCTTCCTTCTCCCGTATGGTGTGAAGCGCTTTTTCAATTAAAAAAATACGTTTCTGAAAAGGGAGCCTTTCTATTTCTTTTAATATTTCTATTGTTCTCATAGTTATTTAATTTATAATGCAAGATTTAAAAAATAAATTCCATCGTTTCCAGTCCAACAATGCCGCATAACGTATTTATAGCGTAGCGTTTTAAAATTCTAATATTTTACTTTCACAAATATACCCTTTTACAGAATAATATCCATAAAAAGGGATTTTTTTAACAGGATCAATTTTTAAAAAAAATACTGTTTAAAACAGATTGAAGCACGGATAAAATTTTTATTATAAAAAAAATATCATGGTTATAGTTGTTGGTCTAAGCAGCCTGTTTAGTTATTTGTCCTGGTTTTTGGTTTTTTGCGACTATTGACTATGACTTTTGACCAAACCGGCAGCCCTGACTATAAACTATTGACATCAAACTCTAATTAAACTGGCTGTAATGACCATAAACCATTAACTTGAACATCATTTAAAATAGCACAGCAAAACGTTATAATTAGAAAAATACGCTTCGATTGCATTTTGAAACGTTTCGATTACCTTCTGTTACGTTGCATATTTCATATTTCCTACTACCTCCTGCCGCTTCCCACTGCTTTCTGCCTACTTCACAATACCCCGCTACTGCTCACTGACTACCGATTACCGCTTACTTCCTACTTCCTACTACCGCTTCCCATTTATTAAATAATTCCCACAAGATAATACCGGCGCTCACGGCAACATTAAACGAATGCTTGGTGCCAAACTGGGGAATCTCGATACAATAATCGCTGAGATTTACAATATTCTGCCCCACCCCATTGATCTCATGCCCGAAAACAATGGCATATTTCAAATTTTTATAAACGGTAAAATCCTTTAACGAAATGCTGTTTTCCGCTTGTTCTATTGAAATAATTGTATAACCTTTACTTTTGAGTTTAGTTATGATTTCTTCGGTTGTTTCATAATATTTCCATGCAACGCTTTCGGTGGCGCCCAGGGCGGTTTTAGTTATTTCTTTATTCGGGGGACTGCCAGTAATCCCGCATAAACATATCTCTTCGATTACAAAGGCATCGGAAGTTCTGAAAACAGAACCGATATTATTTAAGCTCCTTACATTATCTAATACTACAACAAACGGGATTTTTCTCTTCTTTTTAAAATCACCGACAGTCAATCGCCCCAATTCTTCATTCCTGAGTTTTCTCATGTATAATAAAAATAACAATTTTTAATTTCGTAAATTAGTAAAAATATATTTATTTAGTAAAAAAAAATAAACAGGATATGAATATTCATGAATACCAGGCAAAGGCACTGATCAAGGAATACGGGGTCTATGTACCCGAAGGAATCACGGCAGACACGCCTGAAGCAGCGCATCAGGCGGCAGTTATCATTAAAAAAAATACCGGAGTAGAGAACTGGGCGGTAAAAGCGCAGATACATGCCGGCGGAAGAGGCAAAGGAGGCGGCGTTAAAATTGCAAAAAGCATTGAAGATGTTTCAAAGTTTGCAAAAGAAATTCTGGGAATGAACCTTGTTACGCATCAGACAGGGCCGCAGGGTAAAAAAGTTCACAAAGTGCTTATTGAGCAGAGTATTTATTTCCCGGGACCCAGCCCTGTAAAAGAATATTATATGAGCATCCTGCTTAACAGGCAAACCGGAAGAAATATTATAATGTATTCCACCGAAGGAGGAATGGATATAGAAGCCGTGGCCGAAAAAACCCCGCACCTGATCTTTACCGAAGAAATCAATCCGTCTGTGGGTATCCGGTCTTTTCAGGCACGCAGAATCGCTTTTAACCTCGGCCTCGAAGGCAAAGCATTCAAGCAGATGACGCACTTTGTGGAAGCGCTGTGCAAAGCCTACGAAGAAAGCAATGCTACTCTTGTAGAAATAAATCCCGTATTCAAAACATCCAACGATGCGATCATTGCAGCGGATGCAAAAGTTGTGCTTGACGATAATGCCCTGTATATGCATCCCAATTATGCCAATTTAAGGGATATCCATGAAGAAGATCCCACTGAGGTTGAAGCAAGCCAACAGAATCTAAACTTTATCAAGCTCGACGGGAATGTAGGCTGCATGGTCAACGGGGCAGGCCTTGCCATGGCGACTATGGACATTATTAAATTATCTGGCGGCGAACCTGCAAACTTTCTTGATGTGGGCGGTTCGGCAAATGCCGAAACGGTTGAAGCAGGCTTCAATATCATTCTCAAAGATCCGAAGGTGAAAGCGATATTGGTTAATATTTTCGGCGGAATCGTCCGCTGCGACAGGGTGGCCTCGGGTGTTGTTGAAGCTTACAAAAATGTAGGCGAGATAAAAGTGCCCGTGATCGTTCGCCTCCAGGGCACCAATGCAGAAGAAGGGAAATCCATCATTGATAAATCCGGATTAAAAGTTTATTCAGCCATCACGCTTCAGGAGGCTGCCGACCTGGTAAAAAGGGTTGTTGAATAAAATTTTTCTTCAAATACTTCGTTTGCTTTTAGGTAAACGTCAAAAACCATCTGCTCCAGATAGCATATGCAGAAGGGTAATAAAGCTGATCTGAAATTTGTAAAATTTTGCGAATCGCTTTAAAAAGTTTACTTTTGAAGCCTTTATTATTACGCATAGATAATTTCAGATGATTCCATTTAATAAACCTTTGGTCATAGGGAAAGAACAGGAATACCTCATGCAGGCGCTTGGCGGGCAGAAGTTTTCAGGCGACGGAGAATTTACTAAGCGATGCAATGAGTGGATCGAAAAAAATACCGGGACAAAAAAAGCATTGCTTACCACATCGTGCACGCATGCCTTAGAAATGGCTGCAATCCTTTCAGGTATCCAGGAAGGCGACGAAGTAATCGCGCCCTCGTTCACCTTTGTTTCAACAGCCAACGCTTTTGTACTTCGGGGAGCAAAAATCATTTTTACAGACATCCGTCCCGATACGTTGAATATTAACGAAGAACTTATTGAAACAGCTATCACGAAAAAAACCAAAGCGATTGTTCCTGTACATTATGCCGGCGTTTCCTGTGAAATGGATAAAATTCTGGAACTGGCTTCAAAGTATAATTTATTTGTTATCGAAGATGCGGCGCAGGGCATCATGTCGCACTACAAAGGCAAACCGCTCGGCACAATAGGTCGCTTTGGTTGTTTTAGTTTTCACGAAACAAAAAATTATCACTGCGGAGAAGGCGGCGCCCTCCTTGTGAATGATGAGAAATATGCTGAGCGGGCAGAGATCATCAGGGAAAAAGGGACCAACCGGGCAAAATTCTTCAGGGGACAGGTTAATAAATATACATGGGTTGACCTTGGCTCAAGTTATCTGCCGGGCGAACTGAATGCTGCATTTTTATTTGCGCAATTAGAACGGGCAGAAAGCATCCACGAACGCAGGCTTGCAATCTGGCAAAAATATTTTCAGTTTTTATCTGTTCTGCAAAGTGAAGGATTATTTGAACTTCCCTTTATTCCCGTACATTGTTCGCACAATGCCCATATGTTTTATATCAAATTAAAAAATATTGAAGAAAGGCAGAAACTCATAACTCATTTAAAGCAATGCGGGATTCATACCGTATTTCACTACATACCCCTGCATTCATCGGAAGCCGGTTTAAAGTTCGGGCGTTTTCACGGAGAAGATAAATACACTACGAAAGAAAGCGAACGATTGTTGAGGTTACCGTTTTTTTATGATTTGACAGATACGGAAATTGAGTATGTTTGCGATACCATTAAAAAATTCTTTCATTGAAATTTATCAGAAAAATATATCGGATCATTGAATTGTTATTGCATGCAGCGATAATATATTTATTCTTAAAACCCAGATATTTAATTTTTGGCATTGAAACCGTTTCCCACTATTTACGGCTTTGCAAATCACTGCGCCTTACAAAACGTATTCTTATAGCTTTTGGCGCAAAAATCGGTAAACGGGATATCAGAATCGGGCCATATATTTATATGCATAATGCATTTTTTAAAAATGATTTTTCAAATCTGTGTATTGGCGAAGATGTTTATATCGGGCCTCATACGGTTCTTGATCTATATGGAGAAATTACAATCAAAAATCATGTGGCAATCGGGATGAACTCTCACATTTTTACTCATGCCAGTTTTGTCGGGACCTATAGTATGCTGATGAGAATCAAGGTTGCCAATGTGGTATTCGAAGAATATAGCGGAACAAATCCGTGTGTCACGGTTTTAGCGGGGGTAACGGTTGGAAGAAATTCATATATTACACCTCACAGCGTAGCTGTTGAAAACATCCCTCCTTATAAAATTGTAAGAGGAAATCCGGCACAAATTATAGCTAATCTTCCTGAAGAAAAAATGAAATCTTTTGAAACGAAATATTTAGAAAAAATAGGTTGGATAAAATCCTGAGAAATGACACAAACAGAAAAATTAAAAAAAGCATTTGCTGAAGCATTGATTATTGATGAGGCGCTTGTTACAGACACGTTAAAATATCAGAGTATCCCTCAATGGGACTCCATAACACATATGGTTTTAGTCAGCAGTATTGAAGAAGCCTTTGAACTTTCTTTAGACACAGAAGAAATTATTGATTTAAGCAGTGTTGCCAAAGCAAAAGAAATATTATCAAAAAAAGGTATTACTTTTTAAATTTTTATTATGCTCCTTATAGATAAAACGGCTCTTATTACCGGCTCTGCAAAAGGCATTGGCAAAGCTACTGCAGAACTTTTCAGCAAACATGGCGCTAAACTTATCCTGGTGGATCGCGACATGGAAAAACTCGAAAAAATACATGAAGAGTTTATCAAAAAAAATTATCCTGAACCAAAAATATTTCATGCAGATGTAAAAAATTTTGAACAGATAAAATCAATTTTTAACGAACTGAATAACTCTAAAATTTTTATTGATATACTTGTAAATAATGCCGGAATAATGGCCGATTCAATGCTGCAAATGGTTCAGCAGCCACAGGTACAATCCGTGTACGAAGTCAATGTTTTTGGCACTATATATTTCTCGCAGTTTGCCATTAAGTCTATGATGAGGAAAAGAAAAGGGTCAATTATCAACATAAGTTCTATCATGGGAACAAAAGGCTATATCGGCCAGACAGTATACGGTTCCAGTAAAAGCGCAATCATCGGATTCACTCAATCTCTCAGCAAGGAAATAGCTCCTTTGAATATCAGGGTAAATGCGGTAGCTCCTGGTTTTATAGAAACTGATCTTACTCTTAACACTCCTCCTGCCGTTCTTGAAAAAACATTATCCTCCATCGGAATGAAACGTCCGGGTAAACCGATTGACGTGGCCAATACCATATTATTTCTGGCCTCCGACCTTTCGGAATATATTACCGGGCAGGTTATCGGAGTGGATGGAGGGATGATTATTTAAAATGTAAAATGGAAAATGTGAAATGTAGGATACAAAAAAATCAATTCGTTTGCCCCTAACCCTGAAGGGAGCGACTTGATTTTTTAATATATTTCCTGATTATAGAAAAAAATATGTTTTATTCTGCTAAACCTGCAATATTCAGAAATGCAGAATCTCTAAGGAATAATATGACTAAAGCAGAATTGCTTTTGTGGGAAAGACTGAAACAAAATAAACTTAATGGATATAGATTCAAAGCGCAGCATCCTGTGAGTCAATTTATAGTTGATTTTTATTGCCACAAAGCAAAATTAGTAATTGAACTTGATGGACCAATACATGAATTGCCAGAAAAAAAAGAATATGATGCTGGCAGATCATACGAATTAAAACAGTTAGGTATAACAGAAGTCAGATTTATAAATGAACACGTTTTTAACGATATTGAAAACGTGTTATCTAAAATAGCTAAATATTTGCCAAAGTAATACAGATACGAATTGATTTTCAACACTCCCTTTAGGGCTTGGGGCAAATGTTGAAAATCAATAAAGTTTATTACCTATACGTTTTTTACAGAACCAAATATTTTGAATGATATAAAATTTCATTGAATGTAGGATGCGAAAAATAACCGACTTAATAGTACAGAACAAAAACCTGGTGTATTATGATATCAACCGGGATAAAACGTTGAAGATCGAAGAGTTTAAGTTTCATGAAGTTTTTTTTTCGTCTCAGGAAAAAAGGCTTGTTTTTCATTACCCTGATAATTCGTTAGATTCTGTTGAGACATTCTGGGCGCTGATGAAAAGCCCTCATGCAATCGCAATGCTCAGCCCGCAATTAAACCCGGAATTTAAAATACAATTAGAGGAATTATACAAACCATATTATATATGGGATCCCGTAAGGAGCGACATTCCCGGGTACAGTAAAAAAACGCTGGATTCAAAATATATTTTCGAGATCAATAAAGCTGAAAACCGCTCCATTCATCCGGAACTGAAAATATTGCTCAGTACATCCGGAACCACCGGTTCTCCGAAATTTGTAAAACTGTCTGAATCAAATCTTGTGGAAAATGCGCTTTCTATATGCGATTACCTGCCCATTGTTTCTGAAGATTGCACTCCTTTGAACCTGCCTATGTATTACTCATATGGACTATCGCTTCTTACCACTAATTCCATCAATGGCGGAAAAATAATTTGTTCGGTAAAAGATATTCTTAATCGTGAATTCTGGAACGAATTCGAAAAACTGAAATTTACTTCATTAGCAGGAGTTCCTTATCTTTACGAGGTTTTGAACCGGATCGGTTTTACAAAAAAACAATATCCTTCGTTGCGTTACCTTACTCAGGCAGGAGGTAAACTCAATACTAGCCTGGTAGAAATCTTTGAAAAATATGGTTCCGAAAATAATGTTAAATTTTATGTGATGTATGGAGCCACAGAAGCCACAGCACGCATGTCGTATATGCCGGCTGACCATTTAAAACAGAAATTAGGATCCATAGGCATGGCCATTAAAAACGGAAAGTTTATCATAGACACTGAAACCGGCGAGCTCATTTACAGCGGGCCCAATGTGTTCGGCGGATATGCAGTAGCCCCGGATGACCTGGTTGTGTTTGAAAAAATCGGCCAACTGCACACCGGCGATATTGCACAAATGGACAGCGACGGTTTTTATTACATCACCGGCAGGCTGAAGCGTTTTGTAAAACTGTTCGGCCAGCGGGTAAACTTAGACGAAGTTGAAACACGACTGAAAACGGCATTCGGAGGAAAAACTTTTGTATGCGTAGGCATTAATGACAAATATATTGCAGTTACCGTGAATGAAAAAGCGGTTTCAAAAGAAGAAGTTGAAACGTATATTCATCAGAATCTCGACATTCATCCGAATTTTATCATGTTTCATTACCTTGAAAAAATACCCCTGACGCAAAACGGGAAAGTGGATTATACTGTAATCATAGCAATGTATGCAACTGAGTGAATACATAAATATCGAACAATATTCTTTACCCGGGAAATTAAAAAATCAATATTTTCTTGATTTGATGGTTCAACTGCACCATCATCATTACGCGCATTCAGCCGAATACAAGAAGATATCCGATGTAATATTTCCTTCATCAGAAAAAATTCAATCCATCGAAAACATTCCGTTTGTTCCTGTGAGCCTGTTCAAAAACCATTCATTGAAAAGCATTGCCGACGATAAAGTGTACAAGGTTCTTACATCAAGCGGAACCACAGGCAGCACGCCTTCGCTCATATATCTCGATGCCGGGGCCTCCCGGCTGCAGACGCTTGCCTTATCAAAAATCATAACGCATATTCTAAGCAAAGAACGGTTACCGATGCTTATCGTAGATTCAAAATCCGTGATCAGCGACCGGCAATCGTTTTCGGCAAGAGGCGCCGGAATATTAGGTTTATCCGTATTTGGTAAAAATCATTTTTACCTGCTCGACGATACATTTGAAATAGATTACAAGGGGCTTGCTGATTTTTTATCAAAATACAATGGTCAGCGAATGCTGATTTTCGGATTCACATTCATGGTATGGCAATACCTGTTCTTATCGGATATGAGAGAAAAGATTGATCTGTCGAAATCTGTCCTGATACACAGCGGAGGCTGGAAAAAATTACAGGAAATTGCAGTTGACAATACTGTTTTTAAAAAATCGCTGAATGAAAAATCCGGCATAAAAGAGATTTACAATTTCTATGGCATGATTGAACAGATAGGGTCTGTGTTCCTGGAAAACAGCGACGGGTATTTACACTGCCCTAATTTTTCGGATATCATCATCCGCAATCCCAAAAATTTTTCTGTTCAGAAAAACGGCGAAGCCGGGCTGATACAGGCGTTGAGCGTTCTTCCCCAAAGTTATCCCGGTCATTCCATCTTAACCGAAGACATCGGCGTGTGCATGGGCGAAGATGATGCATCGAACGGCTGGAAGGGTAAATATTTCAAAATCTTAGGCAGGGCAAAAAAAGCCGAACTCAGGGGATGCAGCGATACATTTGTAAAAAAATAATTCTGAAATTATGACGGTTCAGCAAATATCACCCGAAAATAATACGGTTCCCGTAGAAGCGCTGCAACTATTCTCTGATGCGAAATTTCCGCTCCGGCCCTTTGATGATTTAACCATTGATTTTTTTAATACGCTCTCAAAACAAATCCTGTCCGATAAAGAAATCAACAGGGTACCGGCCATAGCGGCATTAGGATTCTGGCTTCGAAAAGCGAATTTTCGGAATATTTACAAACAGAACCGGCATCTTTTTGAAAGCGCTGATTACAGGATTTCTCCGTTAGGCATTGTGTTTCATGTGTGTCCGTCGAATGTGGATACCATGTTTCTCTACAGCCTTTCCATATCATTAGCCGCAGGCAATAAAAATATCGTGAGGATTTCTGAAAGGTTGAATCATCCGCACATCAGTTATATTATTACTTTGCTCAATAAGACCATAGCACAGAAAGAATACCTGCTATTTCAAAATTATATTTGTATTTTGAAATACGGCCATGATGATGATATCAACCGGTATTTCTCGGAAAGAGCAGATGCCAGGATTTTGTGGGGCGGCGATGCCACGATACATTATTTTAAAAATATCCCGGTTCAACCCAGGATAAAAGACATTGCTTTTGCCGACAGGATTTCAATTTCGCTGATCAAAAGCGACGAATTTAACAGGATGGCCGAAGCGGAGAAAAAAGAACTTGTGCGAAAATTTTTTAATGATTCATACACCTTTGATCAAAAAGGCTGCTCATCGCCGCAGGTTATTTTTATATATGGAAATTCCGGCGACAACGCGATTTTTGAAAAAGAATTTTATTCTTTGCTCAATGCGTTTTCATCCCTGAATTATGACAATGACATTTCCTCTTTATCCTCGCTTAAATTCAATCAAATGGCCGATGATGCAATAGATGGAACAGTATCCGGTTTTATCAATCAAACAAACGATACGGTTTTTGCTGATTCTGAAAACCTGAAAAACCTGAAGCATAGTTGCGGCGGCGGATATTTTTACACCAAGCAAATTACACAACTTAATGAATTAATACCCTTCATCAATAAAAAAACGCAAACCTTAAGTTACTTCGGTCTCGGTAAAAATGAAATAAACGAAATAATAACCAGCGCTGCAGGTATAGGAATAGACCGGATTGTTCCGATAGGGAAAGCGCTTGAGTTTAATTATATCTGGGACGGTTTTAACCTGTTAGATGAACTTTCAGGGAAAATTTATTTCCAGTAAAATTTACCGGTTTTCTTGATATTTCCCTTCTATCCTTTAATCAGACTTAAATAAATTCCAGGTTTAGTAAAAATAAAAAGTAAAATTTTCTACTTTTGTATATCATATTGACAACACGATGGATTTAATAGATAAAAATATTACTATAATTCAAAACCTTTGTAAACGATATAAAGTGTTACGCTTGTTTGCTTTTGGTTCGGTTTTAACTGATAAATTCAGGCAAGACAGCGATGTGGATTTATTAGTAGAATTCGATACTATTGATTTAAAAGATTATGCGGACAATTATTTTGATTTTAAATTTTCTTTACGGGATTTATTAAAAAAAGAAATTGACTTATTGGAAAATAAGGGATTAAAAAATCCATTTTTGAAGCAATCTATTGATTCAACAAAAAAAATGATTTATGGATAATGAAATAAAGACATGGCTCTATGACATGTTGCAATCAACAATAGAAATCGAAAGTTACTTTGAAAATAAGGAAAAAAGATATGATGACTTTATAAAAGATCGTAAACTAAAAAGAGCCGTCGAGAGAAATATTGAAATAATAGGAGAAGCCATTAATAGAATATTAAAAAAGGATTCAAATTTTAACATTACGAATGCCCGTAAAATTGTAGATACCAGAAACAGAATTATTCATGGATACGATACTGTAACGGATGACTTTCTCTGGAGTATCATAATAAATCACATCCCTCAGTTAAGAGTTGAATTGGAAGAATTTTTCAAATAGCTCAAAACCTACCATAAATTATAAAATTTTATTTCATGAATATTTTAAAAAAAATCATATTGAACTACCTTAAATCAAGAGATCTCGAGATATACAAGAAAACTCTGAAATTAAAAGAAATTGAAACTTTTGAAAAAGAAGCAGAAAAATATTTCCAGATAGTAAAATCAAACACCATGCTTAGCAATGCCCGCCTGCTCTCGCTCTGGGAGCAGGTGCTGTATTGCGAAAAGAACAACATTCCCGGCGCATTTGTTGAGTGTGGCACATGGAAGGGCGGTGCTATGGGGCTTATGGCGCTGGCCAATATAAAATTCAGTAACCGGAAACGCCACCTGCATTTATTTGATGCATTCACAGAAATATGCGAACCGGATCCGGCTGTTGACGGAGAGCGCGCCATTAACGAAGTAAGACCTTTTGTAAAAGACAAAGAATTAAAAGGCGAGTTACTGCCTGTCAAGGGGGTTTACGATTGGAAAGGCGGGCCGGGTACGCTGGAAGAAAACCGCGATTTGCTTGAGAATAAAATAAAATACGATAAAAATTACCTGCACTACCACAAAGGATGGTTCCAGGAAACCCTGCCGCTTGTTTCAGACAAAATAGGAGATATTGCCATCCTGCGGCTCGACGGCGATTTCTATGCCTCTACAAAAATATGCCTTGAATATCTTTACAGTAGCGTGGTTCACGGAGGCCTTGTGATTATTGACGATTACGGCACCTACGAAGGCTGCAAGAAAGCAGTTGACGACTTTATTGAACAGAAAAAAATAAAAGCATTACTAGCCCATATTGACAGCGATGCCTGCTTCTTTGTGAAAACAGAAAAGTAACCAGTGATTATTTTGAAAGCACTCCAACAACACGCCTTGTCCAGTATTTGTTAATTACCGGGATATAGCGCATGAATTTAAGGCCTAATATCATTATGTAATCCAGTACAATAATTTTAAATTCCAGGTTACTGATCATCTCCTTAAATTCATTAATAGTAATGCGATTCAACTCCTCGAAGTGCTCAATGTATGATAAATTACCAACCGTAGGATGTTCAGGTTTCAATTTTTTAATTACATTTATCAGGGTCTTATCTGAAAATAAAATATGGCACCATGGGATGTAAATGCAATCATACAGGTGCGCAGCGCCAAAACTGGTCCATGGAGGAAATTCAAGACAAATTTTACCGCCCGGCTTTATTACCCGTTTGCATTCTGCCAGCGCTTTGATCAAAATCGGTCTGCCGATATGCTCTACCACATCATTCAATAAAACTATATCGAACGTATCGGATTCAAAAGGCATAGAATCAAGGCTGCCCTGATAAAATTCTGTATTCTGAATTTTTTTATGCTTAGAAAATTCTTTTGCCAGACTTAAACGGTTTTCATCAATATCAATTCCGATAATCAGTTTGCAACCTTTCTCTGCATAAAAAACGGTTTTCCCTCCCGGTCCGCAACCTGCATCCAGAACGGTTTTATCTTTCATATCAATAAAAGGCGCGTATAAATCATAGCTGGCCTGAGCCCAGCCATACTGCGCCTCTGTATATGCCTGCGGAGATTCCCTGCCGGCAACTTTAACTTTTGGGAAACAGTTATTCAATAATAAACAAATATGCTCGCTTAATCTCATTACCTGATTTTAAATAATTCAGTTATATAAATAAGGCCACAAATATAGAGAAATAAAATAAAAATTGATTATATTTGTGATTAACTACAGCGCTCTGAAACATTAAAAAAAAATTGATGTCATGAAACACATAAAATTATTATTAATAACCGGTTTTATACTAACAGGAACATACTATATTGGAAACGGCCAGGGTTTTATTTGCGGGGATATTATCACGGATTCCAGAGACGGGCAGGTATATCCTACAGTTCAGATCGGGGCTCAATGCTGGATGAAACAGAATTTGAATATCGGCTTGTTTGTATTCGGAACCAGTTCGGGTTACCCGAATTCCAATGTAAGCAATAACGGGATCATAGAAAAATACTGTTATAATAATATGATGAACAACTGCAAAACTTATGGAGGTTTATATGATTGGGACGAAGCTATGAATTACACGACTGCCCAGGGAACGCAGGGAATTTGTCCGGCAGGGTGGCACATCCCTACTGAATCCGAGTGGTATGAATTGGAGCATTTTATAGACCCTACCATCAATCCAAATTCTTATGGTTGGCGCGGTACAAACTGCGGCACAAAATTAAAACAGGGAGGATCGTCCGGCTTTGACGCGCTGTTTGGAGGACTACGGAATTATGACGGTGTTTTTAATTATATGGGATCTTTCGGCTGGTTCTGGACATCAACTGAATCTTTCGGGGATTATGTTTTTAAACGCAGCGTTGGTTCCAGTTATGCATCCATCTGGAGAGACGAAAGCATTCATAGTTATGGGTTCAGCATTCGTTGTATCACTTATGATGGAGTGATAAGTCAAATTCCTCAAATACCCGAAAATCTCATACAGACGCATGTTTATCCAAATCCGGCAAGTAATAACCTGACTCTTGAAATACCGAACGAAAATACAACATTCCATTTTGAAATATTTAATATTGCAGGCGAAGCGGTTTATAAATCGGATGTTAATAAAACAGTAGTTATTGATATTTCGGATTTCCCAAATGGCGCATATTGGATAAAATTATATAATGATAAATCAATCCGAATTGTGCCTTTCCACAAAGAGTAATCTGTAAATTCTACTCTTAATTGCAAAATAGAATTACTTTTGCAGCGTTATCTGTATTGATTTAAAAGATGACGTTAAAGCAACAAACAATAAGCGGGATCAAATGGACAAGCATTTCTGCGATTGTCCTTGCAGCTATATTATTCCTGCAGCAGGTTTTGCTGGCGCATTTTTTTCTTACCAAAGACGAGTTCGGCGCCATGGCGATCCTGCTTGTAATAATAGGATTTGCCAATATTTTCATTGATATGGGCGTGAGCAACGCTATTATTTACAAACAGGATATTACAAACTCACAACTGTCGGGCCTTTACTGGCTTAATATATTTTCCGGTTTTATTTTCTTCATTATAATATCTTCCATAAGCCCGCTCATTGTAATGTTTTACAGCAAAGTTCAGATTCACGCTCATTATATTATCATCATCAGCCTGTCGTTTGTAATCACTTCCGTATCGCGGCAATTCAGAATTTTACTGCAAAAAAACCTGTTGTTTAAAAATATTTCAATTATAGAAATCACAGCGGCAGCTATAAGTTTTGCATTTTGCATGTATCTTGCCTATATCGGGAAAGGCATATATTCTCTTATTTTCAGTACGGTTTTAAACAGCCTGATCCAGGCAATCATGCTTTTTATTATCGGTATAAAAATTCACAAACCAAAATTCACCTACCATCACAAAGAGTTAAAAGAATTTTTTGGTTTCGGACGGTTCCAGATGGGAGGAAATATCATTAATTATTTTTTTACACAAATTGATACCTTGCTGATCGGAAAATTCCTTGGTGGAGATGTTCTGGGATTATATACAATCGCAAAAACCCTGGTGATGGCGCCCATACAGCTCATCAACCCGATCATCACAAAGGTTACCTTCCCGGTAATGTCGAAAATGCAGGACAATGCCCTGGCATTGAAAAATATTTACCTTAAAACTTTAAATTATTTGTCGTCCATAAATTTCCCGATCTATACCATGCTGCTTATCCTGGCACAACCTGTAATTATTATTGTTTATGGTCCCAAATGGGTAGATGCAACCTATATATTGCAGGTCTTATCGGTTACTTTTCTTATCCGTTCCACAGGCAACCCGGTAGGCGCCTTATTATATGCCAAAGGCCGTGCAGATTTGGTTTTTTACTGGGTTCTCTCGCTGATTTTCGTGATCCCTGTTGGAATTTTTATCGGCTCGCTATGGGGTATCAACGAAGTGTGTTATGCACTCCTTATTTTACAAATAGTGCTGCATTATCCCAGCTATCATTTCCTGATAAAAAAGATCATACCGGTTAGCTTTCTTGATTATAACCTGAATCTGGCAAAACCCTTACTATTTTCTGTAATTGCAGGGTGTTTATCATTTTTTTGGGTTTTCATAGTTACGGATAATTATCTCAAAATTGCTTTCGTGCTTGCAACAGGCGGGTTCATTTACGCGTGCATGAATTACTTCTTCAATAAGAATATTATAAAAGCGCTTAAGGAATTTAAATAATAAGATTATTTGTAGGCTTTTTTACTGTAGATCGTAATATTCTTCTCAGCTAATTTTCCCATCTCATAGTATAGTTCGCGCGCTTTGGCAAAAAAATAAGGCACACCATTTATGTTTATATCTTTGGCAATATGTTCCGGTATGTGCTTTTTGAAAAATACAGGTACGCTCCTGTGTTTTATTCTCGGATGTGCTGCAAAAGTTTCAACAATAATAATTTCTTTTGATGGAAACTGAACCCTGGCATTGAAAATATCCGGCAATAATGTTTCAACCGGAAATTTATATTCTTTGCTGTCTTCGATGCAATGAACAAATGTGCAGTAATGAGAGTTTACTCCAATGCCTATCACCAGGGCATCCCGTTCCATCAATTTGTAATATGGGCTTAATTTTCCGCAGGGATATTTATCTTTATGCTGATTCTCTATATAAGCTACAGCATTTTTCCCGATAGCAACCACCGGATAGGTAGGATGCCAGCTTCTGACAGCATCTTTTTCTCTCCGGGCCAGTTCAGGAAGTAATCCAAAAACAGAGTGCGATGTTTGAACATTGAAAACAGAATTTTTATTTTTCAAATAGTCTTCTGCCCTTCCGGAAAAATGAGTTGAAGGGAAAAGAATAGTGGCATCCTCGCCAACAATCTCGCGAATGACAGGAATAATTCTGGCAACCGAAAATTCAGTTTTTAACAAAGTTATGGAACTATGTATAAAAACATCCCTGCCTTTTTTTAATCCAAGCCGGTTGATTAAAATATCTTTAAATTCAGTTTCAGAAATCGCCGGAATTCTTTTTCGTACCATGGAATAATAGTAAAGCCTCATTTTTTCGAGCAGGGAATGAGGTATAAACATTTTTAAAAAGAAATAGATTTTCTTCATGGCTGTTTATCTTCAAAAAAATGTTTATACATGGCCTGATAGGTTGTGAAAGTAATTTTGTCTTTGTAATACAGTCTCGCTTTTTCAATAAATTCCTTCATGATGAGAAATCCGTAACGGCCCATATTTTTGGGATGCGACAAGGTGCTTAAAACGATTTCCTCCCTGCCGCCAGGCAAGGCCTCCCGGTTTTGGTATTTTCCGATATTGTATTTCAGAATATCCATAAGGTTGTCTGAAGAGAGCGTGTACACATCAAATCCTAACAAACGGTTGGAAAAAACAAATCGCAATTTATCAACCGGGCTCATTTTCCCTTCATGGATGGCGCTTCCGGCAGAGTACCTGCGACTCTTAAACTGTTTTTTTCTGATAACATGATTGAGATTTGTGATGAGCCCTGCAGGTTTTCCCGCAATAGTGATTTCCATCATACCCTGATCTGTAATTTTATCTACCGGGCCGTCGGGAGAAAAATACCAATGCGACAGATCCGGCATTGATGAATAATCTACGCTGACGAAACGGGTCTTATAATAGAAACCGGGATTAATACTGCTTTCGATCCGGATTCCGTATTTATATAATGCATTCAGTATAGCCCGCGTTTCGGGAGCTAAGTTAAAACCGCCGGCACGATATGCAATACACTTATAATTATTATCCGAAGGTTTGCAAATAGTGTTCAGGAAATCAATCCCTTTACTCACAATATCATCAATCCGCCCGACAGCATGATTATCTTTATAATCAGCTAATGAAAATTTACCGGAATGTACAAAAACACCGTTCTCATAATCCGTTTCAAGCCAGTGAGGATGCAAGTGAAGCTGCACATCATGCTTTTCATGAAGCGCCCGTTCCAGTTGATGAATATATGGAATATAATAATCCTCATGCCCCAACTCTTTCATTCGGATTGCTGAAAGAACATCCGTGAAAATATTGACAGGAACATTTAATTGCTTTGCCAGATCAAGCAGAGTATCCGTAGGTTTAAAAATGGCATCTTCAAAAGTTTTGCTGATACCGCCCAATGGCAATTCATGATCAAAAGCAAGCAACAGATTTATCTTCATATTTCTAATACTGCATCAGGGCAAAATTACAATTTTATCACGTTCTTAGCATAATTTAGCATAATAAAATAATAATTTTAATTTTGCATATCTCTCTCAGATGCCTTAAAGGGAATGAATAAAATAAAAATCATACATAATTTAGAAAAATGGCTTCCGCAGACCATGCCCTGGCTGTATGAACAGTTGAATAATATGCCGGGCGAAGAAGTGGAGAACATTATTGTTTGCGAAAAAAAAGTATTCATGGAACAATTTCAGTTGCCAAATATCTATTCATTAGATAATGAAAATTGCATTCAGAGTTTTTACCGGAGAGTCATACGGAGAGCCGGGATTAAAACAGCAACCACGCTGCTCGAAAAAATTATTGAAAAAGAAAAACCTCAGATACTCCACTCACATTTCGGATATTTTGGCTGGTTCAACTACAGGCTGGCTCAAAAATACCGGTTGAAACACGTGGTTACATTTTATGGCGTGGATGTGAACAAACTGCCGCAAAAAAAAATCTGGAAAAAAAGGTATCTTGAAATGTTTCAGCATATAGACCTTTGCCTGTGCGAAGGCCCGTATATGGCCGAATGTATAAAAAAATTAGGTTGCCCTCCTGAGAAACTCAAAATTCAGCGAATTGGTATCAATACAGAAAAAATAAAATTCGTTCCCAGAATAATCAAAAAAGATGAGCCACTACATTTTTTTGTAGCATCGGTATTCCGGGAAAAAAAGGGAATTCCTTTTGCCATTGAAGCATTCCGTCTTTTGCAAAAACACACGGATAATTTCAGGGTGACCATGATCGGTGACGCAGGTAAGACAAGGCCGGAAGAACAGAAAGAAAAGAAACGCATTCTCGAAGCGATCGGAAAATTTAATATGGAGAGTAAGATCACACAGCTTGGATTTGTCAGTCATTCGGATATGATAAAAGAGGCTTATAATTCCCAGATTTTTGTCTCACCGAGCATTGTTTCGTCAGACGGAGACACGGAAGGCGGAGCGCCGGTGGGAATTATCGAAATGGCTGCAAGCGGAATGCCTGTTATCAGCACCACACACTGCGATATCCCATTCGTTCTCGGAGAACCAAATAAAAAACTGTTAGTCGAAGAACGAAATCCGGAACAATTAGTTCAGGCGATATTAAAATTCCTCGATTATTCCGAACAGGAAAAAAATCACCTTATAAACGCCAACAGGGAGCATATTAAAAAAAACATGGATGTCAGATCATGCGCTGCAGAGTTGCTGAAAAAGTATAAAGAACTTTTGTAATTCAACTTTATCATTTTATCTTATTCGATATTTATTCGCTTTCTCAAAATTTATAAATTAATCAAGTTATATCTTTTCCTCCATACAATTGCATTTCCTGAGTATGATCTTAGCTCTGGGGCTTTTGATCCTTCCGAATAATTTTGTCTTTATTATTTTATAAAGTTCTTTGACATCGCCGAATGCAATATCGTTTTCAACAGGCCTGCTGCGTAAACAGTGAAGATAGCCCGATTTCTGTTTTTTTCCTTTCCGGTTAATGACCCAGTCGTGTTTTGAGTAAAACAAATATTCTTTATTCAATTCAAAAACGTATTTATTTTTTTCAGCAAGTATCATTACTTTACTCCAGCGGCGGCCTTTATAAATCTCAACAACATCAATATCAACAAGAGTGTACGGCACAGGCTTGCCCGCACTGATATTACTGCTGCCATAATCATTCATCCCCTTCACTTTCCCGATAAAAATAAAATCTGAGGTATCGTAAAGAGGTTTGATGGTATCATAAATTGCCGGGCTTGCAAAACCGGGGTAAAACAATAAGCCTATTATGCCTGTCAGTATAAATTTCGTAAACAAAAAATTTTGTAAATACACTTTAATAAATCGTTACATATTTAATGGCTAAAATTAATTAAAATCCCATTTTTACAATATATTTCTCAACCGAATATAAAGTAGGCAATCCTTCAAATACTATACCATGCATAGATAAAAATTGTACGTTTTGTAATCAGTAATCGGCAGTTTCTAACTGATTACCGATTACTGTTTACTGATTACCCTTTGAAAAATGTAAAATTTTAAAATTTAAAAAGTCCTTCCGGTTTAAAAATTTTTAACCAAAGATTACATTAAATTGATATATTTTATATAAGTTTGTATGAGTATTATGATAATTTTTAAGCTATGAAAAAGATATCTTTAATTCATTTATTAGTATTAACAGGATTTATCCTGTCTTTTATAAATACCAATTCTCAGATCACTTTTCAAAGGACATACGGATACAGCATGATGGACATGTTTTCCAGTGTGCAGCAGACAAATGATAACGGATTTATTTTATCCGGGACTTCCATGGAAACTATGGGGCTTAATTTCAGCGGATCCGTTGTGAAAACGGATGCCAACGGGAACCTTTCATGGGGTAAAAACTTAAGCGGAGTATTCATTGATAATCCATGGCCAATTCCTGATTATACTGATGGCTGCAGTTATATGATCAATTATATCAGGCAAACTTCAGACAACGGGTATATTTTAACAGGCCAGATATCGCCTTCACTGACCAGTGTAAATGTAAATTACACAGATGCCGTGCTTGTGAAATTAACATCTGCCGGGGTAGTATCGTGGACCTATCATTACGGAGGGTCGGATTATGATATCGGAAATTTTGTGATGCAGACTTCCGACGGAGGGTACTTAGTTGCAGGAAGCACCTATAGTTTCGGCACAAAAGACTCTCTGAATATTTTTATCCTGAAAACTAACAGTACCGGAGCATTGACATGGGAAAAAACAATCCAGGTAAACACGGTGGATGATGATGTGGCGGTTACAGCCGAGGAGGTTTCTGACGGATTTATCATCGGCGGTTATTCTGAACAGGTCAATGGCAGTGATACGCTTGCCGATATGGTTTTATTAAAAGCCAACAAGACAACGGGAGCTGTATCCTGGTTATATACCTACGGAGCCAATGCAGATGATGAAAGAATATACGACATTACATTATCTACTGTAAATTCCAATGAGTTATTAGTAACCGGTTATACAACCCAGTCCGGCGCCAGCAACGCACTGCTCATGAAGGTAAATGTATCAAACGGCAGTGTGATCTCTTCCACAAGTTATTTTTCCAATTGGCTGAGCGCGGCAGACGAAGGCCACAGTATCCAGAATACCAGCGACGGGGGTATAGCCGTTATTGGTTTTTCTGTCAATATCATTGGCGGGATGTACAGCCTTTTATTAAAAACCGATAATACAGGGAATACCGTATCACTGGCAAAAGCTTATAACAACGGGTTTATGGGTATGCAGTTTTTCAGCGCCGGCCAGCAAACTAATGACGGAGGATATGTTATCGGAAATATGGGACCCGGCGCGTTAGCCTGGGATTTCGGACTGATAAAAACGGATGCTGCCGGTGTTAGTGGATGTAATGAAGATAATGTTACACCCACCCAGGAAGCCTGTACCTTTTCCTCAGAGGTTCCTTCTCCTGCATATACAACCTATACAGGCGCTACCAGCGCAAGCATCACCGGCGTTATCGGTAATATTACAATAACAGATGGCACCTTATGCTGCACTCCTCTGCCGGATAATGCCGGGGCAATTACAGGACTTACAACAGTTTGCCAGGGACAAAACGGAGTTCCCTATACTGTTTCTGCTATTACCAATGCAACCGGCTATAACTGGACTTTGCCTTCAGGGGCCTCAATTTCAAGCGGGGCAAACACAAATTCGATAACCGTAAATTTTTCCGCTGGCGCTACATCAGGTAATATCACTGTCAATGGGACAAACGACTGCGGAAACGGAATTGCTTATTCTATATTTATAACAGTAAATGCCATACCCGCTGCAGCAGGTACCATTACCGGAACTTCTCCGGTTTGCCAGGGGCAGTCTGGAGTAACATATACTGTCCCCGTTATATCCGGAGCAACCTATCAATGGAGTGTGCCCACGGGCGCCTCTATTACCAGCGGAAGCGGAACAAATACAATAACGGTTAATTTTTCTGCAAGCGCATCCTCAGGAAATATTTCTGTCTATGGTACAAATTCCTGTGGAAATGGAAATTCATCATCTTATCCGGTAACTGTTTCAACCCTGCCTGGCGCTGCAGGCGCTATAAGCGGAACAGCAACCATTTGCCAGGGAGAATCAAATATCGCATATTCTGTTCCATCTATTACAGGGGCCACCGGGTACACGTGGACATTACCAACAGGAGCGAGTATTGCAAGCGGAACAAATACAAACTCTATCGCAGTAAACTTTTCAGGAACTGCAATATCAGGCAATGTTACTGTCTATGGAACCAATACCTGCGGAAACGGAACAGCCGCTACATTCCCGGTGACAGTGAATACACTTCCGCAGACAACCGGCCCGATTACGGGCACCGCACAGGTTTGTCAGACTGACATGGGTATAGTGTATTCTGTTCCCGCGATGACAGGCGCAACCGGCTATACCTGGGCTGTTCCTTCCGGAGCAGTTATTGTGAGCGGCACAAATACAAACACAATAACAGTAAATTTTTCCGATACAGCCATATCCGGTAACATCACGGTTTCCGGAACAAACACCTGCGGCAACGGGAATTCATTATCTTATCCTGTAACGGTTTCAGCATTACCGGTTGCTGCAGGTGCAATAAACGGAACAGATACAGTGTGCCAGGGACAGACAGGCGTTACATACACTGTTGCTGCTATAACCAACGCAACTAATTACCAGTGGAGTTTGCCGTCAGGCGCAACCATTGTCAGCGGCAGCGGAACAAATACCATAACCGTGAACTATTCTTCGAGCGCATCCTCCGGTAATATTTCTGTTTATGGATCAAATTACTGCGGAACCGGAGATTCTTCCATATATCCTGTAACAGTTACCATATTACCTGATTCTGCAGGAGGTATTCACGGCGTAACAACAGTATGCCAGGGCGATTCAAATGTTATTTATTTTATTTCAGAAATTCCCGGCGCTACAGGTTATAACTGGACACTGCCTTCCGGGGCAACGATTTCGAGCGGTTCGAATACAGACTCCATTACTGTTAATTATTCAGGAACTTCAACATCAGGTACGATTATGGTTACAGGAATAAACAGTTGCGGAAGCGGAACTTCTTCTTCTTTACCGATAACGGTTAATTCTGTTCCACCCACTCCCGGAGCAATCACCGGCGACAACCAGGTGTGTCAGACTGAAACAGGGATTGTATATACAGTTCCTGTAATTACCGGAGCAACAGGATATGTGTGGTCTGTCCCTTCAGGGATTACCATTACCGGCGGAACAAATACAAATACGATAACAGTAGCTATATCCGACACGGCTATATCCGGCAATATTACTGTGTATGCAACAAATTCCTGCGGAATTGGAAATACATCCTCGTATCCTGTTACTGTATCCTCCTTGCCTGCTAATGCAGGCATCATATTCGGCACTTCTGTTCTTTGTCAGGGTACATCCGGCGTAACTTATTCTGTGGCGCCCATAACCGGAGCAACAAATTATGTGTGGACATTGCCTGCCGGCGCAGTGATTGCTACGGGTTCAAATACCTATTCAATTACAGTAAATTTCTCTGACACCGCTTCATCGGGAATTGTTTCGGTTTACGGCATGAACTATTGCGGCAATGGCGATTCATCCGCTTTTGCTGTTACAGTAGATTCAATACCTGTATTTGCTTTAGCTAAAACGGATATTTCATGTAACGGTGAGAATGACGGCGCGGCATGGATACAATTACTCAGCGGTTTACAGCCGCCTGTAACCTATATCTGGACGCCAACCGGCTCGGTAAATGATACCATTTCCAACCTTACACCCGGTCTTTATACCGTTATGATAACCAACGGAGCCAACTGTCAGAAAGCGGGAACCGTAAATATTATTGAACCTCTTCTACTGATGGTTGCTATTACCGGAGACAGCACCCTTTGCTATAATTCAAACGATGGTTCTGCCCTTGCTGTTGTTTCAGGAGGAACCACCCCTTATACATATGCATGGAGCGATAATAATTCAACCACTACTCCCGATGTAACCGGACTTTCATCGAATGTTGATTATGTTGTAGTGGTTATTGACCATAATAATTGTATTGCCGGCGACACCATCATGATTTATTCACCTACGCAGATTTCAACAGGCATTACGTCAACAACGCCTACGAATTGTTATGCCGGCAGCGACGGAGCAGCTACAATCTGGTCGTCGGGAGGGACAGGCGCGCATACGTATCAATGGAGCGGAACATCAGGAAATACAGGCTCTACAGCGACAGGACTATCGGCGGGTAACTATCATGTAACTGTTACCGACGCTAATAATTGCAGTGAAATTATTTATGTTACAATAACTCAGCCATCTCAAATAGTTGTTGCATACACCACTGATTCTACAAGCTGTCCCGATGCAAATGACGGTTCAATCAGGTTAAGCGTTACCGGAGGGATAAGACCATACGCATATTCATGGGACGGCACATCTTCGTCTGATTCAGTAAAAACAGGTTTGGTTAAAGGTTCATATATCATTACTGTTACAGACAATCATAATTGTATAGAAACAGAAACAATTACTATTTATGCGGAACCGGATATCTGCCTTGAAATTCCTTCAGCCTTTACGCCAAATACTGACGGCAACAACGATACATGGGACATAAAAGGAATTGAATACTATCCCAATTGCATAATAGAAATTTATAACAGATGGGGTAATTTAATTTTCGAATCAAAAAAAGGTTACAATACTCCCTGGGATGGAAAATACAACAACAAGGAAGTGGCAACCGGTCCGTATATTTATATAGTGAACCTGAATAACGGGACAGAACCTCATGTCGGCACAGTTACAGTCATCAGATAAAAATTGAATTTGATTGTTTATCTTGCGGGGTTAAAATAATTTTCTAACTTTGCGAAAAAGCATTACTGATTTATGGAACCGCTGTACCGGGAAAAAACACAGGACTCGCCTGATGTAATTCTGGATAAAGAAAAAAATAAATTCTATATCGGCGGGAGATCATTGTCAGAGAACCCTGTAGAATTTTTCAGACCCATTGTGAAGTGGTTTGAAAAATATGCCGAAGACCCTAACGAAACCACACAGCTTGAATTTAAACTTGAATACTTCAATTCATCGTCTGCAAGGATCATTGCAAACATCCTGGGAAAATTTGAGAATTTAAAAAAGACTGGAAAAGATGTGGAAATTCTGTGGAACTATAAAATCAATGATAAAGATATGCTGGAAGCAGGGCAGCGTTTTGGAGAAGCGTTTGTATTGCCTTTTAAATTTATACCCTACTGATCTCCTGAGTAAATCCCAAATTCCAAATTCCAAGTTCCAAATCCCAAGGGAGAAAAAATATTTTCAGGTTTAAATATCTTTGATCTTGGGGCTTGGGCATTAAATTGGAACTCAGTCAAAATCGAGATCTTTGATCTTGGGGCTTGAATCTTGGGGCTTGAGACTTTCATAAATAAATCTATGGCATTCAAAGAATAATCCTATTCCAATAATTTTACAAAAAAATCCGGAATCCCGGTATCAAACTCCATTTTTTCATGATTAGCAGGATGCTTAAATACCAGCGATCGTGCATGCAGCATCAGGCGGCCGCAGGGATCGGTCTTTGCTCCGTATTTCCTGTCGCCTGCAACGGGATGACCGATGTCCTGAAAATGCACGCGTATCTGATTTTTTCTGCCGGTATCAAGATGAACTTCAACTAAGGAATACATATCATTGCTCTGCAAAACCGAATAATGAGTGATTGATTTTTTTCCGTTATCCGGCGCTTGGCTCGAATACATCCGGTACATTTTATTTTCTTTGAGCCAGGATACCATCTGCCCTTTTTCCTTTGCAGGCCTGCCTTCCACAACCGCCACATAAACTCTTTCATCAATGTAATCTTTCCATGCATTTCTTAACACCTCCTGTATCTTTTCGCTTTTTGCAAACATCATGATGCCCGAAGTGTACTGGTCGAGCCTGTGTACAACGTAAGGTCTTGAATATCGTTCCTCCTGTTGCAGATATTCCACAAGCCGGTGGAACACCGTATTTTGTTTTTCGTTTTGCGTGGATACGGATAAAATACCGGATTTTTTATTTACAATAATAATATCTTCGTCTTCATACAGAATATCTATACCTTTGGGGTTACCTTGCCTACCGGCAGGCAGGTACACTTTTTTTTGGTTGCACAGGCTAACTTTTTGCCCGGGTTTTAATTTGAAATCATACTGGGAAACCGCTTTTCCGTCAACCAATACCTGCTTGTGAGTAAGCGCCGACTTAATTTTAGTACGGCTCTTTTGCGGAAACTTTGCAATTAAAAAGGAAAAGAGTTCTTCCTGTTTTTCTGCAATAAGGCAAAGGTCGTTTGGTTTATGATCTGTCATATATCAATATAAAAAGTCAATCCTTTAGGACTTGTAAAATATTAAAGTTTACAATTGCTTTAATTATGAATGTCGAACTAAGCGGAGCGATCTCACGAACATAGTGAGTAATATCTAACCGCAGAATGTCGAATTTTTATGCACTTCAGCACCTGCCTGCCGGTAGGCAAGGTTCGTTATTCGATGTTCGTTATTCAATATTTTTTAATTTAAAACATAAAAGTTATCTCTTAACAATTCCTTAATGCGAAAAAATAACGGTATAAAGATACACAATCCTTTTTTTCTATACCTTTTGTTAATATCTATTTGCTTTGTTTCTTGGATTCCGGTGAGGGATGAAGTAAATTGCATTATTAAAAACCAGGAAATAATGCTTACCGTACATTATAATATATACGCCCCGCTTATAACAGACCTCCGCAACTATTCTCTTGCGAAGCAAAATCCCTGCATTTACAGAGAGAGAGAGAGAGAGAGAGAGTAAATCCATCAACTTATTTTTCACTGTGTATTTTTCCCGGAAATCGTTTCCCGGCTCATTGCCTTTTGGAAACGGACCGGTTGCTTTGCTTTTATGTTTAACCATTTAAAACCTTAAAATTATGAAAAAATCAGTTTTATTTTTATTTACCCTTGTTGTATCATTACAGTATTTGATTGCACAAGGCACAACCCAAAATATCGGAGAAGTACCGGGTATATCAGGCGGCTTTGAAGATATGAGCGCAACGCCCGTATCAGACAATACAACTTTCACATCGGGCAAAACTTACTGGACGCGTTGGGATTTGGATGCCTATATATATAATTCCACAGGCGGACGCTCCGGGCCTAAATACATGACCCTTGGCGAAAGTTCTTCCACTTCGCGCCTGCGTTCTTCAACAACAGGCAGCGCTCAGCAAATCGCTTCAAACACCCAGTATGTTTTCCAGTTTTATTATAAAAACACGGGAAACACAAACAACCTGCAGGGTTACCTCCAGCCCGACGGCAGTACAACCCTCGGCACAGGAACAAATATTACTGCAGGCAACACAAGCGGCGCCTGGACAAAAGCTACAGGAACCGTAACTTCCAAAACTGCAACGCCGGGCGACTACGGGCATTTTGTTTTCAGGTTCAGCGGCGCTTCTGCGAACAATATCAGTATTGACGATGTGTGCATATATCAAGGCTCGCAGGCAGATGAAACGGCGCCCGATGCGCCCACAGATGCAGTGGTTGATATGGAAACTCCTTTCTCATTATTTGTTCAGTGGTCTGCACCTGCAGGAGGCGTTGACGGTGGAGGTTATATGGTGGTGAGGGGAACTGCCGACCCTTCAACTGCCCCCAACGCGAACGGGATTTATGCAACAGGCAATGCCATTGGTTCGGGCACGGTTGTTTATATTGGAGCTACCACAGGTTTTACCGATAACGGTTTAAGCGCTAATACCGCTTACTATTACCGTGTTTATGCCGTTGACAAAGCGTTTAATTATTCAGGGGCGGTCGCAGCCAACGGCGCTACCAAAGCGCTTACCACAGACGATTACAGGTTCAACACTGGCAGCGGCGAGTGGACGGTTTCTTCAAACTGGTTAAAATACAATGGCAGCAGTTGGGTTACGGCTGTTTCTTATCCCGGCGCTTCAACCGACAATGTGTATATTACAGGCGGCAGAACCGTTTACTTGGATGGTAATCCTTCGTGCAACAACCTTGTTATTTCCGGCGGCGCTTTATTGTTCGACAACAACACCACGCGCAGCCTCACGGTTTACGGCGATTTGGAAAACAGCGGCGCCTTGCGGCCAGTTGCTGCCGAAAATACTTACGGGCAAAGCACTATTAAAACCCATACGCTTACCATTAAAGGCAATCTCGTAAATTACGGCACAGTAAAAACCGCTACAGACAGGGACGGAACTGATACATATTATAAATGTATGCGCATACACCTGAAAATGGAAGGCGGCGGCAATGCAAGCCTTACCAATAAAGGCACATTCGATTTACGGTATAACTTAACCGTGAATAAAACCAATGCTTCCGATTTGGTTACGCTCGGTTCGGATATTACAATGGCCGATTTTACGCTCACTGATAATCCGCCGGAACCTCAGCTTGTTCTTACTTCCGGAAAAATTATCACAACCGGCTCAAGCCTGCTTAACCTTGCCCATTCCGCCTCTGTTACGGGCGGTTCATCGGCCAGTTTTGTAAGCGGCCCGGTGAAGAAAACAGGCGACGATGCCTTCACTTTTCCAGTAGGAAAGGGAAGCAACTACCAGCCTTTAAGCATTACAGCGCCGCAAAATACTAACGATGCATTTACAGCAGAGTATTTTAACACAGGGCAAAATCTTGGAAGCAACACGGACGGCACAATAACAAACCTGAGCGATTGTGAATACTGGAATCTGAACAAAGTTGCAGGTTCTTCTTCGGTTGCTGTAACATTAGGGTGGAATGCAAATTCCTGTAATAGGGCAGAACCCGAATACATGAAAATTGCATCATGGCATAATAACGAATGGTCTGATATTAGTTCATCCGCATATTCAGGTGATACGACTTCTGGATATATTACAAGCAACACAGTTGACAGTTCATATCAATCATTTACCATGGCTAATGATATGATTGCGCCTGCATGTTCAGGAGCAATCAATATACCGGGATTAGATTCGACTGTTACATATTTATTAACCGATACCATGATGTGGTTTAAATTTATTTCTATCGGGAAAAATTATACAATTTCTATTTCAAGAGCATTTACCCAAGTTATTCCATCGGTAAATTCAATTTCATTATATAAAGGTAATTGTAGTAATTTGACATTGGTTAAATACAAGTATTTTCCAACATATAATGATTCAGTATCAATTACAGATACAAGCCTTAGTATTGGCGATACCTGTTTTATCAGAATAACCAGAAATACAAATGCCACATTAGCTCAAAAGTATTTTTCTATCACTTTAGACGTAAACGATTTTCCGGTTTATAATCCATGTCACTTAGTGTTTTGTAATAATCTCATTTCAACAGCACAAGGCGATTTTGAAACAGATTACTCCTCTTCTTACCCCCAAACTCCCCAAACGCCCCCCTTGCCCTTTGTTACAGAATTATATAATTATTTAAATAACCTGACAGGATCGAGTGATGTAAATGGTCAAATAGCAATAATGTCATCTGTAAATGGTAATTACGTTGCAACTCCGGCATATGGCAATGGTATGCTTGTTTGTGATGACTTTTTTGGTGCTTTAGCTCTTAATAATCAAGTTGTCTGGCAAGTTACAGTTCCGGTTAGTGCCGGTGTTTATGGTTTTCGGTTTTATGCAAAAAATATTCACGATAATAACGATAATCCACCCAAATTACAATTTTCTATTGTA
>JACRAL010000178.1 GCA_016213435.1 Bacteroidota bacterium
ACAAGGGGGTAACAAAACCCCTCAAAAGAGACCTGAAAGCGACTGATTCAACTAATTCCCCTCTGTGCGGAACTATTTGATTGTTTGTGAGTTGTTAGGTTTGTTTACCTTTATGGGAATTTTGCGAATTCGTGATTCGTATATTCGTACCAGATTAGTAATTTAGTAGATAATGCTTTTTTTAACTCTCTTTAAAGAAAGTTTCCTGTTTGCCGTGCAGGCATTGGTGACGAACAAACTCCGTAGCTTTCTTTCTTTGCTAGGGATCACTATTGGCATTTTTGCGGTCATCTCTGTTTTTACAATGACCGATTCTCTGGAGCAGAAACTTCGCGATAGTGTGAAGTCAATGGGAGACAATGTTATTTATATTCAAAAATGGCCTTGGACATTTGATTTGGACCTCCCTTGGTGGAAAATCATGAATCGTCCTGTTCCTAACATCAGTGAATTAAATGAAGTACAAAAGCAAAGTCAGAAGAGTGGGGCCTCGTGTTTTTCCATATCTATTCGATACACAGTTAAATACAGAAGCAGCAACGTTGAAAATGCAAATATTGTTTGTGCATCGCACGCCTATTCTATGATAAAAGCATTTGAAGTTTCTGAAGGGCGATATTTCAGCGAGATGGAATCTACGAGCGGAAGACCTGTTGCTCTTATCGGCAATACCATTGCAGAAGGACTTTTTTCGGAGGAAGATCCGATAGGAAAAACCATTACAGTAAAAGGAAGCAAACTTGCTGTAATTGGTGTTTTTAAAAAAGAAGGAGAAAGCATGATCGGAAATTCTATGGATCCGATTGTACTTATTCCTATAAACTATGCAAGAAATTTAGTGGACTTGCGTAGCGATCGCCTAGATCCCATCATTCAGGTAAAGGCAAAAGAGGGAATTACAAATGACGAACTATCAGATGAACTTACGGGCATCATGCGTGGAATCCGAAAGTTGAAGCCCATCGAAGATGATAATTTCTCACTCAATCAGACTTCCATGCTATCCACACAGTTTGACGGTTTGTTCAGCATTGTGGGGATCGCAGGATGGATCATTGGCGGATTTTCAATTTTGGTGGGCGGATTTGGAATTGCGAACATTATGTTTGTTTCGGTGAAAGAAAGAACAAATCTTATCGGTATCCAAAAATCACTTGGCGCGAAAAATTATTTTATCCTTTTGCAATTTCTTGCCGAAGCGGTCATGCTTTCAGTTATCGGAGGAGTACTTGGATTGCTTTTGATTTATGGAGGAACTTTTATTGTAGAATCTGCAATGGATATGACAATCAATCTGACCAAATCAAATATTATTCTCGGACTTACAATTTCTGCATTGATCGGAGTAGTTTCGGGTTTTGTTCCTGCCTATAATGCATCACAGTTAGATCCTGTAGAAGCAATAAGGACAACATGAAAACTGAAAGCCCATCCCATCCCCATAGCTATCGGGACTCCCAAAGGGAGGGAGATAACGAGCTCACTTCCTCCCCTTTGGACAATGGCAGGTTCCGACCGAAGGTCATAGGTAGGGCTGCACGTCCCATTATCCTTACCATTTTTTGCATTGTTGGGATCTTGTGGAGCATGGGAAATTTTGTTTTTGTTTTTTCTCCTTCCATAAAGAAAATAAGTGACTGGGCTCCGGCAATTTATGGGATCATTGTCGCATTGCAATTCATTTCTTTTATCGGAATCTGGTACATGAAGCGATGGGGAGTCATGATTTGTATTTCTGTTTTTTTAGCAAAAATTATTTTTTCAGTTTTCGTGAATGATATCAGTTATGTGGGAATCGGACTTTCAGTTGTCTTTACTGTTTTTTTTCTTATTTTTTACAGGAGGATGGATGAGGAATTGTGAGATTAGTTTTTCATTCGCTTCAATATTTCCATTGCTATGCCAATATCTTTGATGTTTTCGATTTTGAGTGTTAGTTTATTCTCTCCTTCAGTCATGGTGCAATTTTTAGAATTAGTTTGTACAAACTGCAGGATTTTTGAAAAGATTTCACTTTGGTAGTATGGAGATTTTTGATTGGAGACAAACCATGTGGTGAGTTTCCCATTTTTTAGAATAAGTTTTTCAAAACCAAGTTCAACAGCCAGCCAGCGGAGGGGCACAATGTTGATGAGTTTTTTTGTCTGCATCGGAATTGCGCCAAATCTGTCCTGCAATTGTTTTTCAAAAGCAGTAAGGTCATCTTCGATTTTGCTGTTGTCTAATTGCTGATACAAAGAAATTCGTTCCGCAATATTTTCAACGTATTCATCGGGGATCAGAACTTCAAGGTCGGTGTCGATAGTGCAATCTTTTACAAATTGATAATTGACAGTTGATAATTGAGAATTTGTATTTTCATTATTCATTTTCGGCATTGTTAATTAAGTATAGCTAAATCATTATTCCATTTTGACATCAATAATTTCACAGAGAGAATTAACATATAAAGAGCTTTCGTATAACATTTTGTTCTTCTTCTTAATCTTGCTAAAAAATGCCTAAAAAGACTGT